>NZ_CP072913.1:3225384-3529807 GCF_017968885.1 Pseudomonas sp. Tri1 | reverse complement strand
ATTGGGTTTTTTTGATGACCGGCTGCTGCTGACCCTTGGCGCCCGCTGGCAGCGAGTGGAGGTTGACGATTGGTCGGATGGCGTCAAGGGCCCGACTGCCTACGACGAAGAAAAGGTTTCGCCCTCGGGCGGCATCCTGTTCAAGGCCACCGATAAGCTGTCGCTGTATGCCAACTACATGGAAGGCCTGAGCCAGGGCAAGATCGCGCCGTCGACGTCGGTAAACGAAGATGAGATTTTCCCGCCGTTCATCAGCCGTTCGGTCGAGGTCGGGGCCAAATATGATGCGGGTCCGTTGGCTGTCACTGCCGCCGTGTTCCGGATCAAGCAACCGGCCTATGAGACAAATGCTACAACACGCGTCTTCGGCCCGAACGGCAAGCGTGAAAACACCGGTGTGGAGCTGAGTGTGTTCGGTGAGCCGCTCAAGGGTACCCGCTTGCTCGGGGGTGTCATGTACATCGACAGCAAGTTGACCAACACCACCAACGGCGCTTTCGATGGCAACCGGGCACCTGCCACACCGAAATACAACGTCAACCTGGGTGCGGAGTGGGACGTGCCGACCCTACAAGGCCTGACTCTTACCAGCCGCGCCATTTACTCAAGCTCGCAATATCTGGATCAAGCCAACACCAAGGAAATCGACTCCTGGGAGCGCTTCGACGTGGGTGCACGCTATGCATTCAAGGTTGATGAAAAGCACATCACCCTACGCGCCAATGTCGAGAACGTAGCGGACAAGCGCTACTGGAGTTCGGCCGGGGCCTCGGATGACAGCGAGCCTGGCTTGACGCTGGCAACCCCGCGAACCTACCTGCTGTCGGCCACCGTCGACTTCTAAACCGATCGTCAGCTCCATGGAAGGAGCTGTTTGTTATTAATAAGCACTGTCGTTTTGATATTGGCTGATATTACTTTGCAATTAACGGAGTCAATAAACCGATATAAAAGTTAACTTATAGCCCGCACTGCGCTGATATCAAAGCGCCTCTTTCGATGTGTCACTATTATTAATCCGTTATTTATCCGGCGGATTTTTCCTGCCTGTCAATTAACTAATATCGACTCCGTCACAGACATGATTTTATTTGCGATTACTTGTTGCAGTAATTCGTGAATGATAATAATTTGCATGTCGGGACTTATCAGGGTTGATTACCTCATGCTGAATGAAAACGTTTTGCGCATCGATTCCTTGCAGAAAGACAATGCTCATTATCTGAGCCGCCAGGGCCGCTTCGAATCCAATGTTCGCAGTTATCCGCGCAAGTTGCCCTTGGCCATCGCCAAGGCCCATGGCGTATGGGTGACGGATGTGGAAGGCAAGACCTACCTCGATTGCCTGGCCGGTGCTGGCACCCTGGCGTTGGGGCATAACCATGCAGACATCATTGCCAGCATCGATCATTTCATGAGCTCGGGCATGCC
Source organism: Pseudomonas sp. Tri1 (assembly GCF_017968885.1). Lineage (NCBI taxonomy): Bacteria > Pseudomonadati > Pseudomonadota > Gammaproteobacteria > Pseudomonadales > Pseudomonadaceae > Pseudomonas > Pseudomonas sp. Tri1. The sequence goes on along the minus strand of NZ_CP072913.1, from coordinate 3,528,376 downwards.
CATGCATACCTTGGACCTGACCACGCCACAGAAGGACGCCTTCAGCGAAAAGCTGTTGAGCCTTCTGCCCGGGCAGGGGCGTGACTATTGCCTGCAGTTCTGTGGCCCGTCGGGGGCGGACGCGGTGGAGGCAGCGCTCAAGCTGGCCAAGACCGTCACGGGGCGCAGCAACATCATCAGCTTCAGCGGCGGCTACCATGGCATGACCCACGGCGCCCTGGCGGTGACCGGTAACACCGGGCCCAAGAACGCCGTTGCGTCCTTGATGCCGGGCGTGCAATTCATGCCGTACCCCCACGAATATCGTTGCCCGCTGGGCATCGGCGGCGAAGCCGGCGTCGAAGCGCTGAGCCACTACTTCACCCAGTTCATCGCCGACGTGGAAAGCGGTGTCTCGCTGCCTGCCGCGGTGATTCTGGAAGCGGTGCAGGGCGAGGGCGGTGTCAACTGCGCGCCAGTCCAATGGTTGCGCCGCATACGTGAGGTCACGCAACAGTACGGCATCGTGCTGATTGTCGACGAAGTCCAGGCCGGTTTCGGCCGCACCGGCAAGATGTTCGCCTTCGAGCATGCCGGGATCGAGCCGGACATCATCGTCATGTCCAAAGCCGTTGGCGGTGGATTGCCGCTGGCATTGCTGGGTATCAAGCGTCAGTTCGACGCCTGGGAGCCAGGCGCCCACACCGGCACCTTCCGTGGCAACCAGATGGCAATGGCCACGGGCCTGGCGACGCTCAACGCCCTGCAGCAACAAAACCTTCCGGCCCAGGCCGAGCGCCGTGGGCAGTGGCTCAAGAGCCAATTGATCCTGCTGCAGCAACGCTTCCCGGCCCTCGGCCAGGTGCGTGGTCGCGGGTTGATGCTGGGTATCGAGATCGTCGACGAGCGCCAGGCGCCTGATCGCCTGAACAGCTTCCCGGGCGATCCGACCCTGGCAGTCGCCATCCAGAAACACTGCTTCGACCATGGTCTGCTGCTGGAACGCGGCGGACGCCAGGGCAACGTAATTCGGTTATTGCCGCCGTTGATTATCGATGACGAGCAATGCGCCCTCGCGATCGATCGATTTGAAAAGGCTGTGAAGGCAGCGCTCTTGCAAGAACGCGGTTAAAACCACTGCCCGAATATGGGCGTGACGATATAAGCCTTATCAGTCACTTAATAAGCAACGTTAAAACACTTCCCGATAATGGGAGGGCGGGCACTTATTGTTTCGTTGAATGCTATTTGAACTTGCCCAGACATGAAGTCATCCGTAACCCAGCGGTTACGAGGAGCAACTATGCAATATCCCGATCGTACTGTTCTATCCAACCGTGTCAGCGAACTGGCGAGCACGCGCGCCTTGCTCAATTGCCTGATCAAAGAGTTCGCGCTGCCGGAAAATTGCCTGCGTTATAACTGGCCGCAAGAAATGAGCGGTATCGCGCCAGGAAGTTATCTGGAAGGGCTGCAATGCAAGGGTATTCCCCTGACCATCAGCCTGCCCAACGGCCAACAGTTCTTCGTGATGGTGGATCGCCGCGACCGGCTCGGCAGCCACCGCTACCTTTCCGATGTGTATGCCCGTCAGGGCGATGCGCCGTGGTCCAGCCTGGCGTTCCCCGAATTCGTTGCGCAATTGCTCAGCGCCTGTGAAGACATGACCCGCGCCAGCAACGACGAGCTGCTGGATCAGGTGCTGCAAAGCCAGTCTCTGACCGCCGCCATTGTCGCCCACAATATGGATGGCGAGGGCCCTGCGCCGCTGAGTAACTACCTGGCCAGCGAACAAGGGCTGTGGTTCGGCCACCCCAACCATCCGGCTCCCAAGGCGCGACTCTGGCCGGCCCACCTGGCCCAGGAAACCTACGCGCCGGAATTCCAGGCGCGCACAGCCCTGCACCTGTTTGAAGTGCCGCGCGAAGGCCTACGCATTTCCGCCAACGGGCTGAGCGAAGAGCAAGTACTGGCCGGTTTCGCCGATCAAAGTCGTGCGGCACCGGGCAGGGCGATCATCTGTTTGCACCCGGTCCAGGCGCAGTTATTCGTGCAGGACCGTCGGGTGCAACACCTGCTGGAGCTGGGCGAGCTACGGGACCTCGGGCCCACGGGCGCGCTCGCCAGCCCGACAGCCTCCATGCGCACCTGGTACATCGAAGGCCATGACTATTTCATCAAGGGTTCGCTGAACGTACGCATCACCAATTGCGTGCGCAAAAATGCCTGGTACGAGCTGGAAAGCACCTTGATCATCGACCAGTTGTTCCAGCGTCTGCAGCAGACCCAGCCGCAAACCCTGGGAGGCTTGTCCACCGTGGCCGAGCCGGGTTCATTGAGCTGGGCGCCGAAACACGCCAGCGAAACCGACAGCCATTGGTTTCGCGAACAGACCGGCGCCATCCTGCGGGAGAACTTCTGCCGTCGTTCCGGTGCCGATGTCAGTGTGATGGCCGGCACGCTCTTCGCCCGGGACATTCATTCCCAACCGTTGGTCCATGAATTCCTCCAAGGCTTCAACGGCCAACCTCTGGCAGACGAACAGTTGCTGAACTGGTTCGACCGCTATCAGGCGCTATTGCTGCGCCCGGTGCTGGCGCTGTTCTTCAATCATGGCGTGGTGATGGAGCCGCACCTGCAAAACAGCGTGCTGATCCATGACAACGGCCAGCCACAGCAACTGCTGCTGCGGGATTTCGAAGGGGTCAAGCTCACCGATGAACTGGGCATGTCCGGTATCGATATCGGCCTGCATCCGCGCGTGCGCCAATCGTTGCTCTATACCCGCGAGCAAGGCTGGAGCCGCATCAGTTACTGCCTGCTGATCAACAACCTGTCCGAGGCGGTGCTGGCCCTGAGCTGGGAACGTGCGCACCTGGCGCCGTTGATGTGGCAACGGGTTGAGCAACAACTGCGCAGCATCCGTGGAGAACTGGTGAGGCCTGCGCCGGAGCTGGACGCGTTGATCGCTGGCGAACCCATCGCCTGCAAGACCAACCTGAAGGTGCGCCTGGCCGCCAAGGCCGATCGCCAGGCCGGCTACGTCAACCTGCGCTCGCCTTGGGCCGAGGAGGCACGTTATGCCTGACCTGCCAGAAACCGTCATGGCCGCCATCGACGGCGCGCGCCGTCAGCACGAAGATCCACTGGCGTTGTTCGTCTACGATTTGGACGCGCTGACCCAGCACGTCGGCGAGGTCATGGCCGCGCTGCCCGCCGGTGTGGAGTTGTATTATGCGATCAAGGCCAACAGCGAAGCGCCGATGCTCAAGGCATTGGCGCCTCTGGTCAGTGGATTCGAGATTTCTTCCGGCGGGGAAATCGACCGGGTGATGGCTTGCCCTACCCGTAAGCCCTACGTGTTCTCCGGCCCTGGCAAACTCGACTCCGACCTGCGCGCCGCCCTGGCGAATCAGGTGGAGGCGATTCATCTGGAAAGCCTCAATGAAATCGACCGCTTGCAACGCCTGGCACAACAGGCCGGGCGGGTTCAACCGGTGTTCATCCGCATCAACCCGCAACTGCCTTCCACGCTGTCCAGCAAGCTGGCGATGGCCGGCACGGCGACGCCATTCGGCATCGATGAAGCGGAACTGCCCGAAGCGGTTCGACGGGTGCAGGCCTTCAGTCACCTGACCCTCAAGGGGTTTCATGTGCATGCGATGTCCCACCAGAACTCGGTGGAGCGTCACGAACAACTGCTGGATTTCTACCTGCAACGCTGGAGCGAATGGAAGGCGCTGGCAACCGGAACCGAGCAACCGACGCACCTGAATGTCGGCGGTGGCATCGGCGTCGACTACCTCAGCGGGCAACGGTTTGACTGGCCGCGTTTGTGCCGGCACCTGGGCCAATCCCTGGCCGCCCATGAACAACCGCCCGTGGTGCGTTTCGAGCCGGGGCGTTTCATCAGTGCGTTCTGCGGCTACTACGTGATCGAGGTGCTGGACACCAAGACCAGCCACGGCGAGCACTTCCTGGTCTGCCGAGGTGGCACCCACCAGTTCCGTCTGCCGGCGGCCCAGAGCCACGATCATCCGGTCATGCATTTGCCGCACCGGCGCAAGCCGCAGCCGGACAGCGCGAAAACCTGGACCGTCGTCGGCCAGCTGTGCACCCCCAAGGATGTGCTGAGCCGTGGTTGCCAATTGCAAGGCGTCGAGGTGGGTGACCTGTTGGTGCTGCCGATGGCTGGCGCCTATGGCTACAACATCTCCCACGCGGACTTTTTGTGCCATCCACGCCCGGCGCAGCACTTCGTCAGCGCTACGGCGCCGGGTGAGTTGCTGTGAAGTTGCCGCGCCATTGGGTGGTGATCAATGTCCTGCTGGGCACGCTCACAGTCAGCCTGAACAATAGTTCTCTAAACCCGGCGTTGCCGGCGTTCATGAGTGCTTTCGCCATCGGCCCGCTGATGGCGACCTGGATTGTCGCAGGCTTCATGACCGCCATGGGCATGACCATGCCGCTGACCAGTTTCCTCAGTCAGCGGGTCGGCCGAAAACGCCTGTATCTGTGGGGTGTGGCGCTGTTCATTGGTGGCTCGCTGTTGGGGGCCCTGGCCGACTCCATTGCCGTGGTGATTGCCGCGCGGGTGATCCAGGGGATCGCCAGCGGCCTGATGATCCCGCTGTCGCTGGCGATCATTTTTTCGGTGTATGCCAAGGACGAACGGGGCCGGGTGACGGGGCTGTGGGGCGCGGCGGTAATGCTTGCCCCGGCGGTGGGGCCGTTGTGCGGCAGCCTGCTGCTGGAGTGGTTCAGCTGGCGCTCGCTGTTCCTGATGAACGTGCCTATCGGCCTGTTGGCCTTGGTCTTGGGCCTCGGCGTGCTGCCGGCGTCCGAGCCGCCTGAACGCAAGCCCTTCGATTTTGCCGGGTATCTGCTGATTGCCGGGGGCATTGGCTTGCTGATGGTTGCCACCAGTCGCCTGCATCATGCCGGCGGCCTGGTCGATCCGCTCAACCTCGCCATGCTGGTGGCCGGCGTGTTGTGCCTGATCGCTTTTGTGCGGGTGGAACTGAGTCACCCGGCGCCGTTGCTCAACCTACGGATTTTCGCCCTGCGCGGTTATCGCTTGAGCGTGATCATCGCCGTGGTGCAATCGGTGGGCATGTTCGAGTGCCTGGTATTGGTGCCGTTGCTGGTGCAGATGGTGCTGGGCTACAGCGCCATCTGGACCGGTCTGGCGCTGCTGTGCACCGCGCTGTTCGCCAGCCTGTTCGGCCAGCTCGGCGGCAAGTGGCTGGACCGGCACGGGCCGCGGGCCGTGGTGTCGCTGGGCATGTTGCTGACCGGTGCGGCGACCCTGGCCCTGGGCATGCTCACGTCGCAGACCACCATCACTACGGTGTTCGTACTGATGATGGTACGCGGTGCCGGGTTGGGGCTTTCCTACATGCCGGTCACCACCGCCGGCCTCAATGCCTTGCCAGAACCGATGGTCACCCAGGGCGCGGCCATGAACAACATCTCCCGGCGCCTCGTGTCGTCGTTGGCCATCGTGATCGCCTCGCTCTGGCTGGAAATGCGCCTGGGTGTCGAGCCCGGCTCTGCGCTGCACACCTCGGCGGCCATCAGCGAGGTGTTTATCGCCACCGGTGTCCTGATTCTGCTGGCCTTGCCCAGTGCCTGGCGTTTCCCCGTGCCTGAACGGGCGGCCGAGCCGTCGCCCATTGCCCTCGAACAACGTTAATCGATAAGGAATTCCCATGACGATTTTTGAAAAAGCCCCGCATACGACCTCCACCTCAGGCCCGGGTGCCTGGCTGGCGCGTGTCGATGCCGACGTCTGCCGACGTGTCCAGCAGCGTGTCGTGGGCCAGTTGCTGCAAACCCTGCTGTATGAAGACGTGCTGGCGTACCAGTGCCAACCGCTTGGCGACGGCCTGTATCGCTTCATCGTGCAAGGCCGTGATGCGGATCGGCAACCGGTGCAATACCGCTGCAACGGCCTGCGTAGCAGCAGTTTCGAACTGGTTCGCCTGGACCATGCCAGCCTTGAGCGCGTGGAGGCTTCGGGCCAAGCCCAGGCGCCGAACCTGCACCAGGCCCTGGCCGAACTGCTCGGCGAATTCGAGGGTAGCGCCCACTTGCCGCGGTTCATCCAGGAATTGGAACAGACCCAACTCAAGGACCTGCAAGCCCGCAGCCAGGGCTACAGCGCGCCACGTGCGGCGCACCTGTTGGACGTGGACGCGCTGGAGCAGCACTTCATGGACGCCCACAGTTACCACCCGTGCTACAAGTCGCGGATTGGTTTTTCCTTGCAGGACAACACTCGCTACGGGCCGGAATTCGCCGCTCCCATCGCCGTCGTCTGGTTGGCCGTGGCGAAGTCCTGCGGGGCAATGAACCATTCCTGCAAAATGGATTTCATGGCGTTCATCCGCCAGGAAGCGGGGGAGAGTCGCCTGCAACAACTGGCCACCGTCCTCGAAAGTCGCCGCCAGTCGCCGGAAGATTATTGGCTGATCCCGGTCCATCCGTGGCAGTGGGAGAACACCATTGTCCCGAACTTTTACCCCGAACTGATCAGTGGCGAGCTGATTCACCTCGGTGTTTCCGATGATCAGTACAAGGCCCAGCAATCGATCCGTACCTTGGCCAACGCCAGCGCGCCCGAGCGCCCGTATGTGAAGCTGGCGATGAGCATGACCAACACGTCCAGTACGCGGATCCTGGCGCGGCACACGGTGATGAACGGCCCGATCATCACCGACTGGCTGCAGCAACTGATCGCCACTGACAGCACTGCTCGCGCCCTGGATTTCGTGATCCTGGGAGAGGTGGCCGGGGTCAGCTTCAGCTACGACCATCTGCCGGCCAGCCGCGCGTCCCAAGCCTACGGCACCCTGGGGGCCATCTGGCGCGAAAGCATCCACGGCTACCTCAAGCCCGGTGAGCAGGCCGTGCCGTTCAATGGCCTCAGCCACGTGGAAAACCGCTACGGCCAGGGCGAACAGGCACCCTTCATCGACGCCTGGATCGCCCAGTACGGCTTGCAGGCCTGGACCCAACGCCTGCTGGAAGTCACGGTGCCGCCGATCATCCATATGTTGTACGCCGAAGGCATCGGCATGGAATCCCACGGCCAGAACATCGTGCTGATCGTCAAGGATGGCTGGCCGCAACGCATTGCCCTCAAGGATTTCCATGACGGTGTACGTTATTCCCCGGCGCATCTGGCACGCCCTGAACTGTGCCCGACCCTGGTGCCGCTGCCCGCCAGCCATGCCCGGTTGAACCGCAACTCGTTCATCCTCACCGATGACGTCAATGCGGTACGCGACTTCTCCTGCGACTGTTTCTTCTTCATCTGCCTGGCGGAAATGGCGATTTTCCTGCACCAGCATTATCAGCTGGATGAAAGCCGTTTCTGGCAGATGACTGCCGAGGTCATCTGCGCTTATCAAACAGCGCACCCACAACACCGCGAGCGCTTTGCCCTGTTCGATGTGTTCGCACCTGCCTATGAAGTGGAGGAACTCACCAAGCGCCGCCTGCTGGGCGACGGTGAGCGGCGCTTCAAGTCGGTGCCCAATCCCCTGCATGCATTCAGGCCGCAACCATGCTGAGAACCAATCAACTGAAACTCAGACTCGGCGCGGGGCAGGCCGCCTATGGCCTGATCAGTTCGATCCCGTCGGCGATGGCGATCGAGCTGATCGCCGAGGCCGGCTACGACTTCGTGATCATCGATATGGAGCACGTGCTGATCAATCCGGAAACGGTGGAGCACATGATCCGCATGGCCGAGGCCTATGCCATCACGCCGCTGGTGCGGGTCGCGGACCTGAACCCGAAAACCCTGTTGCGCCTGCTCGATGGCGGGGCCCAGGGCATCGTGTTGCCGATGATCGAAAGCCCGGAGCAACTGGCCGAGGCGATTGCCGCGTGCAAATACCATCCGTTGGGTCGACGTAGCCTGAATGCCGGGCGCCCGGGTTCGTTTGGTAAGTACAGCCTTGCCGAGTACGTGGGCCGGGCCAACGAGCAAATCATGGTGGTGGCGATGATCGAAAGCGCCGAGGGCGTACGGCGGGCGGCGGACATTGCCGCCGTGCCCGGGCTGGACATGATCCTCGAAGGCGCGGCCGACCTGTCGCAATCCCTGGGAACGCCCTGGCAGATCAACGAGCCCGCGGTGCAGCAGGCCTTGCTCGACACCTGGCAGGCCGCCCGCAGCGCTGGCGTGCCGTATTGCGCGATTCCCCGCCAACCCGACGATCACGCCCGCTGGCGTGGCCGCGGGGTGAATACCTTTGTGCTGGGCGACGAACGCGGCATTGCGTTCCGCGCTCTCCAGGGCCGCTTGGCCACACTTTCTTCAGAAGGACAATGAATCAAGATGACTACTGCGACCCCACAGGCCATGAGCCAAGCGACCAACATCGTCATGCAGGACCTGGTGGACTGCCTGCTGGCCGAACAGTTCTTCGGCAGCGAACCCTTGCCCCTGGTGAGCGATGCTGACTGGCAGCGCGCCCATCCATACGCCCCGACCTTGACCGGACAGTACATCTGGGAGTGGTGCTGCGACCCGGTCGAACAGCGCTTCATCAGCATTGCCCTGCGTCCCGGTATAACCCAGCAATGGGAAAAGGTCCCGGGTACGCCGGTGCTCGCGCGCCAAGACGAGCAATGGACCGTCCTGTCCCCGGAGGACTTCATGAAGCGGGTGTTCGGCTCGATGAGCGAGCGCTTCCAAGACAATGACAAGGGCCTGGCTCTGTTTCTCGACGTGTTGCACACCAGCGTTAAGCAAACGGCGTTGTCCTTGTCCCACGCCGTCGATGACCAGGGTCTGATGGCCCAGGATCCGGCGACCTTTTTCCGCACCATGGAGCAATGGGCATCGCTGCGTGACCGTCCGTACCACCCGTTGGCGAAGGCCAAGCAAGGTCTCGACGATGAAGAATATCGCCGCTACCAGGCCGAATTCGCCCGCCCGGTGGCCTTGAGCTGGGTGGCGGTGGATCGCACCTTGCTGCTATGTGGCGAGGGCGTGGGCGACTTGGCGCAGTGTTATCCGGCGCACTACCTGTTGCCGCCGGATCTGCAGGCCCGTCTCGGTCAGGAAATGCAAGCACGCGGTCTGGCCGACACTCATGTCGCGCTGCCGGTCCACCCTTGGCAATGGGAACACGTGCTGGACAAGCAATTGGCAGAGGTGTTCGCCAAGGGCGACTGCCAGCGCCTGGAGTTCAATGAAGGGGATTTCTTCGCCACCTCGTCCCTGCGTTCCATGACGCCGTGCTTCAACAGCGCCGATTACCTCAAGCTGCCGATGGCGATTCATTCCCTGGGCGCGTCCCGCTACCTGCCGGCGGTCAAGATGATCAACGGCGGCCTGAGCGAAGCCTTGCTGCACGAAGTACTGGAAAAGGACGCCACTCTGCGCCAGTCGCTGCACCTGTGCGACGAGGGCAAGTGGTGGGCATTCATGCCACCGGACGCCACGCTGTTCGACGAAGCACCACGGCATCTGTCGGCCATGGTCCGAGGCTATCCACGCGCGCTGCTCGAGGCCGCCGACACCCGCCTGCTACCCATGGCTGCCCTGGGCACGCCGTTGCCCGGTAGTAACCGGCATTTCTTCGATGACTGGATGCAATACCGCAACTTGCCGGTAGGCGCTGAATCGGTCTTGACCTTGTTCCGCGAACTGGCCCGCAGCTTCTTCGACATCAACCTGCGCATGTTCCGCCTGGGCATGCTCGGTGAAGTCCATGGCCAGAACGCGGTGCTGGTCTGGAAGGACGGCCATGCCGATGGCTTGCTGCTGCGCGACCATGATTCGCTGCGCATTTTCGTGCCGTGGCTGGAGCGCAACGGCATGGCGGATCCGGTGTACCGCATCAAGAAAGGCCACGCCAATACCCTCTACCACGATCGCCCGGAAGACCTGCTGTTCTGGCTACAGACCCTGGGCATCCAGGTCAACATGCGAGCGATCATGGACACCCTGGCGCAGGTCTATTCGATCCCGGTGGCCGGCCTGTGGTTGGCGCTGCGCGGAGTACTGGACGAGTTGATCGAAACCATCGATTTCGACGACGAGGCTCGGGCGATGATCAAGCGCCAGCTGTTCGACGCGCCAAACTGGCCACAGAAACTGTTGCTCACACCGATGATTGAGCGCGCCGGTGGGCCGGGCAGCATGCCGTTCGGCAAGGGCGAGGTGGTCAACCCGTTCCGCCGGCTGTTCCTGGAGGCTTGAGGGAATGGCGGTCAGGAGCAGCCTCGGGGCTGAGCCGGCGAACGTTGATTTGCCTGGCGGGTTCACGGCTGGCGAATGGGCGGTACTCAGCGGCGCCTTGCGGCTCAAACCGGCCGGGGCGCGCGATCCGCTGCGCTCCCTGGCGGCGCAAGAGCTGTTGAACGGTGGGGTATGCCTGCGGTTGTTGGATGAACTGACACCGATTCTCGGCTCGCCGTCGCGGGCGATTACCGCTTCGTTGTTGAGCAAGCGGATTGCGTTCCTCGCCACCGGTGCCTGTCTCTATGCCCTGTCGGCGTGTGACAAGGGGCTGCGGCTGACCCCGGATAACTGCATCATCGAGTACGGCCACGACGAGGGACTCTGGACCTCGTCGCTGCCGCTGCTGGACCTCGAACCACTGGCTTACGTCCACGGCGCTCGCGAGGCCTGGCGCGAAACCCTGGTCAGCAACCTGTTCGCCGGGTTGCTCAAACCGTTGTGGGAGCTCTTTGTCCAGGTTAGCGGCATTTCCCGGCGCATTCTCTGGGAGAACACCGCAGTGCGGGTGTACTCGTTGTATGAAAAGCGCATGGACAGCCTCCAGGATCCTTGTGCACGTCGCCGTGTCGAGGCTGACTTCGACTGGCTGCTGAACCAGGCCGCCCCGGCGTTGTTCGGTCTGGACTACAACCCGTTGCAGCATTTTCGTCGCGCGCCCATGGTGCTTGAAAACGGCCTGGGCTGTCGGCGCCTGCGGCGTACTTGCTGTTTCTATTACCAGGCCAGCAACCCGGTCGAATACTGCTCGGCCTGCCCGTTGCTGCGAAAGAGAAAGAAACCATGAATGATTCAATGGCGCCGCCGCGAACCGGGTTGACCGAATCGCTGCTGGCGCAATACCAACGCATCCCGGCGTCCACCGTCGGGCACTTCACCGATAGCGGATACTTGCGCGGTATCCGCCCGCTGTTCGACAACCTGCGCATGGTCGGCAAAGTCGTCACGGTAAAACTCTTCACCCCCGATGGCAGCATCCTGCGTGAAGCGTTGTTGCTGAGTGAGCCAGGGGATGTGCTGGTGGTGGAATGCGTGGGTGACCCCGAGTGTGCCTGTTGGGGCGAGCTGCGGACACTGGCCGGGCTGATCAAGGGGGTGGCCGGCGTCGTGGTGTGCGGCGCGGTGACTGACGTGGTGGCCTTGCGCGCGCATCGCTTGCCAGTGTTCAGTCGTAGTGTCAGCGCGTTCACGACCCGTAGCCTTGGCTTGGGTGGCGAGGTCAACCAACCGATTCAGGTCTCGGGTGTCACGGTGCGTGCCGGCGATATTGCGCTCGGCGACGACGACGGGGTGTTTATCCTCAGCGTGCAACAGGCCATCGACCTGTTGCCAAACGTATTGGCCAAGGAGCAGGCCGATCAACTGAAACGGACCGAATTCCTGCAACGTATCCAGGCGCCGCGCTGACCGTCAGGCGTCGCGAAACAGGTCGTGGGCGTCCAGCAGTCGCCAGGCGATTTCCGGGCGTTTTTCCAGCCCACGCCGGATGGCCGCCGGGATCGTCTGGCGAATCTTGCGACACAGGCCGGGGTGGTCCTGGAATTCTATGGCGATGCCACGCATGGTGCGTACTTCGTTGTAGCCGGGTTCGACGGTCAGGCGGATGCCCAGGTTCTCGTATAACCGCTGCTGCAGCCGTTCGAGTTCGGCCAGGCTCTGGATGTTTTCCAGCCGTTCGAGCAGGCGCTTTTCTTCCTGGCGGTTGAAACAAAGGATGCGCAGGTCGCTGCCGGGCGTTTGCAGCAACATATCGCGCCCGCAATCACAGACGCCAGGCGGGCAGGGGGGGCGGATCGGAATCGACGCGGTCATGGGCTCCACAAGGTCTGCAACACAACGAAGCTGCCTCTGAGGCTATCGGCTGACCCAGGCAATGTGATGCCTGGCGTCTTGTCGGTCAACCCTGGCGAGTGGCCGCTGGTCTGCCGCGGCTGTTTGCGCCACGGCTCTGCTGTGGGAGCGAGCTTGCTCGCGATAGCGGTGGGTCAGCTTGCCTCCATGTTGGATTTGCCGTCGCCATCGCGAGCAAGCTCGCTCCCGCAGGTGAATCGCTTACAGCCCCAACTCGGACAACCCCGGATGATCGTCCGGCCGGCGTCCCAACGGCCAATGGAATTTGCGCTCGCTTTCCTTGATCGGCATGTCATTGATGCAGGCATAGCGGTTGGACATCAGGCCCTGCTCGTCAAATTCCCAGTTCTCATTGCCATAAGAACGGAACCAGTTGCCCGAATCGTCGTGCCATTCGTAGGCGTAGCGCACGGCGATACGGTTGCCGGTGAAGGCCCAGAGCTCCTTGATCAACCGGTAATCCAGTTCCTTGGCCCATTTGCGAGTCAGGAATGCCTTGGCCTCTTCGCGGTTATGGGCGAATTCGGCGCGGTTACGCCATTGCGTGTCCAGCGTATAGGCCAGGGACACCCGCTGTGGGTCTCGAGAGTTCCAGCCATCCTCGGCCAAGCGAACTTTCTCGATAGCCGATTCACGGGTGAATGGCGGTAAGGGCGGACGAACTTCAGCGGGGGACGACATGGCAAATCTCCAATGAGTGATTGACAATTTGTACAGCGGTTTACGAAGTGCGTTTGTTATCTAACTTCAACCAACAAAGTTCTGAGCAGGTCTTGAGCGTCATCAGCGGCACTGTGATCGCCCATGACCAGCGCGACGGTAATGGCGCCATCGATCAGGATCAGTAACTGCCGGGCCATGGCTTGCGGATTATCGATACCTTGGTCCGAGCACAGCCGGGTGACGTAGTCGAGCAACTTCTGTTTGTGCAACTTCGCCACTTGGCGGACCGGGTCCTGCGGATCGCCGGTTTCGCCACTGGTGTTGATGAATGCGCAGCCGCGAAAGCCTTCGCTGTCGAACCAGCCCTTGAGTACGGTGAACAAGTTGAGCAAGCGTTCCGCTGGCGTCGGGGCCTTGTCGACCTCGCTGCTGAACCAGTGCATCCAACGTTCGTCACGGCGCTTGAGGGCCGCCACGATCAGGTCGTCCTTGTTGGCAAAGTAGCGGTAGATGCTTTTCCTGGAGACGCCGGCGGTTTTTACCAGAAGGTCCATGCCGGTGGCGGCGATGCCACTTTTATAGATCAACTTTTCGGCGACATCGAGGATGATGTCTCGGGTTTCATTGCTAGTGATTTCGTTCATGTTTATTACAGTAGAATGATCGTTCTCCTTGGTCAAATCTTTTTTCATGAAGACGGGAAGACCCGAACCGATCCATGGTGTAAGCTCATGCGTTCTTCGGATTCGACCTTTTGCGAGCCCTATGCCGTCGCTTTTCAAACGCTCCCTGCTGCCCAAGCTGCGCAGCTTTGCACTGACCGCCGATGCCGTGACCATCCTCGATGGCGCCGCCGAGTTCCGCCGTTGCCTGCTGGAGAAAATTGCCCAGGCCACCCAGCGCATCTACATCGTCGCCCTGTACTTGCAACAGGACGAGGCGGGCCAGGAAATCCTCGATGCCCTGCATGCTGCCAAAGCGGCGCGTCCTGAACTGGACGTGGTCGTGGTGGTGGATTGGCTGCGGGCCCAACGCGGGCTGATCGGCGCCAAGAAGCAGCCGGGCAACTCAGCCTGGTACCAGGAACAAACGCGCACCCATGCCAGCGAAGTGCCGATCTACGGCGTACCGGTGCAGACCCGCGAGCTGTTCGGCGTGCTGCACTTGAAAGGCTTCGTGATCGACGACTGCGTGGTCTACAGCGGCGCGAGCCTGAATAATGTCTACCTGCACAAGTTCGACAAGTACCGCTACGACCGCTACCACCTGTTGCAGAACGTGGCACTGGCCGATTCGATGCAGCACCTGGTGCAGCACGGCTTGATCGCCTCCAAGGCGGTACATCGCCTGGACCTGCCGAACCTGCCCAGCACCCGCAGCCTGCGCAATGATATTGGCGACCTGCGCAGTCGCCTCAAGCACGCGGCGTATGACACCAACGCCGGCAGCCTCGACAAGAGTGGCCTGTCGGTCAGCCCGTTGCTGGGCGTGGGCAAGAACAACCCGCTGAGCCGGGTGATCGGCGAACTGATCGCCAGCAGTCGCCAGCAACTGACCATCTGCACGCCATACTTCAACCTGCCCCTGGCCGTGACCCGCGAGATCAACCGCGCCCTGGCCCGTGGGGTGAAGATTGACATCATCGTCGGCGACAAGACCGCCAACGACTTCTACATTCCGCCAAGCGAGCCGTTCAAGATCATCGCCGCATTGCCCTATCTCTACGAGATCAGCCTGCGGCGCTTCGCCAAACGGCACCAACGCTACATCGACAGCGGGCAATTGAACCTGCACCTGTGGCGCGACGGTGACAACACCTATCACCTCAAGGGCATGTGGGTTGACGAGCGCTACACTTTGCTCACCGGCAACAACCTCAACCCACGGGCGTTTCGCCTGGACCTGGAAAACGCCCTGTTGCTGGACGACCCCAAGGGCGAGTTGCTTGCGCCGCGCCAGGCCGAGCTTGAGCAGATCTACCGGCATACTCGCCGGATCGAACGCTACCTGGACCTGGAAACCCTGCCGGACTACCCGGCGGCTGTAGGCAAGTTCCTCAAACGGGTCAGCCGGGTGCGTATCGAACGGCTGCTTTACCGGATCCTGTGAACGCCCGCGCCATGTCGGAAAAAGACACCATCTCCATTCAGTTGGTCCGTGAGGCGCTGCTGCAAAGCTGCGCCCCCGGGGCGACCACCAATGAGGTGCTGAGCAAGGTCGGCATCGACCCCGCGCTACTCGATGATCCCCAGGCGCGGGTCGCAGCCCATGCCTATGCGCGGCTCTGGCGGTTGCTGGCAAGGCGATTGGACGATGAGTTTTTCGGCATGGACCCGCGCAAGCTCAAGTCCGGCAGCCTGGCGTTTCTTTGCCAATGTGCCATGGCCCAGCCGACGCTGGCCGCCGGATTGACGGCGGGGCTGGGGTTTCTCTCGTTGATGCTCGAACACCTGCCGGCCCAGTGGGTCCGCCAGCAGAGCCTGGCGGAGATCGTCCTGTTGGAGGACGATCAGGAACCGCGCCGGGCGTTTACCTATTTCACCTACTGGATGATTGTCCATGGCGTGGCCTGCTGGCTGGCCGGGCGACGCATTCCTATCCTTTCCGTCGAGTTGCGCTGCCCGGCACCGGATTTCTGCGACGACTATCGGGTGATGTTTTCCCAGAACCTGCGCTTCGACCGGCCTCGCACACGCATGATCTTCGCCGCCGAATGCCTGGACCTGCCCATCCGGCGCAGCGCCGAAGAGCTCAAGCGCTTCCTGGCCCAGGCCCCGGCCAACATCCTGGTCAAATACCGCGACCCGCAAAGCCTTGCCAGCCGCATCCGTCACGATTTACGCCAATTGTCCGCCGAACAATGGCCGGAAACCGAGGCGCTGGCCCAGCAGTTGTGCGTATCCGCGTCCACCCTGCGCCGCCGCCTGGCGGAGGAGGGCCAGACGTATCAGGGCATCAAGGACAGCGTGCGCAAAGAGCTGGCGATTGCCTGGCTTGCCGAGCCGTCCATCAGCTTCGTCGACATCGCCGCGCGCCTGGGTTTCGCCGACGCCAGCTCCTTCTACAAGGCGTTTCGCAAGTGGTCCGGGTCCAATCCGGGGCATTATCGCAGCTTGATTCTCAATGATCTCAACTGAGCAATGCCAGCGTCTCCGAGCATCAGCTTGCGATCCTGGTACTCCATTTCTGATGTGGAATGGGCAGCTTGCACGAATCGCCGCGCCCCATCGGGAAGTACTGGAAACCCCGTTGCGCCAGGCGCTCCGCGTCGTATAGGTTGCGTCCATCGAAGATCACCGGGGCTTTGAGTCGCCTCTGGATCAGGTCGAAATCCGGGGCTTTGAACTGTTGCCACTCAGTGCAGACGATCAGCGCATCGGCTCCACTGAGGGTCGCTTCCGGGGTGCCCATGAGGCTCAGGTTAGGGTGGTCCTGATACAACGATTGGGTCTGTTGCATCGCCTCTGGATCGAAGGCCCGAACGTGAGCGCCGACTTCCCATAACGATTCCATGAGTACCCGGCTGGGGGCGTCTCGCATGTCGTCGGTATTGGGCTTGAATGCCAGGCCCCACACGGCAAATGTCCTGCCACGCAGATCGCCCCGGTAGAACGCATTGATCCGTTCGAACAGCTTATGTTTTTGCCGCTGGTTGATCGCTTCCACCGCCTGCAGCAGATCATTGGAGCATTGGGCTTGCTGTGCGCTGTGGATCAGCGCGCGCATGTCCTTGGGGAAGCATGAGCCACCATAACCGCAGCCGGCATAGATAAAGTCATAGCCGATGCGCGAGTCGGCACCGATGCCCAGGCGCACGGATTCGACGTCGGCGCCCAGGTGTTCGGCCAGTTCGGCGATCTGGTTGATGAAGCTGATCTTGGTTGCCAGCATGCCGTTGGCGGCGTACTTGGTCAGCTCGGCGCTGCGCAGGTCCATGAACATGATGCGGTCATGGTTGCGATTGAAGGGGGCGTACAACTCGCGCATCACCTGGCGGACTTCATCGCGCTCGCAGCCGATGACTATCCGGTCCGGACGCCGGCAGTCGGCGACGGCCGAGCCTTCTTTGAGAAATTCCGGGTTGGAGACGATATCGAAGTCCAGTGTGTGCTGGTAGCGCTGCAGGGTTTCGATGATCCGCTCGCGCAGGGCGTCGCCTGTGCCCACGGGGACGGTGGATTTCTCCACGATGATCACCGGTTCGCGGCGATGTCGCGCGATGGCTTCACCCACCGAGAAGACCCCGCTCAAGTCTGCGGAACCGTCGGGACGCGACGGAGTGCCCACGGCAATGAACAAGACCTGTCCGTGCTCCACGGCGAGGTTTTCTTCGCAGGTGAAACGAAGCCGCCCGTTTTCCAGGTTCTCTTTAACCAACCCGGCCAGGCCAGGTTCGAAGAGGCTGACATGTCCCTGGTTAAGGGCGCTGACTTTTTCGTAGTCGATGTCCATGCAGACCACGTCGTGACCGACCTCCGCCAACACGGTGGCCTGGACCAGTCCGACATAGCCGCTACCGAACACACTGATTTTCATTGGGCACTCCTGGAAACCGGCGTATGAGCAGGTCGAGAGTTGATGGTGATGACGCCAAGGATGACCAGCGCCACTCCCAGGCTTTTCGAGAGGCTGAAGCTTTCGTTGAAGACCGGTAGCGCGGCGGCCAGTAGGTACACCAGCGCGTAGCTGATACTCAGCAGCGAATAAGCGCGAGCCACCGGCAAATCCCGCAACGCCATCAGCCAACTGAGCATCGACAAGGCGTAGGCGAGAATGGCTATCAGCACCACGCCAAGTGCCGTCAGATCGAGGCTTGTGCTGAGCCAGTGTCCGGGAAGCGGCAGGCGCCCCATGCTCCAGCGCAAGCCCAGTTGCGCGGCGCTGACCAGCATCACGCTGCCCAAGGCAAAGACAATCCCACGCCCAGGATTCATGCGTGTTGCCCCAGCAGTAGCACGCCAGCCATCACCAGGGCGACGCCCAGCCAGTGGCGGCGGTCGACGGCCTCATGAAAGACAAACCGGCCAACCAGGGTGATCAGCACGAAGTTGAGGCTCAGCATCGGGTAAGCGATGCCGACTTCGAGGCGCTGCAACACCAGCAACCACACTAAAAGACCGGTACCCAACGCGGCCAGCGCCAGCCATAGCCATGGCGAGCGTAGCTTCTCGCCCCAGCCCGACGCCTGGCCGCGCCAACTCTCCACGGCGCATTTCTGGGCTATCTGGCCCAGGCAGGTCAATACGCAGGCGGCCATCAGTAGCAGCAGGCTCATGACGGCTCCTGGGAGAAAATCAGGATAACCAGGTTGCCGCGTTCATAACGTTTGCCATCCTTGGGTAGCCGTTCGATTTCGTCGAGTTCGTCATCACCCTTGACCCGCATGACCACGCCGACCGAGCCGCTTTGGCGGGCGTCGCGCATCCACTGCTGGACCCGTTGCAGGTCGACTCGTTGTTGCATGCCATCGGGGTAGGCAAGGCCATATTTCAGCTCGCCGACGGTGTTGTACAACGCCACGGCTGGGCGTTTCAGGCGCCACGCCAAGGCTGACGCGGCACCAAGGTCGTTGCTCAATAGCGTGTCGGTCTGGCCGAGTTCCTGGAGGTGTTCGAGGATAAATTGATCGGGCATTTTGTTGGCGACCACAGACCGGGGCAATCCGGCCGGCAGCAAACCGATCAGCAGCAAACTGCCGAATGCCGGCGCGGCCCAGCAGCGTAAAGGCCTGAGGGCTTGCAGCAGGTTGGCTATGATCCAGCCGAGCAGCCCGATGACCATCAGTACCAGATTGTGTGGCTCATGGTCATACAGTGGCTTTTTAAGTTGCAGATAAACCACGGCGAGCAGGGCGAACAGACCCAGAACCAGGTTCAGCAGACCGTTGATGCCCAGCGCCCGCTCCTGTTTCAACGCGAGCCGGTCTGCCAATGCATGCCCCATGAGCAACGCCAGGGGCAGCAGACACGGCAGGATGTAGCTCGGCAATTTGCCTTTGCTGAGGCTGAAGAACACCAGCGGCATCAACAGCCACAGCATCAGGAAAGCGATATTGGCTTGGCGACGGGTTTGCCAGGCCTGGCGCAACGCCGGCGGCAGCAGCGCCACCCATGGCAGACTGAACGCCACCAGCAATGGTAGATAGAACCACCACGGCGCATCATGCTGGGCATCGTCCCCGGCAAAGCGCCGGATGTGTTCGTGCCAGAAGAAGAACCGCCAGTAATCCGCTTCTCGGGCATGCACCGCCAGTGCCCAGGGCAGGCTGACGGCGACAGCCACGGCAATCGCCAATGGGCCATAGATCAGCAATTCACGCCAGCGCTGCTGCCAGATCATCCAGGGTAGGGCAATCAGTACCGGCAGCAACCAGGCGAGAAAACCCTTGGTCAAAAAGCCCATGCCACAGGCCAGTCCCAAGGTAGCCCAGCCGACCAGCCGCGGGGTGCGGCGCCGGCTGTCCAAGGCAAACCACAGGGCCACCAGGCTCAGGTTGACCCAGAGGGTGAATTGCGGATCGAGGTTGGCGTAGCCTGCGGCGCCGGCGATCACGGTGAGGCTCATGTACAGCAAGGTGCAGGCAAAGCTTTTGCGCCGATCACTCCAGAGCCGGTGGGCGATCAGATAGCACAGCATCACGCTGAAGCCGGTGCTGACGACCGAGGCGATGCGCACACCAAACAGGTTATCGCCAAACACCGCCTGGCCGAGGGCAATCATCCAGTACCCGGCGACCGGTTTTTCGAAATAGCGCAGGCTCATGAAATGGGGTGAGACCCAGTCACCGCTCAGGAGCATGTCCTGGCTGATCTGGGCATAGCGGGTCTCGTCGGGAATCCACAACCCATGGCTGCCCAACGGCAACAGGTAAGCGAGCAGGCAAATTCCCAGCAACAGCGGCAACGTCCAGCGCTTGCTCATGCGCCTTGCACTCCCAGCCAGCCTTCACGCCCTTCGAGCACGCCACGCAGCACCTGGCCTGCCGGCAAGGTCGTGGGTGTTTCGGGCAGCAAATCGCCCAAGGGGCGAAAACAGATGTTTCGCCGATGCGTGTCGGCCAGCAATCGACGGAAATCGTTGGCCATCGAAATCCCTTCCACTTCAGCATGGATCGTGTAGACGTTGAGTCCTTCGGGGCTAAAGCGCTCGAGGATGAAAGCGTTGTAATTCTTGGCCGTGACATTCGGACCGACCACCTCATCGAAGGTCGGCAGGTCTACCGGTATCTGCGGCACACCCAAGCCACCATCGGTCAGCGTCGGCTGGAACAGGCTTCGCCCCCGGCAATCGCTGTTGTAGCGAAAGTCGAACATTTGCTTGGCTTCAATCACGCGCTGATCGGCCCGCCAACCGGCCGCCGCCGAACACTCGACTTTTTCCCCGAGGATGTCGCTGAGGCTGTCCACGCCTTGGCGAATCTGCTCGATCAACTGCGCCTGGCTCCAGCGCCTGACATTGGCCTGCCAGCCATGGTGATCCCAGGCATGCAGGCCGACTTCATGGCCCGCGGCCCGGGCTTGGCGTATCAGGTGTCCGAGATCCCGGCCAATGGGTTTGCCAGGCCAGGCGGTGCCAGCCAGCAAGATGTCCCAGCCGTACAGGCCGGCGGCGTTGGAACGCAACATCTTCCAGAAAAATTGCGGCCGGATCAGGCGCCACAGGTGACGGCCCATGTTGTCGGGCCCGACACTGAAGAAAAATGTTGCCTTGACCCGTGCCTCATCGAGGATTTCCAGCAGCCGCGGCACACCATCGCGGGTTCCCCGGTAGGTGTCGACATCGATTCGTAGTCCTGCTCGCATCAGCATGATTCTTCTTTAGCGCACTCGGCGATTTCGCTCATGGCCTCGCGCAGGAAGAAATCCAGCGTGTTGCCGATGGTCTCGCTCATTTGCACGGTCGGCGTCCAGCCCAGCAGGCGCTTGGCGTTGTCGATGCTTGGCTTGCGGTGTGACACGTCCTGGTAACCGCTGCCATAGAACGCCTTGCTTTCGATATCGCGGAACCCGGCGAACGGTGGAAAGTTGTTCCTCAGCGGGTGCGCTTGGAACTGACGCAGCAACTCCTCGCCCAATTGGCGGATGCTGGCTTCGTTGTCCGGGTTGCCGATGTTGATGATCTGGCCGTTGCAGGCATCGTTCTCGTTATCGATGATCCGAGCCAGCGCTTCTACGCCGTCGGCAATGTCGGTAAAACAGCGTTTCTGCCCACCGCCATCGAACAGGCGAATCGGCGTGCCTTCCACCAGATTGAGGATGAGCTGGGTAATGGCCCGGGAACTGCCGATCCGCGCGGAGTCCAGGCGGTCCAGGCGTGGGCCCATCCAGTTGAAGGGGCGGAACAGGGTGAAGTTCAGGCCTTTCTGGCCATAGGCCCAGATCACACGGTCCAGCAGTTGCTTGGAGATCGAGTAGATCCAGCGCTGCTTGTTGATCGGGCCAACAACGAGGTTGGAGGTATCTTCATCGAAGTTGTCGTCCTGGCACATGCCATAGACTTCTGACGTCGACGGGAAGATCACGCGTTTGTTGTATTTGACGCAGTAGCGGACCAGTTTCAGGTTTTCCTCGAAATCCAGCTCGAACACCCGCAACGGATTGCGCGTGTACTCGATCGGCGTGGCGATGGCCACCAGTGGCAGGATCACGTCACATTTCTTGACGTGGTACTCGATCCACTCAGAGTGGATGCTGATGTCGCCTTCGACGAAGTGGAAGCGCGGATGACTGCGCAGGCGTTCGATCGCGTCGCAGCCAATGTCCAGGCCATAGACCTCGTACTTGTCATCGCGCAGCAGGCGCTCCGACAGATGATTGCCAATGAAACCGTTGACCCCAAGGATCAGCACCCGAGTCCGTCGTCGGGCGCGGCGTGACTCGGCGCCGCGCAGCAGGGAGCCTTCCACCAGGCCCAACTCATTAGCCAGTTGCGCACCGCTCAGGTACAAGCCGTTGTCGTTACGTTGACCGGCGGTGACCACCAGCGAGTCTTCGCCGCAGGCGATACGCAGCGGATCGACACTGATGACACGCCCCGGTGCCTGGCCTTCGTTGCCCTGGATGACTTTCGCGCTCCAGACAATCAGCTTGTGTTCGCCCACGGCGCAAAAGGCCCCCGGATACGGTTGGGTCACGGCACGCACCAGGTTGAACAATTCTTGCGCCGGGCGTTTCCAGACCAGTTTGCCGTCGGCCGCGGTGCGGCGACCGAACACTGTGGCCATGGATTCGTCCTGCTCCCGCTCACTGACTTTACCGGCAAGCAACGCAGGCAACGTGTCGCGCAACAGGTCGGTGGCGGCCACGCGCAATTTGCCGTGAAGGGTCAGCGCCGTGTCGCTGCGCTCGATGGCGACCTTTTGCTGGGCGAGGATCGGTCCGGCATCGGCGCGTTTGACCATACGGTGCAGGGTCACCCCCGTCTCGGTTTCACCGTTCACCAGCACCCAATTGGCCGGCGCCCGCCCGCGATAACGCGGCAGCAGCGAGCCGTGGAGGTTGAACGCACCTTTAGCAGCGGTCGCCAACAGCGACTCGCTCAACAGGTGACGGTAGTAGAACGAGAACAGGTAGTCGGGCTCGAGCTTGTTGATGCGCTCGATCCACAACGGATGGTTGGCGTCTTCCGGCGCATGGACCGGGATGCCTTTGCGCGCGCATAGTTGCGCAACGGAGCCGTAGAAGGTGTTTTCCTTCGGATCATCGGCGTGGGTAAATACGGCGGCAATGTCGAAGCCTGCGTTGAGCAGGGTATCGATACCGGCACAGCCAATATCGTGATAGGCGAAAACAACGGCTTTTGCGCTCATGAGAGAACCTGGTCGGAAGAAGTGGAAGTGAGTCCATCAACGGTGACAGCCGGGGAGGGCGTGGCGGATTGTCCGCGCAGAACCTTCTCGACGAAGAACCTGGGACGCGCGCGTACGTCGCTGTACATCCGTCCCAGGTACTCACCCAACAATCCCATGCCGATGAATTGCCCGCCGGTGAAGACGAACAGCACGGCGAACAGCACGAATGTTCCGTGGCCGGCCCACGCGGCGCCGAAAACCAGGCGCAGGACGATCAGTGCGGTGGCGAACAGCACGCCCAAACCAGCCATGATGAAGCCGACAATACTCAGCAGGCGCAGGGGCGTGGTGGTCATGCAGGTGATCAGGTCGAACATCAGGTTGATCAGGCGCATGGGGCTGTACTTGGATTCGCCATGTTCGCGCTCGGCGTGGGTCACCGGGATCTCCGTGGTGTGCCGGGCGAAGCTGTTGGCAAGGATCGGAATGAACGTGCTGCGTTCACGACACGCGAGCATGGCGTCGACGATGGACCGCCGGTATGCGCGGAGCATGCAGCCGTAGTCGCTCATGGAGACCCCGGTGGAACGCCGCACGGCAAGATTGATCAGTTTCGACGGCCAGCGCCGCAGGGCTGAGTCCTGGCGATTGCTGCGCACCGTGGCAACCACGTCATAGCCAAGCTCGGCCTTGGCCACCAGGCGCGGAATCTCTTCGGGCGGGTTCTGCAGGTCGGCGTCGAGGGTAATGACGACATCGCCCCGGCACTGTTCGAAACCGGCCATGATTGCCGCATGCTGGCCGTAGTTACGGTTGAGAATCACCGCCACGACCGGGCTGCCCCGCAGCGATGCCGCTTGTTCCAATAGGTGTGCCGATTCGTCCCGGCTACCGTCGTCGACCAGCACGATCTCGTACTTATGGCGAAGTTGCTGGCAAGCCGCTTCGGTGCGACGCAGCAACTCAGGCAAGCTTTCTTCTTCGTTGTAGACCGGAATGACGATGGACACGCAGTTGATTGGGTAAGGTTTCACAGATGTGTGTCCACGATGTTTTCAAGGGTGTCGACCACGCGATTCACGTCATCGACGGTCATGTCCGGGAACAACGGGATCGAGCACAGGCGCGCTGAGTTCCATTCGGTGTTGGGCAGGTGAAGGTTGGGGAAGCGCTGCCGGTAGTAGGTGTGCAGGTGTGTTGCGATGAAGTGGATGCCGGTGCCGATGTTCTGCTCTTGCAGGGCTCTCATGAATGCTTCGCGGTCCAGTCCGCAGCGCTCGGCGTCGATGCGCAGGATGAACAGGTGCCAGGCGTGTTGTTGCGGGTAGCTAGGCATCGCCAGCGGTTGCATTCTCGAACCTTCCAGCCGTTGCAGGTAGGCCTTGGCCAGCTCGGTGCGCTTGGCGTTGATCTGGTCCAGGCGTTCCAGTTGTACGAGGGCGATGGCGGCGTTGATGTCGGCCAGGTTGTATTTGAAGCCCGGCTCTATCACTTGTGCCTGGGGTTTGCGGCCGTGGGTGAGGCGGTCGTAGGCGTCCACGCCCAGACCATGAAACTTGAGCATGCGTACCCGGGAGGCGAGCGTTTCATCGTCGCTGACGAACATGGCGCCCTCTGCGCACGTCATGTTCTTGATGGCGTGGAACGAGAAAATCGCCGTGCCTTTTGACCCGATATGACGGCCCTTGTAGAGGGTGCCGACGGCGTGCGCGGCGTCTTCGATAACCGGGATGCCGTGTCTGTCCGCCAGCGCATGGAGCGGGTCGAGATCGAATGCCGCGCCAGCGTAGTGCACCGGAATGATCGCCTTGGTGCGGGGTGTGATCGCCGCTTCGATACTCGCCAGATCACTCATCAGCGTATCGCGATCGACATCAACGAACACCGGCGTGGCCCCCAGCAGGCAGATCATGTTGGCGGTCGATACCCAGGTTTGGGAAGGGGTAATGACTTCATCGCCCGGGCCGATTCCCAAGGCCAGTAATGTGATGTGCATAGCGCCGGTGGCCGAAGAAAGTGCTACGGCATGTCGACAACCCACATAGCGGGCGAACTGCTCTTCCAGTTGCTGGTTTTTCGGCCCGGTGGTAATCCAGCCGGAGCGCAGTACTTGCTCCACGGCAGCGATTTCCTCTTCGCCAATACTGGGCCGGGAAAACGGGAGAAACGCTTGAGTCATAGGCACCTCGGGGCTGAAGAGTAAGTAGCCTCTGAAACGAGAAGATTGGATCCGCGACAGCGTAGACGCTAAAACAAAAGCTGCATCAAAGAGTTGGCTTGTAAGAAAGTATCCTGGGGAGGGTGTTTTACAGCATGTTGAACCGATGGCTATTGCGAGGCGAATGCCCTTTATTCATTGAGGTTAGGCGGTTTTTTTTGAAAAAATCGTGAAAAAATAATAGGTAAATAATTCTTCACTCTACGCGCGAAGCTCAACTGAAATCTGATGGTGCTTACACCACTAATAGAATAAGGCTTACAGGGATTTCTTATGCTGTATTACATTTTCTTTACCAAGTGCTTATGTTTCTGAACAGGGCTTGAGAGCTGATCTAGAAAGACAAGAATTCAAGGGGATGTCATGTAAGAGGGGATTCCGATGCCTGGTAATCTTTCGATCACAAAACCGTCATTTATTTTTGATAAAAGCCTCTGCAGCAACGGAAAAGCCAAGCCATCAAGCAGAGTAACGTATGCAAGTGACCGTTTTTGGTAGCGGGTGTGTCAGTTTCAAGGAGTTTTCCTGTCCTCTGTTTGGGAAAGGATCCTGCATATGAAAATCCTGGTAACCGGCGCCGCCGGCTTTATCGGCTTTCATACGGCCAAGCGCTTATGCCGCGATGGCCACCAGGTTATCGGCATCGACAACCTCAACAGTTACTACAGTGTTGAGCTGAAACAGGCTCGGCTCGCGCAATTGGCGACATCGCGCAATTTCCAGTTCCAGTGGCTGGATGTGGCAGACAAACAGGCACTGTTGGCGTTGTTTGCCGAACAGGCCTTCGATCAGGTCATCCACCTGGCGGCGCAAGCTGGCGTGCGCTATTCCATCGATCATCCGGACGTTTATGCGCAAAGCAACCTGGTGGGTTTTCTCAACGTGCTGGAGGCTTGTCGCGGCCATCGGCCGGCGCACCTGATCTACGCTTCCAGCAGCTCGGTGTACGGCTTGAACGACCGTTTGCCGTATGCCACG
This sequence comes from Pseudomonas sp. Tri1, assembly GCF_017968885.1. NCBI lineage: Bacteria > Pseudomonadati > Pseudomonadota > Gammaproteobacteria > Pseudomonadales > Pseudomonadaceae > Pseudomonas > Pseudomonas sp. Tri1. The sequence continues at coordinate 3,502,636 of NZ_CP072913.1, read as the reverse complement.
ACCGACCCCGTCGACCAGCCGGTGTCGTTCTACGCCGCGACCAAGCGCGCCAACGAGCTGATGGCTCACGCGTATGCGCATCTCTATGGCATTCCCACCACCGGCCTGCGGTTTTTTACCGTGTATGGGCCTTGGGGAAGGCCCGACATGGCACCGTTCAAATTCACCGATGCGATTCTCAAGGGCCGCCCCATCGACGTCTATAACGAGGGGGCGATGTCGCGTGACTTCACCTACATCGACGACATCGTCGAGGGTCTCGTGCGCTTGCTGGCGCTGCCGCCTACCGATCAGGCCGGCGTGCCCAACAAGGTCTACAACATCGGGGCCGGCGCGCCAGTGAGGCTACTGCAGTTTATCGAGTGCATCGAACAGGCATTGGGCGTTCGCGCAATCAAGAACTTCTTGCCATTGCAATCGGGCGACGTCGTCAACACCTGGGCGGACACTCGCGAGTTGGAAGAGCGTGTGGGGTTTCGCCCGCAGGTCGCGGTGCCCGTCGGCGTCCAGTCATTTGTCCATTGGTATCGCGATTATTACCGCGTCTAACCCTCTCATTTCTCAGTTTTGTTTCTGGAGCATCATGCACGAAACCCCTTATGTGTCGGTCCTGATCCCGGCAAAGAACGAGGCCGGCAATCTCATCCCGCTTCTCGAAGAAGTGCGCACGGCGTTGGCCCACGAGGAATTTGAGGTCATCGTGGTCGACGACGGCAGCACCGATGCCACCGCCGCTGAGTTACGTACCTTGCAAGACAGTGGCTACCGGCAATTACGGGTGCTCAGTCATGCCCGTTCCCTGGGCCAGAGCACCTCGGTCTACCACGCCGCCGAAGTCGCGCGCGGGCCTTGGTTGGCAACCCTTGATGGCGACGGGCAGAACGATCCGGCTGACCTGCCCAAAATGCTCGACCTGGTGCGCGGTTCCGAAGGTAAGCCGGCCGGGGTCAAGCTGGTGGCGGGGCATCGTGTCAACCGCCAGGACACGGCGAGCAAGCGCTGGGCATCGCGATTCGCCAATAAATTGCGCGCCAGCCTGCTGAAGGACCAGACGCCTGATACCGGTTGCGGTATCAAGGTCATCGAGCGCGAGGCGTTTTTGCGCCTGCCGTATTTCGATCACATGCACCGCTTTATTCCCGCCTTGATCCGCCGGCACAACGGCCGAATGCTGGTTCACCCGGTGAACCACCGTGAGCGTGGGGCAGGGGTATCCAACTACGGAAACCTCGACCGCGCGCTGGTGGGCATCGTCGATCTGTTCGGGGTGTGGTGGCTGATCAAGCGCACACGCCTGGACGTCAACGCACAAGAAACCGAGGTTTGAGATGGGCAGAGAATCTGTGTGGTTGGCTGTTGGCTTCGCTGGCCAGTTTGCGTTTACCGGACGATTTGTCCTGCAATGGCTATACAGCGAATACAAGAAGCGCAGTGTGATCCCAGTGGGCTTCTGGTACCTGAGCATCATTGGCAGCGCGCTGTTGCTGGCCTACGCCATCTACCGCGAGGACCCGGTGTTTATTGTCGGTCAGTCTTTCGGTTTCATTGTGTACCTGCGTAACTTGCAGTTGATCGCCAAGCACCATGAGCGGGAAAACCGCGAACTGGCGGGAAAGGACTGAACGGTGCCTAGACGATTATCTTCCCCGCAGCTGGAGTTACTGGCGTTTGTTCTGTTGACGTTGGTCATGGTTGGCGCCGGTCTTGGCTGGCGCCAACCGCTGAATGTCGATGAAGAGCGTTTTCTCGGCGTGGCCCTGGAAATGCTGCAGAACGGTTCCTGGTTCATTCCCCATCGCGCTGGCGAAATCTACGCCGACAAGCCGCCGTTGTTCATGTGGGCGGTGGCGTTGTTCGTGCAGTTGACCCATCTGCCCAAAGTTGCCCTGTACTTGCCCGCGCTGCTGGCAAGCGCGGTGACTACGGCGTGTTTGTATGACTTGGGCCGGCGCTTGTGGGGGCGGCGGGTGGGTGTGATCGCCGCGCTGTTGTTCCTGGCGACCTACCAGACCTACAGCATCTTGCGGACCGGGCAGATTGACGGCTTCCTTGCCCTTTGGACGATTCTGGGGGTCTATGGGTTATGCCGGCATCTGTTGCTTGGCCCGGCCTGGGGCTGGTACTACGTTGCCTGTGGGGCGATGGGGCTTGGCATCATCAGCAAAGGCGTGGGCTTTCTGCCGGTGTTGATGCTGATTCCCTACGCCTACGCGGTGCGCAAAGGTTGGAAAGGGGTGGTGGCCATGCCTGGCCAGGCAGGACGCTGGTGCCTGGGGCTGCTGGTAGCATTGGCCGCCATCGGATTATGGCTGGGGCCTTTGCTGGTGATTGTCTGGCAGGGCAGCCCCGACAGCCTGGCTTACGCCCAGGAAATCCTGTTCAAGCAAACGGCGGGGCGTTATGCCAACGCATGGGAGCACCGCGAACCCTTCTGGTATTTCTTCGTCCAGGTGATCCCCAAGTACTGGCTACCGATTGTGTTCATGCTCCCCTGGCTGGTGCCGGCCTGGCGCAAACAATTGCTCAAGCACGACGGTCGGGTGTTGGTACTGCTCGGCTGGGTATTGTTGGTGTTGTTGTTCTTTAGCCTGAGCAGCGGCAAACGCAAGCTGTATATCTTTCCTGCATTACCCGGGTTGATTCTGTTGGTGGCGCCGCTTGTCCCGTGGATGCTGCGTCGCTGGTTCGGCCGGCGTCCCAGGGGCAGGGTGGTGTTCAAGGTACTGACTGCACTGTGGCTGTGCGCCTGGTTTGTACGCGGCTTCGTCGAGCCTCACAAAGAGGGTATCAACCCCCACGAAACCCTCATGCGCGATGTGGCACGGCTGACTGCAAACGCACCATTGGTCCTGGTCGGTTGGCGGGAGGGGCACTGGCTCTTCGCGCAACAACCCATCGTGCATTTTGGCTTCCATGGCAGCCAATCCCTGGAGCAATCCGCCCTCTGGCTGCGCAACCACCCGCAGGCCTATGCCTTGGTACCTGCCCGGGATCTGGCGCGCTGTTACGACCCGCAAAAGGCTCGTCGTGTCGGCGATACCTCAAGGGCCGAGTGGTTCCTGGTAGGGGCTGATGCGGACAACCAGAACTGCCAGTCGCCGGCGCCAGAGAAAGTTTATTCATTCACATGGGCTCATCCCTTGTAGCGTCTGGAGTCCCGCTACGCGAGCAAGCTCGCTCCCACAGTGGATTTGTGGTGGTCCTGGATCTTGTGACCGCCCAGAGCCCGTGTGGGAGCGAGCTTGCTCGCGATGAGGCCATTACTGCCAACACATCCCCCAAACCATGGCCAAACCAGTCAAGCAACTTGATGGCTTTGACCATTGCCCCCATGGCCCTTCGGCGCGAGTATTTCCCTGCTGTCTACGGTTCCCCCAACCAATAAAAAATACAGAGGGATTCTGCTCATGCGCGATTATTCGTCCGCCACGTCGCAGTTCGATTACCTGCACACCGTCAACGCCGCGCTGCACGGCTCGCTCGAGGCACTCAATGCCTGTGTCGAGTGTTGCGACCGGCATGCGTTGCCAGGGCGCATTGCCCTGTTCTGGGAGGGCCGCGACGGCAGCGACGCGACTTGGACTTACCGCGACTTGCAGGACCACGCCGCGCGTTTCGCCAATTTTCTCCTGGCCCAAGGTGTCGGCAAGGGTGACAAAGTGGCCGGCCTGCTGCCGCGTAACGCTGAACTGCTGATCGTGGTGCTCGCCACTTGGCGCATCGGGGCGGTGTATCAACCGCTGTTTACCGCGTTCGGGCCCAAGGCCATCGAGCACCGCCTCGGCAGCTCCGGTGCGCGTATGGTCGTCACTGATGCGGTCAACCGCCCCAAGCTCCACGAAGTCGCCGGTTGCCCCACCGTGGTCACGGTCGGCGGCGACAAAGGCCAGGGTATCGTCCGCGGCGACTACAGTTTCTGGGCCGAAGTGGCGAACCACTCCAGCCAGTGTGAGCCTGTGATGCTTACCGGCGAAGACCCGTTCCTGCTGATGTTCACCTCCGGTACCACGGGACCGGCCAAGGCGCTGTCAGTGCCACTCAAGGCCATCGTCGCGTTCCAGAGCTACACCCGTGATGCCGTGGACCTGCGCCCCGAAGACGCCTTCTGGAACGTGGCTGACCCGGGTTGGGCCTACGGCATCTACTTCGGCGTCACCGGGCCGTTGGCCATGGGGCATCCCATCACGTTCTACGATGGCCCGTTCACCCTGGAAAGTACCTGCCGGGTGATCAATAAATACGGCATCACCAACCTCACCGGTTCACCCACGGCCTATCGTTTGCTGATTGCCGGGGGCGAGCAGTTCGCTCGGTCGATCAAGGGCAAGCTGCGCATCGTCAGCAGTGCCGGCGAGCCGTTGAACCCGGAGGTAATCCGCTGGTTCGCCGACAACCTGGACGTGGTGATCCATGACCATTACGGCCAGACCGAACTGGGCATGGTGCTGTGCAACCATCATGGGCTAGCGCATCCGGTGCATCTGGGGGCGGCCGGTTTCGCTTCGCCAGGCCATCGGGTCGTGGTGCTGGATGAAAACCATCGGGAACTGGGCATCGGTCAGCCCGGGATACTTGCTATCGACCGCAGCCAGTCGCCGATGTGCTGGTTTGCCGGTTACGAAGGCGGCCCGACCAAAGCTTTCGTCGGCGACTATTACCTGAGCGGTGACACCGTCGAACTCAACCCCGATGGCAGCATCAGCTTCGTCGGCCGCAGCGACGACGTCATCACTACCTCGGGCTATCGCGTCGGCCCGTTCGACGTGGAAAGCGCGCTGATCGAACACCCCGCCGTGGTGGAAGCGGCTGTAATCGGCAAACCTGATCCGGAACGCACCGAGCTGGTGAAGGCCTTCGTGGTGCTCAGTGGCCAATACCGTGCCGCGCCGGAGCTGGCTGAGGAACTGCGTCAGCACGTACGCAAACGCCTCGCGGCCCATGCCTATCCCCGTGAAATCGAATTTGTCAGCGACTTGCCGAAAACCCCAAGCGGCAAATTGCAGCGCTTTATCTTGCGCAACCAAGAGATCGCCAAGGCCCAAGAAGCCGCGGCGCAGAACGTTTCAGCTTGAACCCAAGGAAACCATGATGCACATCGACAACAAGATTTTCCTCGTCAGCGGCGGTGCCTCCGGCCTCGGTGCGGCCACCGGCGAAATGCTGGTCAAGGCCGGCGCCAAGGTGATGCTGGTGGACCTCAATGCCGACGCCGTGGTTGCCCAAGCGCAAAAACTCGGCTGCCAGAGCGTGGTGGCGGACATCAGCAACGAGGCGGCGGCTGAAGCGGCGGTCAAGGCCACTGTCACTGCGTTCGGTGGCCTCAATGGCCTGGTGAATTGCGCGGGCATCGTGCGCGGCGAGAAGATCCTCGGCAAGAACGGCCCCCATGCGCTGGCCAGCTTCAGCCAGGTGATCAACGTCAACTTGATCGGTAGCTTCAACTTGCTGCGTCTGGCCGCTGCCGCCATCAGTGAAACCGAGGCCGATGCCGACGGCGAGCGTGGCGTGATCATCAACACCGCTTCGGTGGCGGCCTTCGACGGCCAGATCGGCCAGGCAGCCTATGCGGCCTCCAAAGGTGCCATCGCCAGCCTGACCCTGCCAGCCGCCCGCGAACTGGCGCGTTTCGGCATTCGTGTAATGACCATCGCCCCAGGCATTTTCGAAACCCCGATGATGGCCGGCATGACGCCTGAAGTACGCGATTCCCTGGCTGCCGGCGTGCCATTCCCACCGCGCCTGGGCAAACCGACCGAGTACGCGGCGCTGGTCAGGCATATCATTGAAAACAGCATGCTCAACGGCGAGGTGATCCGTCTCGACGGCGCCCTGCGTATGGCTGCCAAATAAGGAGGATTCATGATGTCCAACGATCCGATTGTCATCGTCAGTGCCGTCCGCACCCCCATGGGCGGCTTTCAAGGTGAATTGAAAAGCCTCACGGCCCCGCAATTGGGGGCTGCCGCGATCAAGGCAGCGGTAAAACGTGCCGGCATCGCGCCTGGTGCGGTCGAAGAAGTGCTGTTCGGTTGTGTGCTCGCCGCCGGCCTGGGCCAGGCCCCGGCCCGTCAGGCCGCGCTGGGGGCCGGGCTGGACAGGTCGACCCGTTGCACCACGCTCAACAAAATGTGCGGTTCGGGCATGGAAGCGACGATCCTCGCCCACGACATGCTCATCGCCGGCAGTGCCGAGGTGGTCGTGGCCGGGGGGATGGAAAGCATGTCCAACGCGCCATACCTGCTCGACCGTGCCCGCGGCGGTTACCGCATGGGCCACGGCCGGGTGCTCGACCATATGTTCCTCGACGGCCTGGAGGACGCCTACGACAAAGGTCGGCTGATGGGCACCTTTGCCGAGGATTGCGCCGAAGCCAACGGTATCAGCCGCGAAGCCCAGGATGCCTTCGCCATTGCCTCCACCACCCGCGCCCAGCAGGCGATCAAGGAGGGCCGTTTCGATGCCGAGATCGTGCCGCTGCAGGTCATGGTCGGTAAGGAACAGGTGACCATTAGCCACGACGAGCAACCGCCCAAGGCGCGGATCGACAAGATCGCCGCGCTGAAACCGGCTTTCCGCGAGGGCGGCACCGTGACCGCGGCCAACGCCAGTTCCATTTCCGACGGCGCCGCTGCCCTGGTGCTGATGCGCCAGAGCCAGGCGGCCCAGCGTGGCCTCAAGCCCCTGGCAGTGATTCACGGCCATGCAGCGTTTGCCGACACACCGAGCCTGTTTCCAACGGCACCGATTGGCGCAGTGAAAAAACTGCTGAACAAAACCGGTTGGGCGCTGGATGAGGTGGATCTGTTCGAAGTCAACGAAGCCTTTGCCGTGGTGGGGTTGGTCGCCATGAACCAACTGGAAATTCCCCATGAAAAGATCAATGTTCATGGCGGTGCCTGTGCCCTGGGCCATCCCATTGGCGCCTCCGGTGCGCGGATCCTGGTGACGTTGCTCTCGGCCCTGCGCCAGAAAGGTCTCAAGCGCGGCGTCGCGGCGATTTGCATCGGCGGCGGCGAAGCCACGGCCATGGCCGTTGAATGCCTGTATTAAGGAATCAGCATGCTCCCGACTGAAGAACAGATTCAAATCAGTGACGTGGCCCGGCAGTTCGCCCAGGAGCGCTTGAAACCGTTCGCCGCCGAATGGGACCGCGAGCACCGCTTTCCCCGGGAGGCCATCGATGAAATGGCCGAGCTGGGTTTTTTCGGCATGCTCGTGCCGGAGCAATGGGGCGGTTGCGACACCGGCTACCTGACCTATGCCATGGCCCTGGAAGAAATCGCGGCGGGCGATGGGGCGTGCTCGACCATCATGAGCGTGCATAACTCAGTGGGCTGCGTGCCGATCCTCAAGTTCGGCAATGATGAACAAAAGGCCCGCTTCCTCATGCCGTTGGCCAGCGGTGCAATGCTCGGTGCTTTCGCCCTGACCGAGCCCCAGGCCGGCTCGGACGCCAGCAGCCTCAAGACCCGGGCACGCCGGGAGGATGACCATTACGTGCTCAACGGTTGCAAGCAATTCATCACGTCCGGGCAGAATGCCGGGGTGGTGATTGTGTTCGCGGTGACTGATCCGGACGCTGGCAAGCGCGGTATCAGCGCGTTCATCGTGCCCACTGATTCACCGGGCTACAGCGTAGCGCGGGTCGAGGACAAGCTCGGCCAGCACGCCTCCGACACCTGCCAGATCCTGTTCGAGGATGTGAAGGTGCCGCTGGGCAATCGCCTGGGGGAGGAGGGGGAGGGCTATAAGATCGCCCTGGCGAACCTGGAAGGCGGGCGCGTCGGTATTGCGGCACAATCGGTGGGCATGGCTCGCGCCGCGTTCGAGGCCGCCCGGGACTATGCCCGGGAGCGGGAAAGTTTCGGCAAGCCGATCATCGAGCACCAGGCCGTAGCGTTTCGCTTGGCGGACATGGCCACCCAGATCGCTGTGGCCCGGCAAATGGTGCACTACGCCGCGGCCCTGCGGGATAACGGCCAGCCTGCGCTGGTGGAAGCGTCCATGGCCAAGCTGTTCGCCTCGGAAATGGCCGAAAAAGTCTGTTCCATGGCGTTGCAAACCCTGGGTGGCTACGGTTACCTCAACGACTTCCCGCTGGAACGCATCTACCGCGACGTGCGGGTCTGCCAGATCTACGAAGGCACCAGCGACATTCAGCGCATGGTCATTTCGCGCAATCTTTGAACAGGAGTCCTGCATGAGCTACGAAACGATTTTATTGGAGATCAAGGACCGCGTCGGTCTGATCACCCTCAACCGTCCCCAAGCGTTGAATGCCTTGAACGCGCAGATTGTCAGCGAGTTGAACCAGGCGCTGGACAGCCTGGAAGCCGATCCGAAGATTGGCTGCATCGTGCTGACTGGCTCGAAGAAAGCTTTCGCCGCCGGGGCGGACATCAAGGAAATGGCCGAGCTGACCTACCCGCAGATCTACCTGGACGACCTGTTCAGCGACAGCGACCGCGTGGCCAACCGCCGCAAGCCGATCATTGCTGCGGTGAACGGCTTTGCCTTGGGTGGCGGTTGCGAGCTGGCGTTGATGTGCGACTTCATCCTGGCCGGCGACAACGCCAGGTTCGGCCAGCCGGAAATCAACCTCGGGGTACTGCCGGGCATGGGCGGCACCCAACGCTTGACCCGGGCGGTCGGCAAGGCCAAGGCCATGGAAATGTGCCTGACCGGGCGCTTCATTGACGCGGTGGAAGCTGAGCGTTGCGGCATCGTCGCGCGCATTGTACCGGCCGATGAGCTGCTGGATGAGGCGCTGAAAACGGCGGCGTTGATCGCCTCCAAGTCAGTGCCCATCAGCATGATGGTCAAGGAAAGCGTCAACCGCGCCTTTGAAGTCAGCCTGTCCGAAGGCGTGCGCTTCGAACGCCGGGTATTCCACGCGGCATTTGCGACGCAGGATCAGAAGGAAGGCATGGCGGCATTCGTGGCCAAGCGGGCGGCGGAGTTCCAGGACAAGTAAGGCGGCGTCCTGACTGCCGCCATCGCGAGCAAGCTCGCTCCCACATAGGATTTGTGGTGTACGCAACATCGGCGTACGCCACCAGCCCCTGTGGGAGCGGGCTTGCTCGCGATGCTTTTGCAGCCATCACACCAGGTAGTGTTTCAACTCCCGGGCAATGACCATCCGCTGTATCTCGCTCGACCCTTCATAGATTTGGGTAATCCGCGCATCGCGGTAGTAGCGCTCCACCGGGTAATCCTCGAGGTAGCCGTACCCACCATGAATCTGTATCGCCGAGGAGCAGACCTTCTCGGCCATCTCCGAGGCGAACAGCTTGGCTTGGGAGGCCTCGGACAGGCACGGTTTGCCGGCACTGCGTAGCCGGGCGGCGTGCAGGATCAGCAAGCGGGCAGCGTTCAGGCGGGTGTGCATGTCGGCCAACAGGTTGGCGATGCTCTGGTGCTCGATGATTGGCTTGTCGAACTGCACCCGATCCCGCGAGTAAGCCAGGGCCGCTTCAAACGCTGCACGGGCGATGCCCAAGGCTTGTGCGGCGATGCCGATGCGGCCACCTTCCAGGTTGGAGAGGGCGATTGCCAGGCCTTTTCCGCGAGCCCCCAACAGGTTGGCTTCGGGAATGCTGCAGTTGTTCAAGGTTACGGCACAGGTATCCGAAGCGCGGATGCCCATTTTGTGTTCGGTGCGATCAACGATGAAACCCGGCGTATCGGTCGGCACCAGGAACGCCGAGATGCCTTTTTTACCCAGTTCAGGGTCCGTCACGGCAAAGACAATCGCCAGTTTCGCCCGCTTGCCGTTGCTGACGAACTGCTTGGCGCCGTTGATCACCCATTGACCGTCCCGCAGTTCGGCGCGGGTGCGCAGGTTGTGGGCCTCGGAGCCCGCCTGGGGTTCGGTCAGGCAGAAGCAACCAATGACTTTGCCGCTGGCAAGGTCGGTCAGCCAAGTCTGTTTCTGCTCGTCGGTGCCAAAATTGAGTACCGGCCCGCAACCCACCGAGTTGTGAATGCTCATCAGCGCCCCAGTGGCGCCGTCGCCCGCGGAGATCTCTTCCACCGCCAGGGCGTAGGCTACGTAATCGACATAGGTGCCACCCCATTCCTCCGGCACCACCATGCCCAACAGGCCCAGTTCGCCCATCTTCGACACCAGGCCGTCGTCGATCCAGCCGGCCTTTTCCCAGGCCTGGGCGTGGGGCGCGATCTCGCCGCGGGCGAAATCCCGGGCCATGTCGCGGATCATCACTTGTTCTTCGGTCAGTTCGAGGTCATGCATGGTTCAATTCCCGTGGTCGTTGAAGCCGTCGAAGAAACTCGCCACGTGGCGGGCGTCCAACGCCTCCAGGGTCGGCGGGTTCCAGCGCGGGTTCTTGTCTTTGTCGATCAGCAAGGCGCGTACGCCTTCGATCAGGTCGCCGCGTTCGAACCATTGCCGGTCCAGGTGCAGTTCCAGGGCAAAACAGTCTTCCAGGCTCAGGTGTCGCCCGCGCCGCAGCATCTCCAGGGTCACGGCCATTGCCAGAGGCGAGCGGGTGTCCATCAGGTCGGCGGTTTTCACCGCCCATTCATGGCTGTTGGCGACCGTGACCTGGCGCAGTTGCTCGACCATGCTGGGGACATCGGGCAGGGCGAAGAAGTGGTCGATCACCGGGCGCAGATCAGCCAGGGGCGGGGCGGGCAGTTGCTGCACACCGAGTTTCGCCAGCAGGCTTTGCAAGTCCTTGAGCGGGGTATCGCCCCACTCCAAGCGATCGAGGCGCGCATCGAGCTGTTCAAGCTTGCGACTGTCCAGGTACCAGTCGGCCAGTCCGCAATACAAGGCGTCAGCCGCGCGGATCTGCACGCCGCTGACGCCCAGGTAGATCCCCAGTTCGCCAGGAATGCGCGGCAGGAAGTAACTGCCGCCCACGTCCGGGAAGTAACCGATGCCGACTTCCGGCATGCCCAGGCGGCTGCGTTCGGTCACCACCCGCAGGTCGGCGCCTTGGGCCAGCCCCATGCCGCCACCCAGGACGAAGCCGTCCAGCAGGGCGAGAATCGGTTTGCGGTAATGATGGATCGTCAGGTCGAGGGCGTATTCCTCGACGAAAAAATCTTCATGCAGCGTATCGCCCTGCTTGTGGCTGTCGTACAGCGAGCGGATATCGCCGCCGGCGCAAAACGCCTTGTCGCCGGCGCCGCGCAGTACCACCGCACGGACCTGTGGGTCGAGGGCCCAGGTATCGAGTTGTTGTTGCAAGCTGCGCACCATGCCCAGGGTGAGGGCATTGAGGCCGGCGGGGCGGTTCAGGGTCAAGTGGCCGATATGGTTGCGGACTTCCACCAAAACCTCATGGGCCATGGCTTCGACGGTCCCTGTGGCTTGGGATGAAACCTGAGCAGTCATCGCTAACTCCCTGCTTTTATTGTTCTTTATAAATTGTGTCGCGCGTACCTGGCCGGGATCGTAACAGTGCAAATTTGCCTTGCACAACCGGGATACGTGCAGGTCCTGTTTGCATATTTATAGCAGCCACAGGATCAGCCGCGACCCGAAAGCACCTCCGTGATGCTCCGGCGCTTGGCATTTCGTTCGCTGATGTGGATCAACTGCTCAAGATCTTCGGGGGTTACGTCGAAGAACGCTTCCATCTCCGCCAGGGCCAGTTTCAAGTCTTCGCTGGTGATGGCCTGGCGGTCCACAGGGGCATGGTCCGCTGGTATGACGGCCACCGGTTCATTGGCGCGCTTTGGATAGCGCACTCGCGTCAGGTTGTTGTAGGCCAGCGCACTGACCAGCAGGCCGGAACCGGCCAGCATGGCCGCGCCGACGGCCTGCCAGTCCAGGGCGATGATGGAGGAGTCTGCCAGCACCAACGTCGCGGCGACCGCCCCCGCCGGTGGGTGCACGCAACGCAGCCAGCACATCAACACCAGCGCCATGCCGGCGGCCAAGCATGCGCTGCCCAGCGTGCGCCCCAGGACATGGGCCACTAGCAGCGCCACGACGGAGGCGCACAGGTAACCGCCAAAAATCGACCAGGGCTGGGCGAGGGCGCCCGAGGACACTGCAAACAGCAGCACGGCTGAAGCTCCCAGGGGACCGATCAGATGTTGTGCCACCTCCAGGCCATAGACCTGGCTACAGAGCCAGACACTGAACATCGTCCCCAGGGCCATGCCGACGGCGGCGCGGCTCCATTCGGTGGGACGGGTATTGATGGCAGCGGGGAACCAGCGAGCAAGCATTAAGCGAAATCCAAAAAACGAACAAAAAAAGGGGCTTACGGGATAAACCCTGAAAGCCCTTTAAGTGTTCCAACAATTGGGGGAGGAACGGCACACAGTGTGACGTTCGCCACCCTCGCTTACAAATTCATATTAATGCTGCTTGAGTGCATTTATTTTGAGGTAAAGATAACGCTCATGCACTCTTGGAGGCTTGGAACCAGGTTTGTGGGGCGATGGGTAGGTGGCGCGATTGGCCACGGCCCATCGGGAAATAGGTAAAGCCCTTGTCTGCCATGCGTTCCGGGTCGTACAAGTTACGGCCGTCGAAAATCACCGGAGCCTTGAGCCGTTGCTGGATCAGCTCGAAGTCCGGTGCCTTGAACGGCTGCCATTCAGTGCAAATGATCAGCGCATCAGCGCCTGGCAGCACGGATTCCGGCGTGCCCATCAGCATGAGCTTCGACTCGTTGGGGTAAAGCAATTGGGTCTGTTGCATCGCCTCCGGGTCGAAGGCGCGCACGCTGGCGCCGGCGGCCCACAGCGATTCCAGGAGCGCGCGGCTCGGCGCATCGCGCATGTCATCGGTGTTGGGCTTGAAGGCCAGGCCCCACAGCGCAAAAGTCTTGCCGCGCAGGTCGCCCTTGTAGAACGCGTTGATGCGTTCGAACAGCTTGTGCTTCTGCCGCTGGTTGATGGTTTCTACCGCTTGCAGCAGATCGCTGGAACAGTGTGCCTGCTCGGCGGTGTGAATCAGTGCGCGCATGTCTTTGGGGAAACACGAGCCGCCGTAGCCGCACCCCGGGTAAATGAAGTGATAGCCAATGCGCGAATCTGCACCGATGCCCAGGCGCACGGATTCGATATCGGCCCCCAGGTGTTCGGCCAGTTCGGCGATCTGGTTGATGAAACTGATCTTCGTCGCCAGCATGGCGTTGGCCGCGTATTTGGTCAGTTCGGCGCTGCGCAGGTCCATGAACAGGACCCGGTCGTGGTTGCGATTGAACGGTGCGTACAGGTCACGCATGATTTCCCGCACTTCATCGCGCTCGCAGCCGATCACGATGCGATCAGGCCGGCGGCAATCGGCAACCGCGGAGCCTTCCTTGAGAAATTCCGGGTTGGAGACGATATCGAACTGCAACAAGCGCCCGGCCTTGAGCAGGCATTTGTCGATGTGCGCCCGCAGGACATCACCGGTGCCTACCGGCACGGTGGATTTCTCCACCACAAGGACCGGTTGCTCGCGATAACGGGCGACCGCTTCACCGACCGCCAGGACCTGGCACAGGTCTGCCGATCCGTCCTCGCTGGACGGCGTGCCCACCGCAATGAACAACACCTGGCCGTGTTGCACGGCGAGCTGTTCGTCACTGGTGAAATGCAACCGCCCGGCCTCCAGCCCCTCACGCACCAGCGCTGCGAGGCCAGGCTCGAAGATGCTCACCTGGCCTTGGCGCAGGTTATCGACTTTACGTTCGTCGATGTCCATGCACACCACGTCATGGCCCACCTCGGCCAACACGGCGGCTTGCACCAACCCGACGTAACCACTTCCGAATACACTGATTTTCATGGCGGACTCCCTGGATCATTTCCGAGCGGGCGGACATGCACAACCAGCCATTCGCCGCAGTGCGTTGCTTCGAGAATAAGTCGGGGATGTTGCAATTCACTTACAGTCCGTAGCTTTATGGGGGCTTAGCGCAAGGAAGTAAGCTGTCCGGTCCAGGTGCTTTGCCCATGGTTCGGCTCTTTGGAGGGCGCCTGGGTGAAGGACTGATGAGGAAATGAATAGGGAGCAGGGAGCGCCTAGCTGGCATCCAGGCTGTAGCCTGCGGGCAATTGTGCGACGAATTCGCCGACCACTTCCCGCGTCAGGCTGACGATGTCTTCCACCCGTTCCATGCCCGCGCCGGTCCGCCAACTGGCAACGATGTCCATCACCGATGGCAGCGGCACGCCGTCGACCAGGGTCAAGGTCCCTTGGGCCAATTCGCCCAGGACCAACGCGGCGGGCATGGCGCCGATGCCAAAGCCGTCGCGCACCAGGCGAGTGATGGCCGATGCCGAGTTCACACAGTTGATGCGCGGTGAGACGATGTTGGCTGAATGCAGCAGGTTGAGAATGTCCTGGTGAGGGCGCGAGTTGCGCGAGAACGTCACGATGCGTTCCTGGGAAAGCTCCTCCAGCGATGCGTAGTGCCGGTCGTACGCAGAGCCGGTGCGCACCACCCAATGCATCGGGTAACGGGTCAGCAGGGCGTTGCGCACGCTGTCGAGGCGCAGGATGTCAGTCTGGAAAATGATGTCCTGATAACCTTTTTCCAACTGTGAACACAGATTGCTTGCGGTGTCGGCCGACAGCTCGATTTCCAATGCCGGATAACATGCCATCAGCCGGGTGACCAAGGGGCTGAGCCAAGTGTGGATCACCGTGTCCATCGCCCCGATGCGGATGCGACCACGGACCTGGCGCGGGTCCTTGATCACCGCTTTCATGCTTTGCACGGTGTCCATGATGCGCTCGGCGTATTCCAGCACGCGCTGTCCTTCGGATGTCAGCGACACCCCTTTGGAGTCGCGCACGAACAGACGCACGCCCATTTCGTCTTCCAGGGCGGCGATCCGGCTGGAAATGGACGCCTGGGTGGTGAACAGCTTTTCGGCGGTGAGGCGAAAGCTCTTCAGGCGGGCGACCCAGACGAAGGTTTCGAGAAACTTGATGTTCATTTGGGTCGGTTCCTTGAAACGGTCATGAGGGTTGCTGGAAGCTTAGGTCAAGTGCCAAGGGCGGCAGCGATGGTCAGTTAAACAGCCATGCTCGTCACATATTGGATCACCTCATGAAGCTCACCCAGATCCGGTACCTCGCTGATGGCCGCTTCGGGGCTGCACCACGGATAGTCCAGTCCCGATACCCACGCCATGATCGCTGGCAGATCAGTCGCCGGCAGGGTCTTCATGTGTTCAATGGTGATGGTCAGGTGCTCGGCCAGTCTGGACTGCGGATTGAACCGCCAGTCATACCCGCCACAGCCGACCCGCGCTTCGCCGCTGTTCTTGTCTGACATCGCCACCAGCCATTTGCACTGGAACGCATTGGCGTCTGCCGCCGGTGTGGTGCCCAGGCAAAACGTGTAGACGTTTTCGAAGGTCTGGCCAAAGCGCCTGACCAGCACGTCGCCAATGGCGGCCCGGCCTTCAACGTGGCCGGGAAACGAAATGGTGCCCGTGCGCACGTTCATGTCCAGAACGGCATCTGGTGTGAAGGCCCGGTCCAACAGGTGAGGGCGGTTACCGTCCTTGGCATTGATGTACTGTTGAATCGAGCGTTGCGCTGTGTTCATCGCATGTCCTTATCAGTTTGAAAATGGCCTCGTCCGAGGCTCACAAGTCACTGTTGCATAAATCCGTCACCAGCATGCAGCCCGGGGCGTGGGTGATGCACAGTGGTGGGCGCGAGGCCTGGACCACCGATTGAGGCGTCACGCCGCAGGCCCAGAACACCGGGATCTCGTCCGCCTCGACGGGTACAGCGTCACCGTAATCCGGTTTGTCCAAGGCATGGATGCCGATCAGCGCGGGGTCACCGATGTGCACCGGCGCGCCGTGGACGTTGGGCATGCGCCCGGTGATCTGGATCGCCTGGATCGCCGCGGCGGCTTTCATCGGTCGCATGGTCACCACCATTTTGCCAGACAGGCGCGCGGTCGGGCGGGTGTCGATGTTGGTCCGGAACATCGCGACGTTGCGCCCCAGATCGATGTGCCTGAGACGGATTCCCGCCTCCAGCAGGGGTTGTTCAAAGGAGAACGAGCAGCCGAGGGCAAAGGCCACGAGGTCGTCTTGCCACAGGTGTTCGATGTCCAGCGGCTCTTCGCTCAGTTCGCCGTGGCGATAGACTCGGTATTGAGGCACCTCATGGCGGATATCGATGGGGGCGCCCAGGTTACGGAAGAATGGGTCCCCTGGCTCTGTCACATCCAGCAGCGGGCAGGCCTGGCGGTTAAGGGTGCAATAGCGCAGGAATTCGTTGGCCCAGTCGCTGGGCAGAATCACGATGTTGGCCTGCACCCGACCCTGGCCCAGACCGCTGGTATGGCCCTGATATTGGCCAGCGGCGATGTTTTGGCGCAGGGCCTGCGGCGTGCATTGCTGCAATTGCTCGAAAGTCAGGGCAGGTTGAATCATCACGACGTCTCCAAAGGTTCGTGGGTCTTTTGTAGAGAAGCGTGGCAATGACGTCCAACAAGGAATGTTGGTACCCCCAGACAAATAAAAGTTATTCGACAGGTGCCTGGCTGTTCAGGCCGGGAGCCGCCACCATGTGTCGCGAGCCAACGTCAGCGGCGTATTGGCCGACCACTTGGCGGCTCATCTGGACGATGCTCTCGATCAGCTCCAGGCCTACGCCCGCGCGCCACGAGGCGACGACGTCCAGTTGGGGCAGGGCGGTGCCGGGGTCCAGCTGAATCAGTTCGCCGCTGGCCAGGGGCTTGGCCACCAGCGCGGCCGGCAAGGCACCAATACCAAAACCGTCGCGAATCAGCCGGGTCATGGCCGAGACCGAGTTGACGCAACTGACCCGTGGCGCCCCGACACCATGGGCATACAGCAGGTTGAGCACATCCTGATGCGGTCGGGAATGCTTGACGAACGTGATAATCCGCTCGCTGGCCATCTCGACCAGCGAAGCATAGGGGCGGGCATAGATCGAGTGGCTGGCGGCGATCCAGTGCATGGGATAGTGCCCGAGTTCGAGGTTGCGCACGCTTTCGTGGCGAACCAGGTCGGTCTGGAACACGATGTCCAGGTAACCCTTTTGCAACTGTTCGCAAAGATTACGCGCTGCGTCAGCAGTGATTTCGATTTCCACGGCGGGGAAGGCCTGCATCAGCATCGACATCAACGGGCTGAGCCAGGTGTGGATCACCGTGTCCATCACGCCGATGCGCACCAGGCCTTGCTGCGGGCTGGTGGTGTCCAGTGACTGCTTCAACGCCCGCTGGACCTCCAGCATCTGCTCGGCGTAGTCGAGCACCTTCAGACCTTCGGGCGTCAGCGACACCCCGCGCGAATCGCGCACGAACAGGCGCAGGCCCAACTCCTCTTCCAGCGAAGCAATCCGGCTGGAGATCGCCGCCTGGGTACTGAACATTTTTTCGGCGGTCAGGCTGAAGCTTTGCAGCCGGGCAACCCAGACGAAGGTTTCGAGGAACTTGAGGTTCATGGGGGCTCTCTTGGCGCTTGTGGTTCTTATGGTTGCAATTGTTACTCCAGATCGCCTCATCGGGCGCATCAAATTTTCTTATGCCCGATCTGGCTTTTTTCCCGTTTGACGCTGTCCGGATTCGGCGCAAAGAATCCGCTCCACGACACAGGCCACTGTGTCCGCATCCCCAACGACAACGCCTTCACACAAAAATAACGAGGCGTGTCCGTCATCTTCGCTTGCTGCCGCAGGAACCTCCCATGGAAAAGACCATGACTGACTGCGTACCGACAGAGACTGGCCGCACTGGCCCGTTCAGTTGGTATGGCCCCTTGTCGAAAAATGAAAAGCGTACGTTCTGGAGCTGCAAGATCGGCTATGCCCTGGACGGCATGGATACGCAAATGCTGAGTTTTGTCATTCCAACCCTGATCGCGACCTGGGGCATTTCCAAGGGCGATGCCGGGATGATTGGCACCTGTACGCTGCTGGCCTCGGCTGCAGGTGGCTGGATTGCCGGGATTTTGTCCGACCGTATCGGCCGGGTTAGAACCCTGCAACTGACGGTATTGTGGTTCGCGTTCTTCACCTTTTTGTGTGGGCTGGCGCAGAACTACGAACAATTGCTGGTGGCCCGGACCCTGATGGGGTTTGGCTTCGGCGGTGAATGGACCGCAGGTGCGGTGCTGATCGGGGAGGTGATCCGCTCTCAGGACCGCGGCAAAGCGGTGGGTATGGTGCAGGCGGGGTGGGCGTTGGGGTGGGGCGTGACGGCGCTGCTTTATGCCGGGTTGTTCAGCATCCTTGCGCCGGAAGACGCCTGGCGCGCATTGTTCATGATCGGTCTGGTGCCAGCGCTGTTTGTGTTGGTGATCCGTCGGCTGGTCAAGGAGTCGGACACCTTCGAACACGCTGTGCGTGAGCGCACGGCCAAGCCGGAGCAGGATTCGCGCTGGGCGTTCTTCGAAATCTTTGCGCCGCGGATGCTCAGCACCACGTTGCGCGCCTCGTTGTTGACCACCGGTGCGCTGAGGGGCTATTACGCAATTACCACTTGGTTGCCGACGTACCTGAAAACCGAGCGTGGCCTGAGTGTGCTCGGCACGGGTGGTTATCTGGCGATGGTCATCGTCGGCTCCTACATCGGCTATGTGAGCAGTGCGCTGCTGACCGACGCCATCGGTCGAAAGAAGAACTTCATCCTGTTCGCTGTCGGCTCCATGGCCATTGTCCTGGCATACACCCAATTGCCCATCGATAACACCTGGATGCTCTGGCTGGGCTTTCCTCTGGGCTTCTTTGCCTCGGGCATTTTCGCCGGCATGGGGGCGTTCCTGACCGAGCTGTTTCCAACGCGTATGCGTGGGTCGGGGCAGGGGTTCTGTTACAACGCCGGGCGCTCCATTGCCGCACTGTTCCCATTGTTCATCGGCATGCTGAGCAACACTTTGCCGATCGGAATCGGCATCGGCGTCTTTGCTGCCGGCGCCTATGGCGTGGTGATCCTGGCAGCGTTGAGCCTGCCAGAAACCCGCGGCAGACAGCTCGAGTCCTGACCGTCCAGAACGTTCGGGCTGCATGGCCCGGACGTCGCCAACAACCTTTTAGAACAACAACCATCGGACGCGCCCGCAAACGCCCCCGAGAGGGTTCGCTCGCGTCCACAAAAGGAGCACACCATGCGACATTTCACATCCACCCAATGGGTCTGCACCCCGGTCGGTACGTTGCTCGGCTTGAGCCTGATCGGTGTGCCGAGCGCCCAGGCGGACTTCATCGCCGACAGTAAAGGCAGTCTGGAAGCACGCAACTTCTACTTCAATCGCGACTTCCGCCAGGAAGGTGCGCGGGACAAGGCCGAAGAGTGGGCACAGGGCTTCCTGTTGCGGATAGAGTCGGGCTACACCGCCGGGACCGTGGGGTTTGGCCTGGATGCCTTGGGCATGGCCGGTTTCAAGCTGGACTCCGGTGGCGGCACCGCAGGCACTAATCTGTTACCCCCGGACCTGTCGGGTGGTTCTCAGGATCGCTACGGCGAACTGGGCTTGACCGCCAAAGCGCGCCTCTCCAATAGCACCCTGAAGTTGGGGACGCTGCAAATCAAAGACCCGGTGGTCAGCTCCAACGACACCCGTCTGCTTCCAGGTACCTTCGAGGGCGGCCTGCTGAGCGTGCAGGAAATCGATCGTTTGAAGTTGACTGGTGGGCAACTCACCCAGATCAACTTTGTCGATTCCACCGACTACCAGGACATGACTGCCAACCGCATCGGTGGAACCAGCGACAAGTTCCAGTTCGCCGGTGCCGACTATCAGTTCCTGCCCAACCTCACGGCGCAGTATCGATATGGCAAGCTGGAAAACATCTACCAGCAGAACTACCTTGGATTCGTCCACACCCTGGACCTGGGGGCAGGGCAGTCGCTCAAGAGCGACGTACGTTATTCGCGCAGCACCGAAGACGGCAACTTCCGTGATATCGACAACCAGGCCTTTGGCGCGCTGTTTACCTACAGTCTCGGCGGCCATGCGCTGGGCCTGGGCTACCAACGCATGAGTGGCGACGATCCGTTTCCCTACATCAGTCGCAGCGATCCCTACCTGGTCAACTTCGTGCAGATCGGCGATTTCGCCAACATCGACGAACGCTCCTGGCAAGCACGCTACGACTACAACTTCGCGGCGGTAGGCGTGCCGGGGCTGACCTTCATGACGCGCTACATTTCAGGCGACAACGTGCAACGCGCGGCACCAGGAGAAGGCAAGGAGTGGGAACGCAATACGGATATCGCCTATGTGGTGCAGGACGGCACGTTGAAGGGGCTGGGTTTCAAATGGCGTAATGCGTCGGTACGTTCGAACTTTGGCAATGACCTGGATGAGAACCGGTTGATCGTCAGCTATACGGTTGCGCTTTGGTAAGTTTTTAGCGCAGGCAACAACGCCGCTCGCTGAGTGCAACGTTGTTCACTTAAAGCGGGCGGTCAAGGAACAACAATCGTGCCGCCAGCGCTGCCATGACTGCGGCAAAACCGTAGGTCCCCAGGCGTTTCTGGATCCGGCCGTTGGCCAGTTTTCCTTTCAGTTGCCCGGCACAGACGCCAAGCAGGGAATGAAAGATGAGCGCAATCAACGCAAGCAACGCCCCAAGGAAGACCAATTGGAAGCTGACATTGCCTTTCGTTACGGTGACGAATTGGGGCAGGAACACCATGAAAAATAAGAGCGCCTTGGGGTTCAAGAGGCTATTGAGAGCGCCTCGAGCGAAGATTTTCCAAAAGGACGCCATCTGAGGCTGAGTGTTCTGAGTCACCGTTGGTGTTCTCAGCGCTTGCCAGGCGAGCCAAAGCAGATAGCCGGCCCCGGCCAGGCGGAGCAATTCGAATGCCGGTGCCCAGCTCATCACCAGTGCACCAATACCTGCGCTGACCATAACGGTCATCAGTAAGTCGGAGAAGGAAATACCGAGCGCGGCCGCCAAGCCCGCACGCCAACCGTGGGCCAGCCCATGGCTGGTTACAAAGGCCATGTTGGGACCCGGAACGATCAACAAAAGCATGGCGGCGATCACAAACAGATAGAGGTTGGCTGAGTCCGGCATGGGCATCACTCCGTAGGTAGAGCCATGACGGTAAGTGAACCGCTCAGGCGGCGTTAGCTACAGTCAGTGCCTATCTGATAGCAACAGTCGTTTTCTCTCAGACGACTTCGTCACAGAATCGGACTGCCGAGCCTGCTGGACGACCTGACGCTATCGCGATAGGCCGGCGCTTGCCGTTAAACTGCGGCCCCGAATTACAGCCAGGAAGCGTTGAATGCGTTCGCTCGTCAGTGGTGTGCTGCTCTCCATGGCCCTGGCGGGCCCGGTCGTGGCCGAACCACGCTCGTTTGCGGTCAATGACCGCAGCGGCCAATACCTGGTTGAAGTCCTGATTCCGGAGCCACCAGAAGATCCGCATCAATTGGCGCAAGCGTTCATCACCGTGCGCGACAACAGCACACACCAAACCCTGCAGCAATTGCAGACCCCGGCCGGTAATGTGCCAGTGGATCGCAACGGCAAGGTCGATAACTGGCTACTCGGCCCCCAGAGCCTGCTGTACTTCGACGACTTCAACTTCGATGGCCGCCAGGACTTGGCAATTCGCAACGGCAACGACCCCGACGCGAGCTACAAACCGACGTTCGACATCTACTTGCAAGACCCGCAGAAAACCCAATGGGTCCTCAATCCTGCCCTGACGAACCTGGCGAAGGAGGACAGCAAAGGCATGTTCTCCGTCAGCCCGCTGGACAGCGTTCTGCTATCGCAAACCGAGCGTGACTGCTGCTGGACCCGCGCCACTCAATGGAAAATGCGCGGCGACGAGTTGGTCCTGCTTCACTCTGACACCGAGGAGCAAATCCAGCCGACCGAGCCTGGTGAAAACACCAGCATGCCCAGTGGCTACACACTGCACACCATCGGCGAATGGAAAGACGGCCAGTGGCACGAACAATCGAACTTGGAAGGCCCGGCCACAGAAGACCTCGTCATGCTCGCGGGTACTCTCAATGCAAAGATTCCGGTAGAGATCTGGTACCAGGAGCAGGGCGCGATCATCATCGGCGAAGTGCGCCACACCAAGGCTGGCAAAGGTGAGCCGATCAAGTTACTGGGAGCTCGGGAAGACGATGACGACTGGATCAGCCTTCACGAGTTTGCTGGCGATGGACGTCAAACGGGCACCTGGCGGATCACCCGGGAAAAAGTCGAACCCTACAACGTCACCGGTACGTGGATCAGCGGCACCAAGAGCGACGAGCACAAGCTGGCGGTAGTGCTGCACGATGAAGAGCATGAACCGGATTACGACAAACTCGATGGCGTCGACCGCGACCAGCGCAGCGGCCATTACCAGATGCGCCAGGATTCTCTGGGTCGCGACGGCGACTTGGACTTGAAGATCCTGCCTGATCGGGATGCCAATGGGAAAGAAGTCGCGGAGTTTACCGTGACCTTGAAAGGCATCGTGACCGAGCATCAAGTCGTGCCGATGGAAACTGAAAACCTGATCGTTGTGCGTGAGCCGCAAGCTTCCGAGAAAAATGGCCCGTATCACATACAGCTGGTGAAGAATTTTGCGGTCATCAATTACAACGCTGCACCGGACTCCCAGGACATGTTGACCGGGATGTACCTGAAGCAACGTTGAGCAAGACATTAGTCGCCAGGCGTAGTGAGTCGCAAGGGCACACGGTTTCTGGGTCGTTAACTAGTCACTAAATTCGGGGGAGCGCAGCCCCTCACGGTCAGGTGCTCCTGCGGATCATCGCAGGACGCCTGCTGAAATAGGGATTGTTTTGCCTTGAAGTGGAATGTTATTGTCATAACATGGTAAAAAATGATGACAGTCAAATAACATTTCGCGTCCGGGAATTCTGAAGACCCATGGAAAAGAACAGCTTCCTGCAGCTGCTGGAGCGAGAGTTCTCCAACCTCACCCCGACTGGCAAACGGATTGCCAGCTATCTGTTGGGTAACCCGGAACAGCTTCCGTTCGAGTCTGCTGATAGCATCGCGCAGCAGACCTCCACCACTGGTATTTCTGTAGGGCGCTTTTTTCGGTCCCTTGGTTACCAGAATATCGATGAAGTCAAACAGAGCCTGCGCGTTGAAACGCCAGCGTCGTGGCTTATCACCGATCGCATTGGCGCCTTTCGTGCCGAAAGCAATCAGCAAGATGCGCTTGATCGATCCCTGAATCGCGAGATCGAGGCCATTCGGTACGTCTACGGCATAGCGCGCAGCGACGCATTCGCCGATATCGTGCAACGCATCTACGAAGCCGATGCAGTGTTCATTCTCGGCATTCAGTCCACTCGAGGGATTCTCACTGCGTTCCATAGTCACCTTGAGTATATTCGGCCCAAGGTCTACTACGTCGATGGTCTATCAGGCATTTACGCAGAAACCCTGAATTCCGGCTTCGCCAATCCCTACGCAATCATTGCGGATTTCCGTGCTTATTCCAGCATCACTCAGACCTTCTGCGACGCGGCAATAGACAACAACCTCCCATTAGCACTGATCACCGACCTGCAATGCCCGTGGGCCAGAGACTACCCACTTGACCTCTTGCAGCTGAAAACCGATGTCGGACAGTTCTGGGATTCCCCCGCGCCATTAGCCTGCCTGTTAAATCTCATCGTCTCAGCCGTCGCTGAAAAATACGGCGATCGGCTCGATGAGCGCTTGGCCAAGAACCGTCAATTGCAAAAAGCTTTCGGTCAGTTCGAAGGCTGATCCTTATCGTCCCACCGAATCCCAACTGGAGTATTGGCGTGAACAACAGCCCCCTTGTAGAGATCGATGCCCAGCGCCATCAGGTGCAAATCGATTTGATCTACGCCGGTGCAGACAACCTGGCAGGAAGAGTGATTTATCCAAATGCGCGTTGCCTGTTACATCACCAGGCTGCCGACTGTTTGTACAAGGCCAGTCAGCTCGCGCGTCAGGCCGGGTTTACCCTTCGCATCTATGACGCCTATCGGCCGCCATATGCTCAGTACCTGTTGTGGGATGCGCTGCCCAACAACGACTACGTGCGTGACCCGCATTTGGGCTCCCACCACAGCCGCGGCGTGGCGGTGGACCTGACCCTGGTCGGTGCTGATGGCGAGCCGTTGAATATGGGGACCGAATTCGACGCAATGGAAGAAAAATCCCACCAGTTCTATCCCGACTTGCCAGTAGACGTGCAACGCAATCGATTGCTGTTGGTGGGGATCATGCTCGCCGCCGGCTTCCAGGCGATTGCCACCGAGTGGTGGCATTACGAACTTCCGAATGCTGATGACTACCCATTACTGGAGGTCGTTTAAATCACGGATTGATAGCCCTGCAACGCCGTGCAGCCCACGTTCAGTGCGGCTGATAACAAAATAACAAGACAGCGTTACTTACGTTTCACCTGCAACTGCCCGGTTATAGCTTTTATAAAAAACCTGACGTACTTCCCTCTATCGAATGATCAAGGAAACCGGCATGAACCCAATGAACACCGTGACCAGCAAAACCTTTCCCGGCGCTGGCAAGCTATTGCTGAGTGTTTTGTGCAGCGCACTGAGCCTCGGTGCCTGGCAGGCCGCGACAGCGGCTGTACCGCAAGACACCCTGGTCATCGGCAAACCCGCTGATCCCCAGACCCTCGACCCAGCCGTGACCTTTGATAACAACGACTGGACCATCACCTACCCGTCGTACCAACGGCTGGTCGGCTACAAGGTCGAAGGCGATAAAAGCAGTACTGAAGTTCAGGGCGACCTGGCCGAGAGCTGGACCGTTTCGGCGGACAATCTGGTCTGGGAATTCAAGCTCAAACCCGGCAACAAATTTGATGACGGCGCCCCAGTAGATGCTGCCGCGGTTAAGTTTTCCTTTGATCGCCTGATGACCCTCAAGCAAGGACCTTCCGGTGCATTTCCGGAGGACATGGTGGTCGCGGTTGTCGACCCGCAAACCATTCGGTTCACCCTGAAGACGCCTTTCGCGCCGTTCCTGTTTACCCTGGCCCACAATGGTGCTTCGATCATCAACCCCGATGTGGTCAATAAAAGCGCGGACGTCAATGCCTGGCTGTCGAGCCACACCGCTGGCTCCGGTCCCTTCCGCTTGAGCAACTGGCAAAAAGGCCAGTCGTTGACCATGGAGCCGAACACCTACTTCGCCGGTCCCAAACCTGCGCTTAAAACCGTGGTGATCAAGATCATCGGTGAGCCCTCCGTGCGTCGCCTGCAGTTGGAGAGGGGCGACCTGGACATCATCGAGGACATGCCCGAAGACCAGCTCGGCGTTCTGGCCAGCAAGCCGGGCGTCGCGGTGAAGGAGTTCCCGTCGCTACGGGTCACTTATCTCTACCTGAACAACAAAAAGGGTCCACTGACCAGCGTCGAAGCTCGTCGTGCGATCACCGAAGCGGTGGACTACAACGGCATCGTCAAAGGCATTCTCAGGGACAAGGCCAAGCTCATGAACGGACCGATCCCTGACGGCATGTGGGCTTATGACAGTTCGTTGCCGCCGATGAAGCAAGACATGGCAGCCGCCAAGGCCAGCCTCGCCAAAACACCGCAGAAAATCACCAACCTCAGCTACATGTACTCGGACAAGGATCCTAACTGGGAACCGATCGGCTTGACCCTGCAAGCAGCATTGGCGCCGCTGGGTATCAACCTCAAGCTGGAAAAGCTCGCCAACGCCACCCTGCGTGAGCGCGTTGGCCAGGCGGACTACGACATCGCGGTGGGCTCCTGGAGCCCGGACTTTGCGGATCCCTACATGTTCATGAACTTCTGGTTCGATTCCAAGATGCAGGGCCTGCAAGGCAACCGTTCGTTCTACAGCAACCCGCAGGTCGACCAGTTGATCCGAGAAGCGGCCGCTGATAGCGACACCGCGAAGCGCGTCGAGCTGTACCAGAGCGCGCAGAAAATGGTGCTCAAGGACAGCGTCTACGCCTACCTCTATCAGAAGAGCTACACCCTGCCGATGCGTGACTCGGTCAAGGGCTACGTGTTCAACCCGATGCTCGAACAGGTGTTCAACCTGGGCAGCATGAGCAAATAAACCGGCTCCTTCGCGCTGGCCATTCGTGGCTGGCGCGGCTTCTGATTATCGTCGCTGGTGTGACTGAGGTGCCAAAATGGCCTTCCTGACTTTGTTGCGCAAGCGCCTGCTCGGCCTGTTGCTGGTCGTGTTCGGCGTTTCGCTGATTACCTTTGCAATTTCGCATCTGATCCCGGGTGATCCTGCCCGATTGATCGCTGGCGACCGTGCCAGTGATGCGTTGGTGGCCGGCATACGTCATCAATTGGGATTGGATCTGCCGCTGTATCAACAATACGGTCGTTACTTGATGGACCTGGTGCAGGGAGACCTGGGAACCTCGATACGCACCAGCCGCCCGGTTCTGGAGGATTTGCAGACGTTCTTCCCGGCGACGCTGGAACTGGCACTGGTAGCGCTGGTGCTTGCGATCCTGGCCGGTGTGCCGCTTGGCGTGCTATCAGCGGTTTACCATAATCGGGCGATTGACCAGATCGCCCGTACCCTTGCAGTCACCGGCATTTCAACGCCGGCCTTTTGGCTAGGCCTGGGCGCAATCGTTCTGTTCTACGGTCATCTGGGTTGGTTGCCGGGAGGAGGGCGGCTGTCCGAAGGGCTTGCTCCGCCGCCGACAATCAGCGGTTTCTATCTGCTCGACTCGCTGCTTGCCGGTAATGGCAAGCTGTTTCTCGATGCCGTGGAGCATCTGATTCTCCCGGCGGCAACCCTGGGGTTCGTGACCTTGGGGGTCGTCGCACGACAGATTCGTTCAGCCATGCTCGATCAACTCGGCGAAGACTATATCCGCACCGCCCGCGCCTACGGCTTGTCCCGATGGACTGTGATCCTGCGCCATGCACTCCCTAACGCGCTCATTCCTTCGGTGACGGTACTCGGACTGACCCTTGGGGATTTGCTGTATGGCGCAGTGCTGACCGAAACGGTATTTGCCTGGCCCGGTATGGGCGCATATGTCGTCAAGTCGATCCAGTCGTTGGATTTCCCGGCGGTGATGGGCTTCGCCATTCTGGTTTCGTTCATTTATGTACTGCTGAACATGGCCATCGATATCGTTTACCGCGTGATCGACCCACGCATCGGCGAGGTAAGTTGAAATGTCCGCGACCCTGATAGCCACGCGCCGCCCGCGCTGGAACGAAAAACTCGCCTATCTGACCTTCCGCATCCGCCGCAGCCCTCTTACCATGGCGGGGCTGGCGATCACTTTTATCGTCTTGCTGTGCATGATCTTCGCCCCTTGGCTCGCCAGTCACGACCCTAACGCACTGAACTTGGCCGAGCGCCTGGCACCGCCATCCAGCACCCATTGGTTCGGCACCGACGAAGTCGGCCGCGACTTGTTCAGCCGCGTGCTCTTCGGTAGCCAGCAGTCGGTGGGTGTCGGTCTGTTCGTGGCTTTTGCATCCTGCTTTATTGGCGGCTTGCTGGGGTGCTTTTCCGGGGTCATCGGTGGTCGTTTCGATACGTTGATCATGCGTCTGATGGACATCATGCTGTCGGTGCCATCGCTGGTACTGATCATGGCCTTGGCAGCTGCGTTGGGCGCGAGCCTGTTCAACGCGATGCTGGCGATTACGCTTGTGCGAATTCCTTCCTATGTCCGGCTAGCCCGTGGCCAAGCCTTGAGCATCCGCGAAATGGGTTATGTCAAGGCCGCCCAAACCTTCGGGGCAGGGCGCTGGCACGTCGTGCACTGGCACGTGGCGCGTAATGCAATGCCGCCATTGCTGGTGCAACTGAGCCTGGATATCGGCAGCGCGATCCTCATGGCTTCGGCTCTGGGCTTCATCGGCCTGGGAGCGCAGCAGCCTACGGCGGAGTGGGGGGCGATGGTCGCCACCGGGCGCAACTACATTCTCGATAACTGGTGGTATTCGACCTTTCCAGGGCTGGCGATTCTGATCACGGCCACCGGGTTCAACTTGCTGGGCGATGGCGTACGCGATCTGCTCGACCCACGGCAACAGGGGAAATGACCATGCATGCGTCGAGTCCAGTATTGTCCATCGACAACCTGAGCCTGGAGTTCCCGGCTTACAAAAACAACGTCAAAGCCCTGAATGGCGTGTCGCTACACGTCAATCCCGGCGAAATCGTCGGTATCGTCGGCGAGTCCGGATCGGGCAAGTCGGTCACGGCCATGCTCAGTATGCGATTGTTGCCCGAGCGCAGCTATCGCATCACGGCCGGCAGCCTGAGCATGCTCGGTCGCGACATGCTGGCAGCGCCTGAAAAGGAGTTACTGACGATTCGTGGACGCGATGCCGCGATGATTTTCCAGGAGCCGATGACTGCCTTGAACCCGACGCGGCGTATCGGTAGGCAAATGCTCGATGTGATCATTCATCACCAGAAGATCAGCGCCGCCCAAGCCCGTCTCAAGGCGATCGCACTGTTGCGCGACATGCACATAGCCAGCCCGGAACAAGTATTGGAGAGCTATCCTTTCGAACTGTCTGGCGGCATGCGTCAGCGGGTGATGATCGCCCTGGCGTTCTCCTGCGAACCTCAATTGCTGATCGCCGACGAGCCGACAACGGCCCTCGACGTGACCGTGCAACGCCAGGTGTTGTTGCTGTTACGAGAAAAAGCCAGGCAGCGGGGCACGGCTATCTTGCTCATCACTCATGACATGGCGTTGGTTTCGCAGTTCTGCGACCGGGTTTACGTCATGTACACAGGGGCTGTGGTCGAGCAAGGGCGCACGGCTGACGTCATGGGGAATCCGCAGCATCCCTATACGCAAGGGTTGCTCAGTGGTCTGCCGGAAATGGTCGAGCCAGGCCAGCCGCTACTGACCATTCCCGGTCAGGTGCCGAACCTGGCTTCTTTGCCTGTAGGTTGCACTTTCCAGGAGCGTTGTACGTACGCTATGCCGGTGTGTGCCAAACGTCCGAATCTCAACACTATCAACGGTAATGACCAACGTAAAAGCGCGTGCTGGTTACCGGTCAAGGAGCTTTCGTGATGAACAGTGCAGTCTTTCAACCCATCACCCAAATGGCACCCACGATTCTTCAGCTGAACGATGTTCACGTGCGCTTCCCCGTGAGTAATGACTGGTTGGGACGGCCGCGCGGTTATGCCCACGCCCTGAACGGTATTGATCTTCAGGTGCGGGCAGGGGAGACCCTGGGTATTGTCGGCGAGTCAGGTTGCGGTAAGAGCACCTTGGCTCAATTGCTGATGGGCCTGGTGCCGCCCAGCAGCGGTGGACTGAACTGGGCCAATCGCAGCGGCGAGGGCAGTAGCAACGTTCAGATTGTTTTCCAGGATCCACAGTCTTCGCTTGATCCGCGCCTGCCTATCTGGAAAATCATTACCGAACCGTTATACGCCCGAGGCCATGCCAACCATGCGCAGATGCGCGATGTGGCCGCCAGGGTCGCGGCCCAAGTCGGCATCCGCCCGGAATATCTGGACCGCTTCGCGCACCAGTTTTCCGGGGGCCAGCGTCAGCGCATCGCCATTGCCCGGGCCCTTTCGTCAGACCCGGATATCATTGTCCTGGACGAACCCACATCGGCGCTGGATATCTCGGTTCAGGCGCAGATTCTCAACTTGCTGGCAGAGCTGCAAAGTGCCCGCAATCTGACGTACATCCTGATTTCTCACAACGTATCAGTGGTGCGTCATATGGCTAATCGGGTAGCGGTCATGTACTTGGGGCAAATCGTTGAACTGGGCAGCGCTGCTCAAGTGCTTGATGAGCCACGTCATCCCTATACTCGCTTATTGCTCGAAGCGGTACCACGACTGGGCGTGCCACTCCACGACGAGCAAGTTGCGGCACCTACCGAATTACCGGGGAACCGTCGACTACCCAGTGGCTGCTTCTTCCGCGAACGCTGCAATCTATGCACCGTTGGCTGCGAGAAGCCGCAGGCCTTGTTGGGCGATGAGCAGCAGTGTGTGCGATGTCATTTACAGGATTGAGTCACTGGTTTCGCCAATCCTCCCCACCTTAGAAACGGAAAGAGCCAAAAGACTGAGTAAGCGTTGGGGCAGGCAAGGTGAAAATGAACAAGGCCGCAAATGCGGCCTCATTCTGTGCTTATTCCTTACGCAACAGCACCCTGGTCACCCGACGCTCTTCGACCTCCATCACGGTCATGCTCCATCCTTGCCAACTGTGCATGTCTCCAATCATCGGCAAGCGATCCAGCAGGCTCATCACTAACCCAGCAAGCGTCTGGTAATCTTCCGTCGCTTTCGCCTGGAACCCGGTGTGTTCGCGGACCTGACTGAGATTCAGGGCACCGCTGACGAGGAAACCTCCATCCTGGGCGACAATATTCGGTCCTTCGATTTCACTGGCATCCGGCAGCTCACCGGCAATGGATTGCAGGATGTCGGTCATAGTGAGAAGGCCGACGAAGTCACCGAACTCGTTCACCACGAACGCGATGTGGGTCAACTCCTTACGCATCTGCTCCAGTGCATTGAGGATCGTGAAACTGTCGAGCAGGTTGATGGCTTTGCGCGCCATGACTTCCAGATTCGGCTGATTGCCCGCCAGTATTTCCTTGAGCAATTCTTTCTTATGGACAAAGCCTAGCGGCTCATCCACGCGTCCTTCCCGGATCAATGGCAAGCGTGAGTACGAAGAATGCATCAGCGCCGTACGGAGTTCTTGAGCCGAATCTGCCAAGTCGAGGTGGTCGATTTGTGCACGAGGCGTCATCACGCTGCGAATCGGGCGCTCGGCCAATTGCAGCACACCACTGATCATGACCCGTTCGCGCCGATGGAAAACCTGCTCCGGCTCGTCGCCTTCCAGCAGGTCGGCGATTTCCTCACCGACCTCATCGGCCCCCAGCTTTTGACCGCCCAGCAGGCGCAACACCGCATGGGCGGTACGCTCGCGCATCGGCCGAAGACCTTGCAGGCTTTTCTTGCGACGGGAGCGCGCCAGCTGGTTGAACAATTCAATCAGGATCGAGAAACCAATCGCGGCGTACAAGTAACCTTTCGGAATGTGGAAACCCAGGCCCTCAGCCGTGAGACTGAAGCCGATCATCATCAAAAAGCCCAGGCACAGCATGATGACAGTAGGGTGGCCATTGACGAATTTTGTCAGCGGCTTGCTCGCGATCATCATCAAGCCGATAGAGAACATCACCGCGATCATCATGACCGACAGATGCTCCACCATACCCACGGCCGTGATCACCGCATCCAGGGAAAAGACCGCGTCCAGCACCACAATCTGCGCAACGATCGGCCAGAACATCGCATAGGCGGCATTGCCGGACCGTTGCGCCACGTGGCCCTCGAGTCGCTCATGCAATTCCATGGTTGCCTTGAACAACAGGAACACACCACCGAACAGCATGATCAAGTCCCGGCCCGAGAACGTCTTGCCGAAGACCTCGAACAGCGGGTTGGTCAACGTCACCATCCAGGAGATGCTGGCAAGCAGGCCAAGGCGCATCAGCAACGCCAGGGACAAACCGATGATACGAGCACGGTCGCGCTGCTCGGGCGGAAGTTTGTCAGCCAGGATGGCGATGAATACAAGGTTATCGATGCCGAGCACCAGCTCCAGCACGATCAAGGTCAGCAGGCCCAACCAGGCCGTGGGGTCCACGATCCATTCCATGGGTTATTCGCTCCCTCGGACGATCAATGCGAAGGAAGAAGGCTGCAACGAACGTAGGCAGAGCGCAGGAGCGCTGGAGTGAATTCTGTTCTTTGGAAAGCTACTGGGAGGTTCCTGGAGCGTGTTCATACAGACCTGGAAATAATTGGGGAAGAAATCCTACAACGGTTTCCAACGCTTCATACGAGACGATTTATTACAGGATCTGACAGGATGGCGATTGATCCCGCGCAGCGCGGGCGACGCGGATGGGCTTATGCCGAGCTGAGTGCTGCAGATTTCACACAGCGTCGTGGGCAGGTGATCCGTGAGCAAAACTGAACGTGAGGCGATAAAGCACCCGTGCAAGATTTTGCCCTCGACATGAAAAGAGATTACTTCCGAGAGCTGCTGAGGCCAGGTGTTGCTGGCTTCAAATCTGCTGGATGACCCGGCTGAAATGGAAACATGATGTTACGTGTAATGTATATTATGTTAAACGACGTGTTTATACTTTCAAGACTCCCATCAGCTCTGATGTCCATTTC
The DNA here is from genome assembly GCF_017968885.1 of Pseudomonas sp. Tri1. Lineage (NCBI taxonomy): Bacteria > Pseudomonadati > Pseudomonadota > Gammaproteobacteria > Pseudomonadales > Pseudomonadaceae > Pseudomonas > Pseudomonas sp. Tri1. Next base: position 3,470,502 of record NZ_CP072913.1, on the reverse strand, counting down.
CACAAAACCCCGTTTACTGAAATCAGCCCTTTCGCACCTGACGCTCTGAGGACTGATTAGCACCTGGTACGTCTGCTAAACGTAGATTCACCACTCAGTGATTTCAGCGCGCGCTTTCACCAATGTTGCGGCCGTTCATCTCGTTCCCAATCATTCCTCCCTATCGCAGCCTGCTTGATTGGATGCGCGCTGACTTTGAGGATTACTCGGCCTTCATCCTCAACCCAACTAGCGCCTGGGTCACTCCAAGCAAACAAACTCGTTTCCTGGGCTGATGCTCATCGACATCTTGGGCCATGAAGACTATGCAGAATGGCCAGGCGCAGCTTCGTTTCGATTCAAGCTGTAGATCTCATCGTCATGCCCTGTATCGCTTTAACCGTGTTGCAGCCTACAATCGCCGCCCTCATAAAATGGAATTTAACGATGCAGTTTCTAAGAGCTTTAGTGCTTGGCGCTGCGGTGATTGCCCTGGGAGGTTGCGCGATAGGCCAAACCATCGATTACCGCCAATCCAGCCCCGAGGTTAAGTTACGCTCGGCAACACCGGTGCTGGTGCAAGTGGTTGATCAGAGGCCTTACGTGCTTGCGCTCGACAAGAAACCTACCTTCGTAGGTCGTATTCGTGGCCTTTACTACAACCCATGGAACGTGAATACAAAGTCGGGCTTGCCGCTGGCCGATGATCTCGCTCAAGCCGTTCGTACAGGTCTAACCAAGGCGCGTATCTCAGCTGCTGTGGGCCAGGGCGTCACTGCAGCACCTGCTGGGCAAAGGTTGCTTGTGCTCACGTTGCGCGAATGGAAAATGGACGCCTATATGAGAGTCCGCTTCGATTTCGACGTCGGCCTGGCTGTCATTGATGAGCACGGGGCGGTACTGGCCTCCCAAGACGTTAAAGGCAGCGGTGCTGTGCAGAATTTGATTGGCGCGGGCGCCAGCGTACTGCGCCAGGCGCTCGCCAGCCCTGGTGTGACGCAGGCCTTGGAGCCTGTTAGAGAGAGCACCTCCTCTTCCGCTAGAACGCCCTTCTCGCCGGCGGCCGAAAGCGTTGATAGAGTAGACTGGCGTCTTTGACGTTCGCCGGGAACGTTCCTTCGAAGGTGCGGAGCAGCTAAGTGTAAGAATTGTGCAGCGGGGAAAATCGTTAACCCACTCACTCCTTGGTCGATTTGGGTATCGCAATACGGCTACTGGTCTTGACCTCGCGCAACGCCAGGCTCGACTGAATGGAAGCAATACCCACCTGACGCCTGAGCACGTGCTCGATAAAGTCACTGTAGCTATCAAGATCCTCTGCCAACACTTGCAGCACGTAATCGGCATCCCCGGTGATCTTGTGACAGGACAATACTTCGGGCAGTTGCGCAATCACCGCCTCGAAGGCGTCGGGAGCGTGATCGGCGTGGGTGGAAAAACGGATGTGCACGAACGCCATGATATCCAACCCCAGCATGCGTCGATCAAGGTTCGCCTGATAGCCCTTGATCACGCCCGCCTCCTCCATTCTCTTTCGCCGCCGCCAGCAAGGCGTGAGGCTTAGCGACAGGCGCTCGCTGAGTTCGGCGTTGGAAATGCTCGCATCATCTTGCAGCAAGGTGAGTATCGCCAAGTCAGTTTCGTCGAGACTGATGCGTTTGGATGATTTTTTCTTCATTTCGGGATTCCTGAGTAAAAAAGTCCGAAAAATCTAGAAAGCCACGAATATAAAGCAAAGAAAGCGCATCCAGTCCAGAACAGAATATTTGCACTGGTTCACATTAACGGATGCGCAGAATGTTTACAGTTTTCAGTGATTCCCACCGTTTGCACCACGGCACCGAGTTGAAAGACGGCGTGCTCAAACCGTCCTTCGAACAACCCAGCCGGGCCGATACCGTCCATAATCGAGTCAAGCAGGTAGGCCTTGGCCAGATCGTCGAGCCACGGGCCTTTGACCGATCGTGTTACGTCAATGCGCACAGCGAGCGCTATGTCAGCTTTCTTGAAAGCGCATGGTCACAATGGTGTGCGACCGGACGTACCCACGATGCCTTGCCGCTGGTATGGCCAGTGCGCGATTTGTCCAACGATCAAGTCCCGACGTTCATCGACGGGAAGCTCGGTTTCTTCGCCATGGATGCCGGTTCTCCAATTACCGCGACCACATGGCAAGCCGTAAAGACCAGCGCAGACATTGCCCTCACCGGCCTGGCGCTGATCGATGAGGGCCATGACAGTGCCTTCGCCCTGTGCCGTCCGCCCGGCCATCACGCAGCGCGCGAATACATGGGTGGCTATTGCTATCTCAACAACGCCGCCATTGCCGCACAACAGGCCATTACTCAAGGTGCGAAGCGTGTCGCGGTACTGGACGTCGACTTCCATCATGGTAATGGCACCCAGAACATCTTCTACGAACGCAGCGACGTCATGTTCGTGTCGCTGCACGGCGAACCCGCGGTTTCTTATCCGTACTACTCAGGCTTTAGCCACGAAGTCGGTGCCGGCCGCGGCGAAGGTTACAACCTCAACTACCCGTTGCCGAAAAACACGACCTGGGAAAGCTATCGCAATGCCCTGCTCCACGCCTGCGGGAAACTCCAGCAATTCGCCCCTGAAGTGCTGGTTATTTCACTCGGCGTCGACACGTTCAAGGACGACCCTATCAGCCACTTCCTGCTGGAGAGCGAAGATTTCATCGGCATCGGCGAGCTGATAGCGGATGTGGGTTGCCCCACTCTGTTCGTGATGGAAGGCGGCTATATGGTCGATGAAATCGGAATCAATGCAGTCAATGTGCTGCATGGCTTCGAGAGCAAACGCCCCTGAGTCGTCCCCTGCCCCGCAACGTTGTTACTACTGAACCGGAGAATAAAAACATGACTCTTTTTATAGACGTCGATCATGCCGCACGCCTGTTCGCCACAGTGGGCATTCGCCGCTCAATCCGCGAAATGGCAGATTACATCGAAGCTGACTATTCACGTTGGGCGCAGTTTGATAAGTCGCCCCGCACCGCCAATCATTCGGCCAAGGGTGTGATCGAGTTGATGCCGACCGACGATGGCCAGCAGTACTCGTTCAAGTACGTCAATGGTCATCCGGACAACGGTCAAAGCAATTTGCTGACGGTCATGGCCTTCGGTGTCCTGGCCGATGTCCACAGCGGCTATCCAACCCTGCTCAGTGAACTGACGCTGACCACCGCTGTGCGCACTGCCGCGACCTCTGCCTTGGTAGCGAAGTCCCTGGCGCGCCCGGATGCAAGCATCATGGCCATCATCGGCAATGGCGCCCAGAGCGAATTTCAGGCCCTCGCCTTCCATGAAATGCTATCGATCAAGGAACTGCGCATATTCGATATCGATCGTGACGCCTCGCTTAAGTTGAAGCATAACCTGTCCGCATTCCCGGATCTTGAGGTGATCCTGGCCGGCTCTGTGCAAGAAGCGGTCAAGGGCGCAGACATCGTCACCACGGTCACTGCAGATAAAGCCTACGCAACGATTTTGACGCCCGAGATGATCGAGCCCGGCATGCATATCAATGCCGTAGGGGGTGACTGTCCGGGGAAAACCGAGCTGCACGCCGAGATATTGCGCAATGCCCGGGTCATCGTTGAATTTGAACCTCAGACCCGGATTGAAGGTGACATCCAGCAATTGGAAGCCGACTTCCCCGTTGTCGAGTTTTTCCGGATCGTTAAGGGCGAAATTAAGGGCCGCGAGAACGACGCACAGGTCACTGTGTTCGATTCGGTGGGTTTTGCCCTTGAAGACTTTTCGTCACTGCGCTACGTGCTAGACCTGGCCCAGGAGCATGCAATCGGTGAGCACATCCACCTGGTGCCGACGCCTGCCAACATAAAAAACCTCTACCAAATCCTCGATCAGCAGCCAGCAATCGTCCCCTCACGCCTGCGCACAGTGAGCTGAAAACCATAGGTGATGCCCCTGAGCAAAGTGCCAAGGGGCTACTCACCACTGTGAGTACACGGCAAATCTCGCTATTCACAAACAACCACCGTCAATAGCCGTTGCATCCCTAACAAATACGCAAGACACCACCTTTCTGCCAAAACTCAAAAACATAAAATCAAGAGGTTTTGTAATGAAATCGACTCCGTCAGGGCTGATTGAACAGCCCGCACTGCAGCGTACCCTCAGCAATCGACACATTCAATTAATGGCCATGGGAGGCGCCATCGGTACCGGTCTGTTCATGGGGACTGGGAAGATCATCGCCCTCTCGGGCACGTCCATCATCCTCATCTACATGATCATCGGTCTGTTCGTTTATTTCGTCATGCGTGCCATGGGCGAAATGCTGCTCTCCAACTTGAACTTCAAAACCTTCGCAGATTTTGCCGGTGCCTACCTCGGCCCGCGCGCAGCGTTCTTTCTTGGCTGGTCGTATTGGCTGAGCTGGAGCGTTGCGGTGATAGGTGATTGCGTAGTGGTCGGCGGATTTTTTCAGTATTGGTTCCCCGATGTACCCGCCTGGATACCATCCATCGGCATGCTGATGACCCTGTTCGCCTTGAATGTGCTGACGGTCAGGCTTTTTGGTGAAGTGGAGTTCTGGTTCGCGATCATCAAGATCATTGCCGTCATCACCCTGATTGGCGTCAGCATGGTGTTGATTGCCAGTTCCTTTGTATCACCCAGCGGTGTTACTGCATCTCTGAACCACCTGCTGGATAAACAAGCGGCCTTTCCCAACGGCCTGTTCGGTTTCTTTGCCGGTTTCCAGATGGCAATCTTCTCATTTGCCGGTACCGAACTGATCGGCACCGCCGCCGCCGAAACCCGCAACCCCGAGAAGACCCTACCGAAAGCCATCAACTCGATTCCGCTGAGAATCATCCTGTTTTATGTGCTCGCACTGGCCTGCATTATTGCAGTGACTTCGTGGCAACAGGTTTCGCCTAGCAAGAGCCCTTTCGTCGAACTGTTCCTGGTTGCAGGTTTTCCCGCAGCGGCCGGTATCGTTAACTTTGTGGTGCTGACGTCTGCCGCCTCCTCGGCCAACAGTGGTGTATTTTCGTCTAGCCGCATGCTGTTCGGACTGGCCAACCAGGACAACGCCCCGGGGATTTTCCGACGTCTGTCGAGCAATAGCGTGCCTCTGCTGAGCCTAGCGTTCACCACGCTGTTAATGCTCGTGGGCGTGCTGTTGCTTTTCATCGTTCCAGAAGTGATGACGGCATTCACCATTGTTTCTACTGTATCGGCAATCCTCGTGATCTTTACTTGGTCGACCATCCTCACCTCGTATATTGCCTACCGTAGAAAGCGACCTGAGCTGCATGCCAAATCGGCCTACAAAATGCCAGGCGGCGTACCAATGGCCTGGTTTTCCCTGGCGTTTCTGGCCTTTGTTCTTTGTCTGCTGGCATTGAGACCTGACACCCGTATTGCGTTGATGGTCATGCCAGGGTGGTTCATATGGTTGGCAATCGCTTACCAGTTGACCTGTTCCAGAAAGCCTAAAACCGCTGCTGGATCTGCCAGCCAATACAGTTGAGCTGGTAGGGAGCACCGTAAACCTCAACTCATCCTTGATAGCTTAAGGCCATCTGTCGATAATCACGCCTTCTAAAAAAGCACATAAGGATTTGCTGTGAAGAAGCTCTACTTGGCTCTACCGTTCTGCGCGTTGCTGCTACAAGGCTGTGGTGTAACCATGACTCGCTATGAACCCAATTTTCAGAACGTTCAGCAGCTCAAGCAAAATGCACCCATGCAGCCCTTGCGCGAGACGCAGGTGAATGCGGATTCAGGGCAAGGGTCGCTGATGGTGCGCCTGAACCCGATTTCGTCGCCAGAGGGTAGCGTTCCACTGCACATCCAGGCAGCGATCAACGATGAGCTTCGTCAGGCGGGTCTGTTGGACCCTCGTGCAGACCGGCAGCTGCAGGTTCAGTTGGTCAAGAGCCAGCTCACAGCAGGCATGAGCAACGGCCATGGCGAGGTGGCTGCACGCTTCACGCTGCGTAAGGGTGATCAGGTTTTATACGAAACCACTAAAGATGTGCAGCGTGATTGGGACAGTAGTTTCTTCGGTCCGATCGCCATTCCGGCTGCCGCGAACAACTACAACCCGATGGTTCAAGACCTGCTCAAGAGCTTGTACAGCGACCCACAGTTCACTCAAGCGTTGAAGTGATCAAAAAAAAGAGCCGCGATTGCGGCTCTTTTTCTATCGGTGTCAGCCCCGTGGAATGCGGGTATCGACAGCGGAGTATTTTATGCGGTTGTTGTCGACCCAGTTCTTCAACAGCGCATTGACCTGCCGGTTGAAGGTGTCGGTGATGGCAGCCTTGGGCGTATTACTTGCCAGGGGCAGGAACCAGATGCCCATCCAGGTGTTTATCGCATCATGATTGCTGGTCTTGCCCAACGGCTGACCCTGCTCGTCCAGGGTTTCCAGGCTCATGGTGTACTGGTCGGTCGCCAACGCAGGAATGATCGTGAACGTGAAGCCACTGATGAACGCCAGGACCATTTGCCCGCCGCCTGGTGCATGGTTATAGACCTTCAATCGAAGGCTGTAGTCGCCTGGTTGCTTCTGGAATTCGTCAAATACCACGCGCCCAAAAAGCCCTGACTCATCGAAGGTTCGCTTCAGATCGGGCTTGAGCATGTCGCGAGCCTGCGGTACCTCGGTGGCCTTGGCATTGTCGGGATCGCCCTGATAGAAATCGAAATCGACATAGACGTTCGGCTTGTTCGAGTAGCTGGCCATCGAAGGCAGATTCACGGGGGCTACTTCATCTTTGGTGAAACTGGCACATCCACTCAGGCTCAAGGCCAAGGCAAGGCCTATGGCTTTTGCAAATTGCATATCGACATCCTTGCGTGATTTTACTAATGCCGCTCATAAAGAGGGGGATGGATTCTAGCGGGATCCGCTTAAAAGCAAAAGGCCATCATTTAGCGGCCTACACTCATTTCCTCGTTCTTGAACAAGCTGGCTTAACCCAGCACCCTCCTCCCCTAACGCCGGTCGCCATTTGGACTTGCGGATTTGGATCATGGGCTCTCGTACCTGGCGTCCACAGGCGAAAGAGCTCCCTCATGCATCTGTAGGATGGCGATCCTCTTTGAACCCGCCGATACTCGCCCCAGGCCCTGCCCCACGTCAAAACGACGTTTCGGCCCTCAATGACTTCGTGACGAAAACAATAAAAAAGTCGCACAGAGGTACATACAAATGAGCCGTCATGATCATGGTCACGCCCGTCTCCTCGAGGCCTTCAGCGCAATGACACTGGAGCTTCAGCGCCTGGCGCAGGACAAAGACATCGAGCATTTCCACGAAGCAGCGCTGAGCTGCATCAGCCAGCTGCTGCCCTTCGACAGCGCCTGGTGGGGCCGCGGAGCATTGATTGACGGGTTACCCGAAGAGCACAGCTCTTATCTCCACAAACTGCCCCGTAGTTATCTGTCGGACTGGCAGTCGATTCGTCATATCGACGTGACCGTCGCCAGGGCTCACGATGTTCCTGGGCAAGCGGTCATTGTCGACATGCGTAACCCTGCCAGCGGCCCCGGGCTCAATTGGCTCGGTGAGACCTACGGCATTGGCGAATTGCTGTGCGTGGTGTACATCGACCCGCAAACCCATCTCAGCGATCACCTCGCGCTCTATCGCGCGACCGACGCGGCACGCTTTACCGAGCAAGACTGCCTGCTGTTGAACAACCTCATGCTGCACCTGGTGGCGGCGGTGTCCGCCAATCAGATTCGCACGCTGGTAGCCATGCGCGAGGCCCTCACCCACCCACGCAATCTCGCTCTAGCCGTGTGCGACCGACGCGGCACCCTGCATTGCGCAGAACGAGGCTTCGTCGACTTGCTGTTGAGCGAATGGCCGGACTGGACCGGTCCTTGCCTGCCGGTGGCGATGGACGCCGACGGGTATGAAGGCAAGCACTTGCAGGTCGAGGCCTCGACGGTCGGTGATCTGTTCCTGCTGGCCGCCCGCAGCCGCACGGTGCTGATGCAACTGAGTCCAAGGGAAAACGCCGTGGCCCAAGGCTTCGGCGAAGGCAAGACCTATAAGGAAGTCGCCCGCGACCTGGGCATGTCCCCCAATACCGTGCGCCACCACATCCGCGCTATCTACAGCAAGCTCGGGGTCAAGGACAAAGCCCGTATCGCCCATCTGCTGCATGCCCCACCTGACTGATCCGCACCGCTGACTCGCGCTGACTTTTTCGCTGTCGTTTTGACGGCCACGGGACACCTTTGCCCTTTTTTTGCCCCTCTGCCACCTACGGGCGAGCCATTCGCCAAACAACAACTCAAAGAAGAGACGCAATACCCATGACCACCACTTTCACACGCAATACAGCGCTGGCCCTGATCGGCGGCTTGTCGAGCCTGCACGCCAGTGCCGCCGACCTCAACGCCCGGGATTTTTTCGGCGCGCCTTCAGGCACCAACCTGGGTGTGCTTTATCTGCCGGCAAGTCGCGCTGACGACTTCCACGGCCCGGCTGACAGCACCGGCAAGGCCGACCTGAAGGTCAACGCCATGGCCTACCGCCAAGTATTTTTCACCGACATCTGCGGCACTCTATGCACGCCACAGTTCATCGTGCCCTTCGCCGACATCAACGCGCGCCTGCCGGGTGCCAGCCAGCACACAGGGGAAAGCGGCTTTGGCGACCCTCAGGTCGGCGGCACACTGTTCTTCATCAATGACCCTGCCTCACGCACTTACAGCGGATTGCTGACGCTGATTACCCTGCCGATTGGCGAGTACCACAACGACAATCCAGATGTATCACCCGGCGCCAATCGCTGGGGGGCCACCTTCGTTTACAACTACACCCAGGGCATCGGCGAAAAATGGGTGTTGGAAGCCAACCTCGAAGCCCAGCTCTACGGCAAGAACGACGACTACTTTGGCAGCGATCTGAAACAGGACCCGTTGTATCGCCTGCAAGCCTTCGCCTCCTACGACTTTACGCCAAGCACCTATGGTGCGTTGCGGCTGATCCACGCCGATGGCGGCGAACTGCGGATCAACGACCAGCGCATCGATGACACCCACAAGCGCTACACCCAAATGGGCTTTGAAGTCGGCCACTGGCTGGATAAACAGAACCAAGTGATGTTCGGCCTTTCGCAGAACGTTGCCACCGATAACGGCTATCACGGCACTGACGCACTGCTGCGTCTGGTCCATGTGTTCTGAATCCATTCATCGGAGTTTGACCATGAACACCCAGACCAAACCGCTGACCACTCCCCGCTCCCTCGCATCCTCGCGACTGGCATTGCTGGCAGCCATCGTGCTGTTCGCCGCCATCACCCCGACCATTCTCATGACCGCACCGGCCATCGCGGCGCAACTGGCGAGTCAATGGCAGTTGAGCCCGTCACAGATCGGCGATCTGTTCTCTACTGAACTCGGCGCCATGAGCCTGGCCACCCTGCCCGCTCTGTGGTGGCTGAAACGTACCGACTGGCGTCGCGCCGCATTGCTGGCCGGTGTTGTGTTCATTGCAGCAAACCTTTTATCAGGGCTTGCTGCCGACTACTCGATACTCCTGGCATTGCGCTTTTGCAGTGCCCTGGCGGGCGGTTCGTTGATGATCATCTGCCTGTCCAGCGCCGCTTCAACAGCCAATCCCGGCCGAGTCTATGGGTTATGGGTGCTGGGGCAACTGGTCGTCGGGGCGATCGGTTTGAGCATCCTGCCTCGACTCTTTGAACACTTCGGGCTATCAGCGTGCTACGTGATCCTCGCAGGGTTGATGGCGGTCTTTTTGCCATTGGCCCGCTATTTTCCCCAAGGCTCCCCGTCGGCTGAAACAACCGCCGAGCACGTCGCCATCGCCTCGCTGTGGAAACGCGCACTGGGCATTTTGGGGGTCTTGAGTTTCTACATTTGCCTGGGCGGTGTGTGGACCTTTATCGGCTCCATCGCCACCCAGGCAGGTATCTCCGCCGAGTCCAGTGGCAAGGTACTGGCGCTCGCCACGGTGATGGGCATTGTCGGAGCGGGCTGTGCCTCTCTGATCGGCGACCGACTGCCGCGCTTGCTGCTGTTACTGCTGGGTTACGCGCTGATGGCCGGCTCAGTGCTGTTGCTGCGGGGCCAACCCGAAATGATGCGTTTTGCCGTGGCAGCGCTGCTGTTCAAGTTCACCTGGACCTTCATTCTACCGTTGATCCTGGCCTGCCTGGCCGACCTTGACCGCTCCGGAAAACTGATGAACGCCTCCAACCTGGTGATCGGCGCTGGCCTGGCTATCGGCCCGACGGTGGCGGGCCGGGTGATCGAAGCCAGCGGCGGCTTTCAATCGCTGCTGATTGGCGGGACGTGCATCACTCTGCTGTCCCTGGCGTTGATGCTCAGCAGCCGCCCAAACGCATGAATGGCCTTATTACCCTAAAGAAAATGGAAAGACGATGAGCCGAAAAAGTGCATTTTTCTTCGACGAACTCAGCCTCTGGCATAGTGCCGGGCTGCACGCCTTGACCTTGCCGGTGGGAGGATGGGTGCAACCACCGGCCGCCGCGGGTCACGCTGAATCGCCGGAAACCAAACGCCGTCTGAAGAGCCTGCTGGATGTCTCCGGCCTGACCCGCTATTTGCAGGTACGAAGCGCCAACGCGGCAACCGATGAAGATCTGCTGCGGGTTCATACACCCGATTACCTGCAACGCTTCAAGACGATGAGCGATGCCGGGGGCGGTGAGTTGGGGCCGCACGCGCCCATCGGGCCTGGTAGTTATGAAATAGCCACGCTTTCTGCCGGGTTGGCCATTGCAGCGGTCGACGCCGTGCTCGTTGGGGACGTCGATAACGCGTACGCACTGTCGCGCCCGCCGGGCCATCACTGCCTCGCCGACAACGCCATGGGCTTTTGCTTCCTGGCCAACATTGCCATCGCCATTGAAGCTGCAAAAGCCCGCCGTAGCCTGGGCAACGTCGCGGTGATCGACTGGGATGTGCACCACGGCAACGGCACACAATCCATCTTCGAAGAGCGTGGTGATGTGCTGACCATTTCACTGCACCAAGATGGCTGTTTCCCCGCAGGTTACAGCGGTGAAGCTGATCGCGGCCGCGGCGCCGGGTTGGGCGCGAACATCAATATTCCGTTGCCGCCCGGCAGTGGTCATGAGGCTTACTTGTACGCGATGGAACGCATCGTGATCCCGGCGCTGGAGCGCTTCGAGCCTGCGTTGATTATTGTCGCCTGCGGTTACGACGCCAACGCTGTCGATCCGCTGGCTCGCATGCTGTTGCACAGCGACTCGTTCCGGCAAATGACCAGCCTTGTGCGCAAAGCCGCTGAACGTCTGTGCCAGGGCCGTCTCGTTCTGGTCCACGAAGGTGGGTATTCCGAAGCGTATGTGCCGTTTTGCGGGCTGGCGACCCTTGAGGAACTGGCGGGCGTGAGGACTGCAGTCACAGATCCCATGTTGGAATTTGTACAGTTACAGCAACCTAAGGAAGCGCTTGCGGCGTTTCAGCGGCACTTGATCGATGAGTTGGCCGAAGCGCGCCAGGCCTAAAAGCTGACAATATGAGGGCAGTTCCACGGCCCGAGCGTGACGCAGAATCCGATGCCACGATAGGCATCGGATTTTTGCTTTCGGCTTCACGGTTCCAGACCGGACGATGCATGAGGACACTCAAATCAAGCATGGCCAGCATGGAAGATACTTCGGAGCTACCTTACACGCTCCCAGACGATGTGAATCTTCGCCCCATCCGGGCGCCGGAAATCTTCCACCATCCGGTCGCCGTCGACCTTCAGTTGCAAGTCATCCTGGGTACGCACAGCGCCCACCCAGTTTGGAAACGTAGCCCCTTCGACGGTGTTGCCCGTGAACTCGCCATTGGGGTTAACGGTATATCGTCCGAAGAACCCGATGCTACCGCGCATGGCTGCACGGTTTTCCTCATCGGTGCCTTCGCCACGCACGTTGGAGCGAAACGCCGGCACACGCGGATCTGTGAGCACTTCAATAAACGTCAACTCTGGGGTGAAAACGAGCCAGCCATGAGGATTGGGTCCATAAGCATCCGAGCTACTGCCCTGGCGCTCAACCGTTGCGCTGATCATGCGCCAGGTGCCGACCAACGAATTTTCCTTGCCCGCAAAAGCTGTGGAGAAAACCGAAAAGGCAATGACCGCACCGACTGCCAGTACCCTGCTTTTTAAAGTCATCCGTATCACCTCTCACTGTAAGGACGCGATGGAGAATAAAAATCTTCATGCCCTGGCCGAGATAATTGCCAGGCGTAGCTCCCGCGAAGCGGCATCATCGGCCTGCCGTCCCAATTGCCAGCCCAAGTAACCCCACAGCAACGCGCAACACGCGCCAATCATCGCGGCCAGGCCGGCGCCCTGCCCCAGCATGTCAAGCAGGCTCTTGGCCCAACCGCTCATGGCGTCACCGGCGCGATAAACCACGGTGTCGATGAAGTTCTTGGCCTTGTATTTACTCTCGGCATCCAAGGGCGCGAACAGCATTTCCCTGCCCGGTCGGACGAACGCGTACTCGCCGATTCGTCGCACGATCATCAACATCGTCAGCAGCGCAAACCCGGGCGCCAACGCCAGGCCCAGGAAGCCGATGGACATGAGCAGTGGCACGATGGCCAGCAACGCACGCACCCCCAGCTTCGGTGCGATGCGGCCGGTGATGAACAGCTGGGACAGCAACGCACCGGCCTGCACGATGATGTCGATGGTGCCAAAGATGCGAACTTGCGATTCGCGATCCGGATAGTGCTCGGCCACCAGGCGCGCCTGCTCGAAATAAAGAAAGGTGCTGACGGTCGCCAATAGCACCACGAACCCGGCGATCCCCAGCAGGTAAGGTGACCTGAGCACGGTCGTCAAACCGCTGAACGGGTTGCCGCGCAATGGCTGCCGAGTACTTTGCGTCGGCGCGGCGCCTGGGCGGCCAGCCCCACCCTCTTCGCGCCATCTCATCAGTGCCCGTTTCAAGACAAGCGTGGCACCGAGCAACAAGGCTGCCAGTAGCATCAACCCAGAAGCGCCGAGGGTATCGATGAGCAGCGCGCTCAGGGCCGGCCCCAGCAGACCGCCTATGCTGGCGCCGGCAGCGATGAAGGCAAATAAACGCTTGGCCTGCTCGCTGTCGAATACATCCGCCATCAAGCTCCAGGCCACGGACACGACGAACAGGTTATAAACCGAGATCCAGACATAAAAGACCCGGGCCAGCCAGACGCTGTCCGGCTGGAACTGGAAGAACTCGACGAACATCAGCAGGTTGATGCCGAAGAAGCCGTACACCCAGTCGATGAGGCGCAAGCGCGGCACCCGGGAACCGAGCCAGGCAAACAGCGGAACCGCCGCCAGCATGACCAGGAAGGTCGCGGTGAACAGCCATTGCAGATTCTCCACGCCCGCCGCGATGCCCATCGATTCACGGATCGGGCGCAGCATGAAGTAACCGGTAAAGAGGCACAGGAACAGCAGGAATCCGTACAGCGCCGGACGCAGCTCATCGTCGCGAGCGTTAAGGGCGAGGCTCAGCCGGTGCAGATAGGAAGGCGTACTCATGGGAACTCCAGGAAGACGGCAACAGGCCAGAGGGTGGGCACGGGACGAACACCCGCGCCCACGGTTGGATCAGGGGTAGGTAACGCCGGTAAGCCGTTCGGAGACCGTCCAAAGCCGATCGGAATCCGCCTCCCTGGTCGCTGCAGCAGGCGTTTTGGCGAAGCCCAGCGGGCCGCGTTTTTCCTGGTCTCCGGTCGGGCCGTAATAGGCGCCGCCGACGGCCTGCGCAGCGGTGGCGGCATACAGCGTGGGCAACGCCCCTTGTGCCGCTGAGTGGTAGGCGTCGCGGTCCTTGGCCCAGCGCTGGCCGAATTCACTGTTGAGGCCGGGACCGCGTTCGACCAACTCGGTTACGGCAACGCCGGGGTGCGCGGCGATGCTACGAATGCCCCAGTTTTCGGCATCGCTGCGCCGCTGCAGCGCGAACGCCCAATGTAGAATGGCCAGTTTCGATTGCGCGTATGCCTGATAGGGGGCGTATTTCTGCTCGGCCTGCAAATCGTCAAAGTTCATCGCGCCGCGAGTGGCGGCAATGCTTGAAAGGCTCACCACTCGGGCGTCCTGGCTTTGACGCAGGAGTGGCACCAACAGGCCGGTCAGCGCGTAGTGCCCCAGGTAATTGGTTGCTAACTGAAGTTCGAAACCATCTGCTGATGTACCTCGTTCGGACGGCGCCATGATGGCGGCATTGTTGATCAACACGTCGAGGCGCGGCAGCCTCCGATTAAGACGCTGGGCCAGGTCGCGCACGGACGAAAGGTCGGCCAGGTCCACGGCCTCGAACTGCACCTTGGCATCGGGCACCGACTGTTGAATGCGTGCAATGGCCTGCGCCCCGCGCTCTGGATTGCGAGCGGCGATAATCACCTGCGCGCCGGCACGCGCCAGTGCCAGCGCATCCTCATAACCCATGCCGCTGGTGCCGCCGGTGATCAGGACGATCCGGCCCTTCTGCGACGGTATGTCGTTGGTCGACCAGTCGGGTTTCGGTGCGACACGAGCCGACGCTTCGATACTTACGGCACTGAGCAGCGCGACACCGGCGACAAGTGCTCGGCCCAGCCTCATCAGCGGGTTTATGGTGTTCAGAAGGCCGATTGCGGAGATTGTTGTGTTCCACATGGTTGAATCCTCTATTTGAATAATGAACCAACACGGTGGGCGCTCACTGGATGGAACATGCCTCAGCCTGTTGCAGATAGCTGACTTGGCGAATTTCCCCTTGCGTATCCACATAGGTCATTTTTGCCCGCACGACCTCACACACTTGCGAGCTCGGGACCTCGATGCGAATGGCGTGGGCGATGTCCAGCGGCATGCCATATTCGTAAGCCGGTGGTTCGGTGTTTTCCTCGGCAAACAGAGGCGAACCGCTCAACGTGATGACGGCCAGTAGACTGGCGATCGACAGGTTTTGGATATTCATGATGGACTCCACGACTGCCTTTACCGGGATGGTCGTAGCACTCTAGGAGGGGGACACTGACGTCAAGGTGACTGCTGACTGACAGGAAGATGTCAAACGCCGATGCTGGGGAAACACCGGCGTTCGTCAAGACGCAACAGCCCTCAACCGGGGCCTGCGACTAGTGCGCCGCTTGGTTCGTCAGGGAAAATCCGAAGGTATTGAGCCCATCCTTGCTGTGGGCAAACACTCGTCCACCGTGCATGGACGCCACGGCCCGCACAATGGAAAGCCCCAAGCCATGGTGCGCGTCGCTCCGGGCCCTGGCGGCGTCGGCGCGATAGAAGCGTTCGAATAAACGCTCCAGGTGCACGTTGTCGATCGGTTCTCCCGCATTGGAAACGCTCACCTCGGCCTGCATGCCATGGCTTTCCAGGCGGACGATGATGACGCTCTGCGGCACTGCGTATCGCGCCGCGTTCTGTATCAGATTGGCGAGGGAGCGATGAAACAGGCGTCGGTCGATGCATACGCGCATGTCGCCTTCGATCTCCACGCTCAGCTGTTTGTCGTGCAAGACAGGCTCAAGGTATTCCACCGTCTTCGACGCCTCTTCATAAAGCGAGACATCACTGAGCTCGGTTGCCCGCTGCCCACTCTCGGCGCCCGCCAGGAACAGCATGTCATTGACGATGGTGCCCATCCGTTCCAGTTCTTCGAGGTTGGACTGCAACAGATCCTGAAGCTCATTCACGTCCCGCCCGTGGGCCAACGCAACCTGGGTCTGCCCGATCAGATTGGTCAGCGGCGTTCGCAGCTCGTGGGCCACATTGGCATTGAACCCTTCGAGCTGGCACCAGGCTGCTTCCTGGCGAGCCAAGGCGCCGTTGAACGACACCGCCAACTCCTGCAATTCGCTTGGCAGCGCCTCGGTGTCCAGTCGCTGCTTCGAATCCCCCGGCGGCAGGCTGTTGGCCTGACGGCTCAGGCGCCTGACCGGCCCCAGGCCAAAACGTGCGATCCAGTAACCTAGCAATGCAACCAGCACAACGCCCAGCGCCGAAATCAGGATCAACGTCTTGGTGAATTGGTCCAAGGTCTTCATGAACGGCGTTGAGTCGAGCCCCACGATAAAGCGCAACTCCGGCCGGCTGCCCATGGCGGCGATGGTCTTGACCAGCAGGACCATGGGACGATGCCGGTCAGCTATCTCGACCGTGGAGAATCCATCCGGGCGCTTCGACCAATCCTGGCCGTCCGGCATGGCCCCGCCATAACTGTAGGCCGGGTCGTCAACCAGGACCCAATAACGCACCCGCTCGTCCGCGGGCGTCAGGCCATCTAGCTTCTCACGCAAGCCGACCCAGAACGCCGGCGAATCGTATTTTGCGAGCACCGGGTCGAGTACGGAATGACGCAGGATCAGCTCGTTCTGCATCTGATCTTCGAGCGACTGCTTCAAGGAACAGCGCAACAGCGTCGCACTGACCGCGGTGATCAGCATGACCGAAAGCGCAAACATCAGGCCGAGCCGCCTGGATATCGATCCTTTCATCATGGCGTACCGTTTTGCCTGCCATCGGCTTCGCGGCTTTCCAGTACATAGCCCATGCCACGGACGGTATGCAGCAGCTTGCGAGGATAAGGTGCATCCACTTTGGCTCGCACACGCTTGATCGCAACCTCGACCACGTTGGCGTCACTGTCGAAATTCATGTCCCAGACCTGCTCGGCGATCATCAATTTGGGAAGAATCTCGCCCTGATGCCGCGCCAGCAGGCTCAACAGACAGAACTCCTTGGCCGTCAGGTCCAGCCGCAACCCGGCCCGGGTAACCTTGCGCGCTTGCAGGTCGACCTCAAGGTCATCGATGCGCAAGTGCGTCGGGTCGGCCGTGTCATCGGCGAGACGCCGGATCAATGCCTGGATGCGCGCGACCAGTTCGGCAAATGAAAAAGGTTTGGCCAGGTAATCATCGGCGCCCTCTCGCAGCCCACGGACGCGATCATCCACCGTGCCCCTTGCCGACAACATGATGACCGGGGTTTTCTTGTACAGGCGCAAGCCCTGCAGCACGCCGTACCCGTCCTTGCCCGGCAACATGACATCCAGGATAACGACGTCATAATCCATTTCCAGCGCGTAGTGCAGGCCATCGATGCCATTAGTCGCGACATCAACGATGTAGCCAAGCTCGCTCAAGCCACGGTGCACATAAGAGGACGTCTTTTCTTCGTCCTCGACGATGAGCAAACGCATTAGGTAACTCCTCCGTAGAATCGGCGCGGGTCGAGACAGACTTTATCCATCTCTCAAGGATCCTGGACAGGCTGTGTGCACCATTTTCCAGACTACAGAACAAAGGTGTCCTGAACCTGACCGCTTCCTGACATTCTTGTCAGAATTGACCGGCGTCTGAACCCGTCGCAGTACTGCGCAACGCAAACCCCGCAGCCGCTGGCGGTACTCTCCAGGAGTGACTTGCGCGTAGCGCTGGAAAAACCGACTGAAATGGGCCAGGTCTAGCGTACAACTCGCTTCTTCGCGCACGAGGCTCACTTGGCTCGACAGATTCACATCTGTCCATCATGGGGCTGCGCCAGATGCTGTCGAGGCCGCATATTCCACTCTGAGTCAGATCAAACCCAGGCTCAGCGCCTTGAGTGTGGCCGCTGCGCGAGTGGTGCATTGCAGCTTGCGGAACATGCTTTCGACGTGAGTGCGCACCGTACTCGGACTGATGCCAAGCTGACGTGCCACTTCCTTGTTGCTGCCTCCCTCACTGATGCAGCGCAAGATTTGGGCCTCACGCTCGGAGAGCGGGCTGCTGCTTGTTCTGGAGGCGGCCATGGCGTGGCTGCCCTCCTCGCTCAAGCTGGGTTCGCGCGGATGCTGGTTGCGCAATGCCTGCAAGGTCAATGTTGCAACCTGCAGCCGATAGTGGATCTGTTCTGAGTCCCCTTCGAAGCCGCGGATGTAACCGCGGCCATCGAGCCGCTCATAAGACTGAACCGCCCCCTGAGCTGCCAACGAACGTCCAACAGGCCGGCCGCAGGCAGGCGACGTCCAATGAGGCACCCCCGCTCTCTTTTCAAAACCGTCGTCTGGAAGTGCTCCAGGAATGCGCCAGACATGATGAGCGGCCATGGCATGGCTCTCGGCATTGCTTGAAAGGCAACTAAAACCGTTCAGGTCCATCATGCTCAGCTCCTGGTTATTTTATTCAATCTTGTTTGCAGGTCCGTCGCTTAATCTTAAGTAGATTTGCTAAAAAGCGCGTTGCATCTTTTCGATCAAAATCAAAATAATATTTCTTCGCTAGTCGGATAAGTTATTTTTGTTTCGAATAAATGATATGTCACGCAATAAGCAACTATCGGCGAATTGCGCTTGGTCTCAAATCAACCTTAGCGTCAGAGCTTTGAGGGTCGCAGCCGCACGGGTGGTGCATTGAAGTTTACGAAACACGCTTTCCACATGGGTACGGACCGTGCTCGGACTGATGCCCAGTTGACGCGCCACTTCCTTGTTGCTTCCCCCTGCGCTGATGCGCCGTAGAATTTCGGTTTCACGCTCCGAAAGCAGGCTACCGCCAGGCTTGCAGGCGGTCATCGTTGTGTCCCCGCGCGCCGCCGCGATGACCGCCTCACAGGCGCGTCGGTCAAAGCGTCCCCGGTCCGACTCGTCCAGCAACAAGCGGGCGGCATCGTCATGACTGAAGGCCGGTCGCCACGGTCGCTCGCTCAGCAACGCTTGCCAAGCCAGGGCTGCGGCAAGCAAGAGGTGTTCGCTTTGCAGCGCGTCACCGCTGAGACTGCGAAAGTAACCACTGCCATCCAGTCGCTCGTACGCGTGAGCCGCTATCTGCCCCGACACTGCCAGCGCCGGTATCTGGCCGCAGGCCCGCGACGTCCAGTAAGGCACCAACCGCACTTGCTCAAGATCGCCCTCCAATAACGCTCCCGCAATGTTCCAGACTCGATTGGGCACTGCCGCGCGGCCAATGCCATGGATGAGCGCCGCTTGGCCGAGATGGTCAACGGCCGATGCCGACAGGCCGGAAAGCCTGGCGGCCTCGCGCACCAGTTCTGAGGAGCAGCGCGAATATCCCGACAGCCACGGGAGCTTGAGGTCGATCACATCGCCGACCAGGGTCAGCGGCACCTGTGCGGTGGTTTCCCGTGGATCAACAGACTGTGGCGTCCGCAGTTGATCCAACCAGCCCTCAGCGTGTTTCAACATTTCGCTGGCGAGCGCTGCTGGATAACGTCGGTCACGCTTGCTGCTGATCCACTGTAATGCCACCTCCAGACCGTGACTGCGGGACAGAATTTCCAGATCCCCTGCCAGCAACACCTGATAAACCACCTCAGGCACCTGCGGATGACGCAGGCCGAACGGCCTCCCCTCCCCGTCGTATTGCTCGAACACATGACGCAGCCCGTGTTCGACTTCGCTTCTCAAGCCCAATGTATGGGCGATATCACCGGACACCTCGCAATGAATCTGTGCCAGCGGCGTGGACCTGCGCATCGCTCGCTGGCCCGCCGCACTGAGGGTATGCGTCAGCATCGCGTTGCGGCCCTCGACGTCATCGCCCAGCAGTCGGGTGAAACCCTGCGCATTGGCGGTGCACCCTGACCAGCGCAGCAAGGCCACCTGGCGTCCGATCTCGGTGTGCTCGCCAGCACCGTTGCACGCCTGCGCGAGCATTTGCACCAAGCGGGCGGTGCGGCGCGACTGATCGAACGGCTGGCCCATGCTCAGGTCACCCACCATGGACAACGCCAGGATCGCGTCTTCCAATTCGATACAGTCACCTGCCGACATGTCGTTTCCTCCGGGCATCCGCTTGAACATTATTGATGGCCTCGGATAAATGACCGATACCTCAGCCGCCGAGTATCGCTGAAACTGCGCTCACCCCATACAGGAGATCGCATCATGTTCAAACCCAAGGCCCTTGCCCTCACACTCGCCATGACCTGCTCATTGTTCGGTGGCGCGGCCCATGCCGCGGCGCAGCAACCTTCTGTCGTCATCGTCCATGGCGCTTTCGCCGACGGGTCCGACTGGGGCAAAGTCGTCCCGCTGCTGCAGGCGGAAGGCATCAAGGTCACCGTGGTTCAAAACCCGCTGACCTCGCTGGCTGACGATGTCGCCGCCACGCAGCGTGTACTGAACAACCAGGAGAACGACGTCGTATTGGTCGGCCATTCCTGGGGCGGTACCGTCATCAGCGAGGCTGGCACCGACAAGAAAGTACGCAGCCTGGTGTACGTCGCCGCGTTCGCTCCGGATGCCGGTCAAGCCAGTAAAGACCTGGGCAAGGACTACCCTGCTCCGTCCGGCGTGAAAGACATCGCCGCCGACAAAAACGGTTTCTTGTACATGACCGCCGAGGGCATGGCCACCGGTTTTGCCCAGGACCTTTCCGCACAGCAAACCGCGGTAATGGCGGCGACGCAAGGGCCGATCCGCGCCTCGGCATTCGATGACAAAACCAGCGCCGCCGCCTGGAAAGGCAAGCCATCCTGGTACGTCGTGGCCAAGGAAGACCGGATGATCCAGCCTGATCTGCAGCGGGCTTTCGCCAAGAAGATCGGTGCCAAGGTCACCGAAATCGACGCCAGCCACGTGCCGCAACAATCGCGCCCGGCCGATGTTGCAAAAGTCATCATCCAGGCTGTTCAGAAGAGCCAGTAACCTCAGGCCCCTTCTGCGCTGAGGTCGAGGGAAGTGCGCTGTACCTGGAATGTTTGCCACCGCGCGTCATAGCGCGAACGGTAGTCGAACAGCCAGCCGCAACGTACCTCCCTGCCCCAGCGAAACTCACCGCATGTATGCCTCTGCAACGGGCTTGCCGCTTTATTTCGAATGGCTGACGGCCGCTCACCCCCTCAATCAACTTATGAACCTGGCGAACGATAAAACTCCGCCCAAGGAGACCCGCTCATGCCTATGAATCCCGAGCTTAAAAAACATCATTTCGACTTTATCGTCTGTGGAGCGGGCACCGCCGGCTCCGTCGTGGCCGGACGACTGGCCGAAAACCCCGAGGTCGAGGTATTGCTCATCGAGGCCGGAGGCAGCGATGAACACCCTCACGTGCTGGAGCCCGGGAACTGGCCCCTGAACCTTGGCACCGAGCGCGATTGGAACTTTGTAGGTGCTGCAAACCCTCATCTGAACGACAGGAAAATCCCGCTGAACATGGGCCGCGGATTGGGCGGTGGGTCCAGCATCAATGTCATGTTGTGGGCTCGCGGCCATAAAAACGATTGGGAAGATTTTGCCGCGCAAAGTGGCGATCCTGCGTGGAGCTATGCGTCGGTCCTGAAGATTTATCAACGCGTGGAAGACTATCAGGGCTCCTGCGATCCAGTCCGTCGCGGCAAGGGCGGACCGGTTCATGTCGCGCCTGTGCGAGACGCCCAGCCGATTGCGAGCGCCATGATCAGTGCGGCTGCCGGAATGGATATACCGGTTTTTGACAACCCGAACGGCGCCATGATGGAAGGCCGCGGAGGTGTTGCCTTGAACGACCTTATCGTCAAGGATGGCCGGCGTCATTCCATCTACCGCGCATATGTCGCACCGCGCTGTGGCCAGCCCAATCTCACGGTCTTGACTGATACCCTTGTCAGTCGCGTGCTATTCAGGGACCGGCGCGCCATTGGCGTGCAAACCATAAGCAATGGCCAGACCCAGTGCTTTTACGCCAATCACGAAGTCATTCTTTCGCTGGGAGCGGTCAACACGCCTAAGGTCCTGATGCAATCCGGCGTGGGGCCGGAGGAAGAGTTGCAGCGCCATGGCATTGCGCTCGTCCAGCCTCTCCCCGGTGTTGGCGCCAATCATCAAGACCACGTGTCCTTTGCCGTTATTTTCGAATACGCGACTCCACAGACGGTGGGTTACGGCGGCTCCGAGGCGACGCTCTACTGGAGCAGCGAAAGCGCTTTGCATCTCCCGGACATGTTCCACTGCCAGGTCGAATTTCCAGTACCCAGCGCAGAGACCGCCTCACTCGGCGTGCCCGCACATGGCTGGACAATGTTCGCCGGCCTTGCCCACCCGGAAAGCCGCGGACGGGTCAAGCTCAGCGGCCCGAATGCTAGCGATGTCCCCATCATTGAACCCAACACGCTGTCGCATCCGACCGATCTGCGCAACGCGCTGGAAAACATTCGATTTGTCCAGGAACTGGGCGCGCAGGCCCCCTTCAAGGGCTTGGTCAAAGGTGAAAGCCTGCCTGGAAAACTGACCACCCAATCGCTCGAACACTACGCACGCAATGCGGCCGTTACCTACTGGCACCAATGCGGTACGGCAAAAATGGGTCAGGACACGATGTCCGTGGTCGATGGACAGCTGCGGGTCTATGGAGTCCAGGGCCTGCGCATAGCCGATGCCTCCATCATGCCGCATGTGACGAGCGGCAATACGATGGCCCCGTGCGTCGTGATCGGTGAGCGGGCCGTGGAGGCTATACGGACCACTTACGATATATGAGCCTGGTGCATGCGCCCGTGGCTCCGTCCGCGCCAGTCACCCGCTAAGGGCCGCTTCCTGCTGCCAATGGTTGAATGTTGGCGCGGGCCAAATCGATAAACGCCTTGAGCGCTGCCGAAGGGTTGCGCCGGTTCGGGTAATACAGGCACAAGTTTTCTCGTGCCGGCGTCCAATCTTCCAATACCCGCTCAAACTCTCCGGTCTCGATCTCGGCTTGAACGTCCTGCTCCATGAAAAAGCCGAGGGCCACGCCTGTCCCGACTACAGCCTTGGCGATACCGGACTCGTCCAGAGTGAATTGCCCGTTCACATCCAACCTGATGACCTCCCCGTCGCGCTCCAGATACCACGGAAAAATGGCGCCGTTGGGTAGGCGGACCCGTAGGCAGTGATGTGTAAGTAGATCGGTTGGAGCCCGAGGTCGGCCGTGCACCTCAAAGTACGCTGGCGAGCCCACGATGGCGTAACGTTGCGGCCGGCCCAGCGGGATGACAATCATGTCGCTGGGCACCAGGTTGATAGACCGCACCCCGAGGTCGAATCCGCCATCGACAATGTCCACGAGGCGTCCTTCGGTAACCAGGTCGATATGCACCTTTGGGTAGCGCCGCGAAAACTCCAGCATCAGCGGCATCAGAGTAGAGCGAGCGGCACTCGCGAATGCATTGATGCGCAAGACTCCCGAAGGCCCGACATTGTGAGAGCGCACCGCCTCGAGCGCCGCGCGAACATCCTGTAGCGCTGGCCCGACTTGCTCCATGTACATCCTGCCGGCCTCGGTAAGAGACACACTGCGTGTGGTGCGATTGAAGAGCCGCGTTTCAAGATTCGACTCAACCTTGGCAATGGTATTGCTCAATGCAGTCGTGGAAACACTCAGGTCGATAGCGGCTTGTCGAAACGAGGCCCGGCGCGCCACGGCCGTTACCGCCTCCAACTCATTGAGCCCTACACGAAGATCCGGCATTTGATTGTCCTGTTTATCGGGATTGGCCATTAAGTTTATGTCAGTTGAGCAAACTATCCGGTGAGCGGCAAGATCACGCTGTAATCAATTCACTGCCCGAAGGATCCGCTTATGAAACTCAAACTTCCCAGTGTCGTTGAGCAGTACTTCGACATCAGTAATGGCGGCGATGCATCACGCCTGGCGACGTGTTTCAGCACTAACGCCAGCGTATTCGATGAAAACCGAACACACGAGGGAATCGATGCGATCGAGGCCTGGTTGCGCGAGACACAGCAAGCCTTCGCGTTCCAAGTCGAGCCAGTCGAGGTTATCCAGGGTGCGGGCACGTTGACCGTCACAGCTCGCGTGACCGGAGATTTTCCAGGCAGCCCAGTCAGGTTGAACCACGTGTTCACATTGGCGGATGGGCGGATCAGCTCGCTGGAGATTGCGCCATGAACCTTGATTTGAAAGGCAAGCGCGTTCTGGTCACCGGCGGCACCAAAGGCGTCGGTAAAGCGGTTGTTGAACTGCTGCTCGACGAAGGCGCAAGAGTGCTGACCTGCGCTCGCCAGGCAAACATGGAGATGCCGCCAGACGTGTGCGTCCCGGCCGACCTGTCGACACGGGAGGGTTGTGAGATCTTGGTCGCTGCAACCAAGCGAATATTGGGAGACGTCGACGTCATCATCCACGTACTGGGTGGCTCATCGGCACCGGGTGGCGGCTTTGCTGCACTGGATGAGGAACACTGGCAACGCGAGCTCGATCTGAACCTGTTTCCGGCCGTGCGCATCGACCGCGCGTTGTTGCCGGGCATGCTCGAACGAAACCAGGGCGTCATCATCCACGTGACTTCCATTCAGAGCCGGCTGCCTCTGCCCGAAGCAACGACCGCTTACGCGGCTGCCAAGGCTGCGCTCTCGACCTACAGCAAAAGCCTGTCGAAGGAGGTCTCGCCAAAAGGCGTGCGTGTTGTCCGGGTATCGCCGGGGTGGGTTGAAACCGAGGCGTCAGTCGCCTTCGCCGAGCGTCTGGCGAAAGAAGCAGGTACCGACTACGAAGGCGGCAAGCAGCTGATCATGAAAGCGTTAGGCGGTATTCCACTCGGCCGGCCCTCAAAACCTGCAGAAGTGGCGAACCTTATTGCCTTCCTGGCTTCGCCTCGCGCGGCATCCATCACGGGCAGCGAATTTGTCATTGATGGCGGCACCATTCCGACGGCTTGATAAAAGATGAGGGGCGGCTTCGGTTGTCCGCCCCCGCCTTCAGGCAACAAATTCATCGCTCATGACGCCAGCGGCTAGCGCCAATCCAGATACCGAAACAGCTCCTCCTCCTGGTCAAAGTGCAATCGCACAAGCGTGTCCAGGCGAATCAACTGGTGCTGGATCTGATCAGCGGAATCAACGGCTGCTGTCGTGTATTCGCGCGTCGAACGACGGCCGTAGATCGCTTGGTCAATGTTCATGGGGTCGGACCTCAAGGCGTTTGTTCATGAAATCGTCCAGCCAAGAGGATTTGCTGTCGATTCAGATAAGGTCAGGGCGTCGGGCTTCCCAACGGATACTCGATGGTCATTGTTTCTGGCCTCCAAGTCCCGCCAAGTAACGTGCAACAGCTACGGCGTCTGCATCAGACAGTGCGTGTTGGGCTGTTTTTTGAAGCACATTGATCTGGTGAATCACATAGTCCGCGTGTTGCCCCGCCACCCGGGGCATCCGGCCTTCGCCCTGGCCGTCAGCACCGTGGCATGAACTGCATCGGGCGACGCCGGACTCGCGGATACCCTCGCGATAGATCGATTCACCGCGCGCATCAAGCACATCGGTGTCGGCCTGCATCGGACGCTGACTGGCAAAATAGTCAGCCAGTTCGGTGATCTGGGTCTCAGTCAAATGAGTGAATCCGCGCATGTACTGAGCCCCGGCTTTATCACTACGGAAATGGCTTTTAAAGTCCTTGAGTTGCAGTTGAAGATACTCTTTTTGCTGGCCAGCCAACTTGGGAAACATCGGCGACACGGACTCACCCGTCAGGCCGTGGCACAAGGAGCAAACCTGATCCGCCATGGCGATACCTGAGATGGGCGGCGATTCTTGCGCCGTCTCTTCGTTCGTACTGGTACAGCCCACGAGCGCAGTCAGGCAGAGGGCAAGAATACGATTTGCTCGGTATGTTTCCATGGTTTGTGCCCCTGACGTTCAGATGACCAACCACATCGGATCACAACTGGCTGACCAAGGATGAAGCTTTCCGTCTGGCCTGAGGGGCGTCATGAGGATTCCATGGACAGATGTTCTGCAAACCAGTCGCCCGCCAGCCTGGCGACCTCCTCAAGGGCTCCGGGTTCTTCAAAAAGATGTGTCGCGCCAGGCACGATATCCAGGCGCTGGACACAGCGCAGTGCTTGACTGCTTTGGCGATTGAGCCTGACCACCAAGGGGTCCTGTGCGCCGACGATCTGCAACGTGGGCGCCCTTACTTGGGACAGTGCCGGCCCGGCCAGGTCGGTCCGCCCTCCCCGACTGACCACCGCGTGCACGGCATCCGCTCGCTCGACCGCCGCCAACAGCGCGGCGGCGGCCCCGGTGCTCGCACCGAACAGGCCGATACGCAGTGATCGCAATGCTGAGTCATGACCAATCCAGTCGATCACCCCGACCAGTCGCTTGGCAAGCAGGGGTATATTGAAACGTAGCTCCCCGGTCAGGTTATCCAGGCGTTGTTCGGAAACCGTGAGCAGGTCAAACAACAGCGACCCCAAGCCTCGCGTGGCTAACGACTCTGCGACATATCGATTACGCGGGCTCGATCGACCGCTACCGCTACCGTGCACGAAGACCACCAGCGCGCTGGCGCCCGGTGGCAGCCGCACATCGGCAGTCAACTCAACATCATTCAAGTCCAACTGCCGGGATTGAAGTTTAAACATCACCATCCCCTTCAGGGGGGGCGCTGGCAGACTCTCGATGCCAGGCGCGTTGCAGCAATTGAATGACCTCTTCATCCGATGTCTGGGCAAAATTCAAGTACCAATAGCCGATCGAGATCATCCACTCGGGGATGATCGAGCAGATCACTTCATCGACTTCGCTGCGCAGCGCTTCGACCGTTTCAAGTGGCGCAACCGGTACGGCGACGACGATGCGAGCAGGCGCGTGTCTTCTCGTCGCGTGTACTGCCGCCATCATCGAGGCTCCTGTCGCCAGGCCATCGTCGATCAGGATCACCACTTGGTCCTTGAGTTGCACCGGTGGGCGGTTTCCCCGATACGCTTGCTCACGGCGCAGCAACTCCCGGGTCTCCCGCGCGAGCACGGCATCAAAACTGGCTCGATCAATCGGATGAGACCGCAGTGCGTCTTCATTGAGTATCTGAATGCCGCCACTGGCAATGGCGCCCATTGCAAACTCTTCATGGGACGGAACGCCAAGCTTGCGTACCAGCATCAGGTCCAGGCGAACCTGCAAGGCCGTGGCCACTTCATAGGCCACTGGAACGCCACCACGTGGCAAAGCCAGAACGATAACATCAGTTCGATTTGCATATTTGAGCAAAGGCTCAACCAGCCCTCGACCTGCCGCAACCCGGTCCTGCAAGGTGGTTTGCAATGAGGGACTCTGTGTCATGAAAGCCTCCCCAGGCGATTGGGCCTGTCGTTTCGTTACCCTTGGTTGTCACCGGCCTGACTGAATGTCGCAAACTCCGCCGGATCGGGCCTCAACGTTGATTTAGCGTGCTCTGATGGCCTCTTCTTGGCGTTGATTTATATCAACTCTGTGCGCGACGCCGTTCAAGTCGCTGGGTGCCTGGACAGCGGCAGGCGTTCAATCCGCATGGCGCTATGCGTCGCCGGGTAGCTTCTCCACCGGGAAGGTTTCGCCGGTCAACAGGCTTTCGCTGATGAAGCAATCCAATGCCCGAAGTATCCGGCCGTCAGCGGCGATCAGGCTACCCGCACTGAGTAGCATGACGTCACCGGGCACCACTTCATCGGCGCCAACCTCAACGACCCGGTCCTCCCGGCGTACCATGGCCCGCAAGGCTATCTTGCTGCGTAACTGTTCCACCGCGCCGCTGGCACGATTTTCATACCAGGCGCTAAGCCCCAACGGCGGTGCCGACTCCCCCAGGGCGCGTACCAGCACCCCCAATGTGGCGCTGTCGAGGATGATGATCGCCAGCGCCAGGCTTGCTGCGACAAACACCAGGCACATGGTCGTGACGGCGGCTGTCGCGAGCTCGGCCTTGAGCTGCAGATGACGTTCGACAAGGATGCGATCATGGTGTTGCCACCTTGTGTGAACAAAGCGTCGGGCCTTGATGCTGCCTTACGGCAACTGGGTATTTGCGCGCTGAATGTGGTGGGCGTGGGTGATGCAGAAAACGACCACGCCTTTCTATCGATCTGCGGTTGTTCCGCGGCAGTGAGTAATGCCATTGCGTCGATAAAGGCCAGTGTGGATCTGTGCCTCAGTCATGATCATGGCCGAGGGGTCTGCGAACTGGTGGATATGCTGCTGGAGAAAGACGCCGCTCTGGTTTCCGTCGAGCGCATCGGAATCCAGTTAGGCCAGGACACCCATGCACGCAAGGTATGGCTCGCCCCAGAATCGGTGATGTTGATTGTTGGAAATTCAGGTTCTGGCAAATCCAGCTACATCACCTGGCTGACAGAACGCATGGTCCAGGCTCACCAGGATTTTTGCATCATTGATCCAGAGGGTGACTACTTGACCCTGGACGATGCGGTCACGGTGGGGGCCCTGAGCGCTCCTCCGACCACAGAAGAATCGGTGCATCACCTTTTGCAGGCGCAGCTCAATGTGGTGGTGAGCGCCCTTGCCCTCGATCCGGCGGCACGGGTACGACTGTTTGGCGAACTGCTGCCTTTTATCCAGCACCTACGCAACGTTTCAGGTCGCCCCTACTGGCTGATCGTGGACGAGGCTCATTACATGCTCCCCCACTGCGCTGATTGGCCCCCCGGTTTCCTCGGGGACATTGGCGCAATCGTCGTTGCCCTCGACTTCGACCAGGTATGCCCGGCCCTTCTCGAGGAGGTGGACGTGCTGGTGACACTCGGCAGCACCGCCCGGGAATTGATCGAGCAGTTCGCCAAGCGTCTACAGCGCCGCAGTCCCGAGTTTCCGGAGCGCTCACCGAGCCTGGAACATGCCTGCCTCTGGAACCTTCGCGAGGGCGAAGAGGTGGTGCTGCTCGATCAGGTCCAGCCCATTCAAAAGCACCATCGCCACAGCGGCAAGTACGTCGCGGGGGATGTCGGTGCATGGCATTCATTCCACTTTCCTGCGCTGGGCGAAAGCGCCGCGAACCTTAATGAGTTTCTGTCCTTGTCCACGCAGCTTGACGACCCGGCGCTTCGCAAGCACATGGATGCCGGGGACTTTTCCAACGGGTTCCGGCAAGTGATCCGGGACGATGTGCTTGCCAACAAGGCACGCCTTATTGAGGCAGACACCACTTTGGCACCTAAGGATGCGTTGGAGCGGATCGCACGTCTTGTCCAATCGCGCTATCACCTCTAAGCACTGCGCGTCGTCTGCTTTGCAACTCTAGTCGGCGATATCCTTTATGCCCTATTGGAATTGACTAAATAGCTAAAGAAACTAAATGAACGACCTTAGCTCACCTATCTTCAAATCTTGAAACCTCTCAGGTTCCGGTTGAACAGAGAGGATTGCCAGGCCGATAGGGAGATCACCTGCGTGGTGGATATGCAGCAATTGGTGGACTCGATTTCCCCTGACCCTTCTTGTGGCGACGATCCTGGCGTCGCCTTCCTTACGGCTGACTGACGCCCGAATACGAGCCACAGGAAGCCGTTTATGGCAATCACGCAAAACAACCGTTGGGTGCAGGTCGACAGTCCGCTCGGTGGCGATGTCCTGCTGCTGCAGAGCATGGATGGCAGCGAAGAGCTGGGCAGGTTGTTCCACTACGAGTTGGACCTCACCTCCGAAGACCGGGCAATCACCTTCGACCAGTTACTGGGCAAGCCGATGGGCCTGACCCTGGAGCTGTACGACGGCGGTAAACGCTACTTCCATGGCATTGTCTGCAGTTGCCGACAACTGACCGGCCACGGCCAGTTCGCCGGTTACCGCGTCAGTTTGCGGCCCTGGTTCTGGCTGCTCACGCGCACCTCGGACTGTCGGATTTTCCAGAACAAGACAGTGCCGGACATCATCAAGCAGGTGTTCCGCGACCTTGGCTTTTCCGATTTCGAAGACAGCCTCAGCGACAGCTACCGCGAGTGGGAATATTGCGTGCAGTACCGTGAAACCAGTTTCGATTTCGTCAGTCGGCTGATGGAGCAGGAAGGCATCTATTACTACTTTCGCCATGAAAAGTCGCGGCATGTACTGGTGTTGGCCGACGCCTATGGCGCTCATACCACGGCGGCGAACTATGAATCAGTACCCTTCTATCCACCCGATCGACAAATGCGCGAGCGCGATCATTTCTACGATTGGCAACTGGCCCGGGAAGTACAACCCGGTTCGCTGGCGCTGAACGACTATGACTTCCTGCGCCCACGCGCCAGCCTTGAGGTGCGCTCCAGTATGCCGCGCAACCACAGCAACGGCGACCACCCGCTCTACGACTATCCCGGTGAGTACGTACAGAGCAACGATGGCGAGCACTACGCGCGTACCCGCATCGAAGCCATTCACAGCCAGTTCGAGCGCGTGCAGTTGCGCGGTCGCGCTCGCGGGCTGGGCTGCGGCCATGTGTTCACGCTGACGGGCTACGACCGTGCGGACCAGAATCGCGAATACCTGGTGGTGGTCGCCCGCTATCAGATCCGTCAGGACGCTTATGAAAGTGGGCAGATGGACCAGGCCGAACAATTCGTTAGCGAACTCGATTGCATGGATGCCAACCAAACCTTCCGCCCCCTCCCCTTGACCCCCATGCCCATTGTCCGTGGGCCGCAGACGGCCGTGGTGGTCGGGCCCAATGGCGAGGAAATCTGGACCGACCAGTATGGCCGGGTCAAAGTGCATTTTCATTGGGATCGCCACGACCAATCCAACGAAAACAGCTCCTGCTGGATTCGTGTGTCCCAGGCCTGGGCCGGCAAGAACTGGGGGGCAGTGCAGCTCCCGCGGATCGGTCAGGAAGTGATCGTCAGTTTCCTTGAAGGCGACCCGGATCGGCCGATCATCACCGGCCGCGTCTACAACGCTGAACAGACCGTGCCCTATGCGCTGCCGGCCAACGCCACCCAGAGCGGGGTGAAAAGCCGTTCAAGCAAGGGCGGCTCACCGGCCAACTTCAATGAAATCCGCATGGAGGACAAGAAAGGTGCGGAGCAACTGTTTATCCACGCCGAGAAGAACCAGGACATCGAGGTCGAGAACGACGAGACCCACTGGGTCGGCCATGACCGCAGCAAGACCATCGACAACGACGAAACCGTGCACGTCAAACACGACCGCACCGAAACCGTCGATAACAACGAAACCATCACCATCGGTGTGGACCGCAAGGAAAAGGTCGGCAACAACGAAACCATCTCCATTGGCGTGAACCGTACCGAGGATGTCGGCAGCAACGAGAAAATCACCATTGGCGCCAATCGCACCGAAAGCGTGGGCAGCAACGAGACCATCACCATCGGCGCCGATCGCACGGAAAAGGTCGGCGCCAACGAGAAAATCAGCATCGCCAGCAACCGCACCGAGGACGTGGGTGGCAACGAGACCATTGGTATCGGCGGCAACCGTAACGAAACGGTCCAGGGCAACGAAGGCATCGAGATCAACGGCAACCAAAGCACCCAGATCGGCCAGAACGAATCCCGCGACGTTGCCCAGAACCGCAGCACTAGCATCAAGCAGAACGATAGCCTGGACGTTGGCAAGCACTTTTCCCTGACCGCCGGCGACTCCATCAGCCTGACCACGGGCGCGGCCAGCATCACCATGAAGAAGGACGGCACCATCATGATCAGCGGCAAGAACATCACCATCGACGGCTCCGGCGCCATCAACATCAAGGCCAACAGGAACGTTGTCGTCAAAGGCCAGAAAATTCTGCAGAACTAGCCGTGGAGCGTGCGTCATGACCGTTGAATACCACGTCCCCTCCGCCTCCGATTCCACGTCCGCACGGGTGGACGGCGTTGTGATTGGAGTGCTGCTGGATGTGCCCAAGGCGGATGCCCCAGTGGTGGCCTTCCCAGGCTGCCCTACTGATACGGGCCTTGCCGCGCGCACGACCACACCGCTCAGCCGCGAGGACATCGGCGTCCAGGTCGCACTGATGTTCGAGGCGGGCGACCTGACTCGGCCGCTGGTTATCGGTCGTATCCAGCGTCTGCCGGACGCCGCGGCACCAGCGGTCGCCCACTTGGACGGCGAGCGCCTGGAGTTCACCGCCGAGCGGGAAATCGTCCTGCGCTGCGGCAAGGCCAGCATCACCCTGACCCGCGCGGGCAAAGTGATTATCCGGGGCACCTACCTCTCCAGCCGCTCCAGCGGGGTCAACCGCATCAAGGGCGGTTCGGTGCAGATCAACTAGGAAGGTAGTCGCCTATGGAATTGCTCAACGCCAGCAAACTGCTTGCTGCCTATACCCAAGGCATGGATCCCGATGGCCGCGAGTCCCTGGTAGTGATAGCCAAAGGTACTTTCAATCTACCCTTGGACGGCCGCGCGGCGACCCTCGCCGGTACCCAGCAACCGCTACTGATGGCCGACACCTTCCTCGGCGAGCCGGGTCTCAGCGCCCCGCTGCAGGAAATGGACTTCGCCCCGGTCAAGCCATTCTGCGATGTGCTGGTACGCGGCAAGGCCTATGCCCCAGGCGGGCGGCCCGTGACGCAACTGGCCGCGGGCATTCGCGTCGGGCAGATGAGCAAAGCCTTTTCCGTCCTCGGCCCCCGACAATGGCTACCGGGCCTATTGGGGGTATCTCCCGGTTTACCGCAACCCTTTACCCAGCAGGACATCTCCTATGCCCAGGCCTACGGAGGCTCTCATCCCATGGCCAAGAATCCGGATATGCGTCATTGCTACCCGGACAATCCAAGCGGTTGCGGTTGGTTTCCAGGCAGCATCGACAGTGCTGAAGTCGCTTATAAGCCAATGCCGAATACGGAAGAACTGGGCAAGCCGATCGACAGCCCCTCTTGCGACTTCCGCCCGATGGCCCTCGGCCCCATCGGCCGCAGCTGGCCGCAACGCGCCCGCTTCGCCGGTACCTACGACGAGGCCTGGTTGGCCGACTGCTTTCCGTTTCTTCCGCAAGATTTCGACCGTCGCTACTTCCAGGCAGCCCCTGACGATCAGCAGATTCCTTACCTGCGTGGCGGCGAGGACGTGCTACTGCTCAACCTTACGCCCCAAGAGCGCGCGGGCTTTCGCATCCCTGAAATAGAGGTGCCGGTGACGTTCTTCTTGAAAAAAGGTGGTCATGAGACTGTGCAGGCGGTAATCGACACCCTGCTGATCGACACAGACGCGCGCCAGGTGCAACTGACCTGGCGTGTTTCCCGTCCCCTGCGGCGCAACCTGTTCGAGATCGCCCAGGTGCTGGTTGGCACAATGTCCACGGGTTGGTGGCGCGCCCGTGAACTGGGCAAGGATTACTACCCGTCGCTCTCCTCCCTGGTAAAAGCCAGGCGCGCCCCCGAGGAGATGGACGGATGACCGCACTTTGCATCATCGGCTCCGGCATGGTCAGCGCCGTTGGCCTCAGTGCACCCGCGAGCTGCGCGGCGATCCGTTGTGCCATCGACAATTTCCAGGAAACCCGTTTCATCGACCAGGGTGGCGAATGGCTGATGGCCGCCAGCGTACCTCTGGAGCAGCCCTGGCGCGGCCGCACCAAGCTGATCAAGATGGCCTCTCGCGCCATCGCCGAGGCGTTACAGAGCACCCTTGGGGTCGACCCGGAAAAGACCCCGTTGCTGCTGGGGTTGGCGGAGGTCGAGCGCCCCGGCCGCCTCGCCGGTCTCGACAAGGGGTTGCTGCAGGCTATCGAAACCGAACTGGGCCTGCGTTTTCATCCGGACTCTTACATCATCGCTCGTGGTCGGGTCAGCGCCGCCGTGGCCCTGCTGAATGCGCGCACGCTGATCTACCAGAGCGGCCATCGCCACGTACTGATTGCCGGCGTCGACTCTTTCCTGAACGCATCGACGTTGGCCGCCTTCGAAGAACGCGAGCGCCTGCTCACCAGCCAGAACTCCAACGGCTTTATCCCCGGCGAAGGCGCCGCCGCCGTGGTGCTGGCGGCCCCCGTCGCCCGTGAAGAGCCGCAACTGGCCTGCGTCGGCCTGGGGTTCGGCATGGAGAAGGCCACGGTGGAGGCCGAAGACATTCCCCTGCGCGCCGAAGGCCTGACTCAAGCTGTACGCGCAGCCCTGAGCGAAGCCGGCTGTGGGTTGGAGCAGATGGATTATCGGCTCACCGACATCTCCGGCGAGCAGTACTACTTCAAGGAAGCCTCCCTGGCCCTCAGCCGAACCCTGCGTGTGCGCAAGGAGTTCTTCCATCTCTGGCACCCGGCCGACTGCATTGGCGAAGTCGGCGCCGCCATCGGCCCGGCCATGCTCGCCGTGGCCCTGGCTGCCAGTCGCAAGGGCTATGGCGAAGGACCGAATATCTTCTGCCACCTCGGCAACGACGCTGGCGAACGCGCCGTCGCATTGCTCAGTTACCAGATTGTGAGGGCTGCGTAATGGCCAACGAAGTCTTTGCCAACAGTATGGAGATCTCCTGCAAAGCGGCGGATGGCAAGTCCATTGCTGCGTTCCCGGATGTCTGTTTCACCCCACCCCAGGCCCCGCCCACCCCTCTGGGGGTGCCGATTCCCTACCCCAATACCGGCATGGCGAAGGACACCATCAATGGATCCCGGACGGTAAAAATCAGTGGCAAGGAGGTCATGCTCAAGAACAAGAGCTACTTCAAGACCAGCACAGGGGATGAAGCCGGAAACGCACCGAAGAAAGGGATAGTTACCAGCAAGATTAAGGGAAAGGTGTACTTCACTGCATGGTCGATGGATGTGAAGTTCGAGGGAGAAAATGTAGTCAGGAACATGGACCTGACGACCCATAACCATGCGTCGCAGCCGGGTAATAGTCCAACTTGGCCCTATCTTGACACGGTGGCGGCGGCCAACAGCTCCCATCCCTGTCACAACGTAGTAAAGGGATTGAAAGATAACGATTGCCAACGCCATGTCGATGCAAACACCTACTCGACAGGTGCGGTCAATCGGGCCGGCGCATCAGCGGCCTTGTGCGGCGATCCAAAATGCAAAAAGGCAGTGGAGTGCGTGCTTACACCCTATGCACCCTCGAACTGCTGTGACGGGAAAACACCCCACCATGTAGTGCCTAAATCACAATTCAAGGAGAGGGGAAAAGGTGGTCAGGCGCTCCTGCTCGATGCGCAAGGCGCCAATAAGTACGACCCCGACAAGGCACCGTGCATTTGTGAGGATGGCCATAGTCACTCCACCGGGACCCACGGTGACATTCATGAAGAGACGAACCTCCTCACGGTGAATCATCCGGCCGTTGCGCCGCATGTCACCGGCAAGACCATTGATCCAAATGCTCGCTGGAGTGTTGCCGAAGCCGAAGCGGTCGGAGCGCAGGCCGCCCAAAAAGGTGGCAGTAAGTGCGATAAGGCCTGCACGCAAAGCCAAGTGCGAGCAGGTCATCAACAGATGAATATTGGTCCGACGGACCAAATCCGTCCATCAACGGCCGGACGCGTTCCAGAACCCTCGGATACGACCACCCTATGACATCTATTTTCAAGGAGACTCCACATGCCTGACACACCGTTGAAAGGCCTCATCATGCGCACTGCGGTAGTACGCCTACCGGGCCTTGGTTATATCTATGCCGCAGACCCTAAAAAAGAAGCCGATGAGATTCCACACGCCATCACGTTCAAATACAAGGACGGCACTTTTATCAGAGGCGAGGCCAACTATGATGCCCATTCGTTAGCCGTTGTTTCTCAGCCTGAACTCGGACTCATTGCCATCTCTGGCGCCGGCTATTACTCAGCCATCATGGCAAGCGGTACCACTACCGGTGACATATTCGACGACAGCACACCTGCTCCTCAAGCGCCAAGAACGGGCGGCATTCGCGGCGTGGCGGCGATCAACGGACAAGCCTTTGCGGTCGGCCTAAGAGGTATGGTGTACCGCTTTGACGGTCCTAAACGCTGGATACGGATCGATGATGGCTTACCGGAAAACTTCAACGCGCAGGCGATTCATGGTTTCTCAAATACAGAAATCTATGCGGTTGGCCGGGATGGCGCGATATGGCTATTCGATGGTCATCATTGGCACCCTTGCGAATCGCCAACATCGGTGACTCTCACATCGGTCAAGTGCGCACCTGATGGAACGGTATACATAGCGGGCCATCGCGGTGTGCTGTTGCAAGGGCGCAAGGATATGTGGAGCGTCATCGATCAAGCGGTAGTCTCCGATAATATCTGGGATTTGGAATGGTTTATCGATGCTCTTTACATCTCTACCCTGTCCAATGTCTATCGGTTGAAACAATCGCAATTAGAGCCTGTGAACTTCGGTGATGATCCTCCAGCGTCCTGTTACCAGTTGAGCGCCGACGATGGCGTCATGTGGTCGAATGGTGAGTTCGATCTTATGTCTTTCGATGGAATTGCATGGACGAGGATCGTTTGAGCAATTGTCTGGCGTTGAGCGATGGGCCTTCCCCGATAGGCTCCTTATGATGTCGTCGATTGTGATTGATCAACACGCCGAAGAGGTAGCCTTCCTCGCGATCTTGCGCGACTACGCCGTTCGGGCGCCCCACTACGACCTCGTCCACCTGGCCACCCTGGACAATCGCATCGAAGCCCATCTGGATGGCCTACACATCGCAGGTTTGCCCGGACTGGAGGTGCTGCTGCAACAACTGACTCCCACCGCGCAGGGGGAGGTATTTGCCGCTACGGTGCTAGCGTTCGAAACCGGCCATGTCGTAGCCATGGCCACCCTGGCTGGACATATGCGCGCCCACGTAGACAGCGAGCGCTATATGGCTGCGGCCCTGGGTTGGCTGGATTGGCTGCGGGTCGAACCCTGGCTCGACCGCCTGCTCGCCTCCCCCGAGCCCCTGTTCCGCCGCCTCGGCCTCGCCGCCTGCGGCATGCATCGCCACGACCCCGGCCCCGCCCTGCTGGCCGGACTTTCCGATGCCGACCCCAGCGTGCTGGCGCGTGCCGCGCGCACGGCTGGCGAACTGCGCCGGCGTGACCTGCTGCCGGTGATTCGTGCCCACCGCCAGCATGAAGACGCCGCCACGCGCTTCTGGGCCAACTGGGCCACCACCCAAATGGGCGATCAGCAGGCCTTGGAGCCTCTGCGCTCATTCGCCGAGCAACCGGGCGAATTTCAATACCGCGCGCTCTGTGTGCTGCTGGCCTGGCAGGAACGCGAGCCCAGCATCGCCTGGATACGCCAGTGGGTACAGGATCCCCGGGATCGGCGCATAGGCATCGAGGCCCTTGGGCTGCTGGGCGATCCGGTCTGCGTGCCCTGGTTGATCCAACAGATGAGCGACCTGCCCTTTGCCCGGGTCGCCGGCGAAGCCTTCAGCCTGATCACTGGCGCTGACCTGGCGTTGCTTGATCTGGAACTGCAGGCCCTGCCGGATTTCGATGCGGGCCCGAACGACAACCCTGAAGATCCCAATGTCGCGATGGACCCCGATGAGAACCTGCCCTGGCCCGACCCGCAGGCAATCGAAAAATGGTGGCAAGCCAACGGCGGACAATTCCAGGTGGGTACGCGTTATATGCTGGGTTTGGCCCATAGCGAACACAGTTTTCAGCAAGCCCTTGTCCACGGCCAGCAACGCCAGCGCATCGCCGCCGCCTGCGGCCTCGCGCGCTATCGGCCAAACGAAGTGCTGTTTCCCACTAGCGCGCCGGCCTGGCGGCAAAAGAGGTGGTTGGCAGCGGTCAACGCCGCATCGAACACCAGCGGCACGAAGCCATCCAGGTAATCCTGTACCGGCGGGCGTTTGTGATCCCGATCGGCTGCGATTCCCGGGTGTGTGGCCTGAGGCGCGGCAGGGTAACAACGATTTTTGGTGAAGCAGCACACAAAATGTAGGAGATGTACCAAATAATTATCCTACGTTTCGGTCGCTAAAACAGCGATCTTCCAGGGAATGCGCGCGTCTTCCGGGCCTTTGAGCCCGTGGGCTTTGAGTCTTTAGCGCTGGCCGCATCGGACATCACATCTCTCTTCGTCTACCGTTTTTCAACGGTTGACCGCTCAGTCATAGCGTCCTAGCCTAAGCGCGCGGCAAAAACCGGAGCAGTCATAGGACGTCGCATCAACAAACAGTCCTTCCTGACGCTCCTCTGGCAAGGAAATGTGCCGCGAGCGACTGCCGGCTCCAGTCTCATGGAACCAGCTTGCACCAGCCCTCACATTACATGGACGTGTCATGATCGAACCGCGATGCTTTTCGTTAAGCTCCACGCAGCAATCCGTCTGGCTCGACCAGTTGTTATCGCCCGATATTCCCTCCTACAACATCGGCGTCACGGTGCAGGTCCACGGTGCGGTGGACCTTACGGTATTTGCCGCTGCGGTGCGGGTGGTAATCGCCCAACACGATGCGTTGCGGCTGATCTTCAGCGAAAGCGACGGGCATGCACAGCAGCGGGTAGCCACCGACCTGGAGGCGCCTTTCGCCTACCATGACTGGCGCGGCGAGCCCGAGGCACGCGCCAAGGCCCTGGCCACTATCACGCAACTGAATCGCACGCCGTTCGCACTTTATGAGCAACCGTTGTGGGGCATGGAATGGTTCCAGTTGTCCGCCACCGAGGCCCTGTGGAACAGCCGGTATCACCACCTGATCTGTGATGGCACTTCGGTGGGCCTGGTCGGCCAGGCCGTTAGTGCGGCCTACAATCAGTTGCTGCGTGGTGAACAACCGGTGCTGGACCCCGAACTGGCCGAAGGCTACCGAACCTTTGCGGCCAGAGACCAGGATTACCTGCGCTCGTCGCGCTACGACAAGGCCCGTGAATACTGGCTGGAGCAGTTCGCGGCGCTGCCGGAACCGTTGTTCCAGGCCGCCCGGTCGCCGAGCGTACAGCACCAGCCACAGCCCAATGCAACCGCTCATGTTGTCAGCGCCCAGGCGATCTGGTCACTGGGGGCACGGCGCCTGGATGCTCTGAGCCAGTTGGCAAAAGCTCAGGGCGCTACGCTGAGCCATTGTCTGAGCGCCTTACTGGCCGCTTACTTCAGCCGGATGACCGATCAACGGGAGAGCCTGGTCATCGGTCTGCCGGTGCATAACCGCGCCAATGCCTTGCAAAAACGTACCGTGGGCATGTTTTCTTCGGTGTTGCCATTGGCGGTCGCGGTCGATCCTCTAGCCAACTTTATCCAGACCGTGCAACAGGTCGCCGGCCAGACCCTGCGCAGCTATCGGCACCAACGCTATCCATTGCAAGCCTTGCATCGCGAACTACGCGCGCGGGCCGGCCATCCCGGCCACCTGTTTGAACTGATGCTGTCGGTCGAACAGTACCCCGGCGACGTCAACCTGGGGGCGGCGCGTTGCTCGCTGCGCACCTGGCACAGCGGCTACGAGCGTTATCCGCTGGCCATCTACCTGCGGGACTACGAGGCCCAAACCGAACCGCTCCTGGAGTTCAACTACGACCCGCGGCTGTTCGACGCCGAGCAGATCGCCGCGCACCTGCGGCGGCTCGAACACTTGACCGAGCAGGTGCTCGCCGACCCCACCCGAGCCCTGGCCGATTGGCCGTTGCTCGATGACACCGAACGGCATCAGGTCATTGAAAAATTCAACGCGACCGCCCGTGACTACCCCGCCGATGAGCCACTGCATGTGTTGTTCGAGGCGCAGGTACAGCGTCGACCCGAGGCGACGGCGGTGTTGGATGGCGACCACTCGCTGAGCTATCGCCAGCTCGATCAGCGCGCCGAACGGTTGGCTCGCCACCTGGCGACAAGTGGCGTCGAAACCGGCAGCAAGGTCGCGGTGTGCATGGCTCGGGGCGCGTCGCTGATCGTGTCGATCCTGGCGATCTTGAAACGCGGTGCGGCCTATGTGCCCATCGATCGAGACGCCCCGACCGCCCATCAAGCCCGAGTGTTGATGGATTGCGGCACGGCTTGGCTGCTCAGCGCAGGTGACAGCCCAGCGCCGAAGGATGGCGTCCAGGTCATCGATGTCGAGGCCTTGAACGAAGATTCGACCGCTGGCCCAAGTCGTCTACTGACGAATAGCGCAGGCGACGTCGCCTACGTCATGTACACCTCCGGCTCCACTGGCGCGCCCAAGGGCGTGCAAGTACCCCACCGTGCGGTTACCCGACTGGTGCGCAACAACGGTTTCGCCGAGTTCAACGCTCAAGACCGGATTGCCCTGGCCGCTAACCCGGCATTCGATGCCAGCACCCTGGAAATCTGGGGCGCATTGCTCAACGGCGGCTGCCTGGTGGTCTGCCCGCGCGACACCCTGCTCGACGCTGCGCGTTTCAATGAACACCTGCTGCACCATGAAGTCAGCGTGCTGTGGCTCACCGCCGGACTCTTTCATCAGCTCGCCGAACCCTTGGCCCCGGCCTTTCGCAGCCTGCGCTACCTGATGGTCGGCGGCGATGTGCTCGACCCTCGGCGCATTGCCCAGGTGCTGCGCCATTCGCCGCCCCAACACCTGCTCAACGGCTACGGGCCGACCGAAAGCACCACCTTCGCCACCACCCACCGCATCACCCTCGAAGACGCCCTAAGCGGTGATATCCCTATCGGCAAACCCATCGGCAACACCCAGGTCTACGTGCTCGACGAACAACGTCGTCCGCTGCCCATTGGTGTCGCGGGTGAGCTGTACATTGGCGGTGACGGGTTGGCCCTGGGTTACTTGAACCAGCCGCAACTGAGCGAGCAACGCTTCGTGCCCAACCCGTTCCAGCCGGGCTCGCGCCTGTATCGCACCGGTGATCTGGCTCGCTGGCGCGCCGACGGTGCGCTGATGTTCCTGGGACGTAACGATTTCCAGGTCAAGATCCGAGGCTTTCGCATTGAACTGGGCGAGATCGAAGCGCAGCTCAAGGCCTTGCCCGAGGTGAGCGAAGCCGTGGTCCTGGCCGATGCCCAGCAACGTCTGCTGGCCTATTTCACCGCCACCACAGCCCAGGAACCGAGCGAGTTGCGCACGCGCCTGGCCGCCGTGCTGCCGGACTACATGCTGCCCGCGGCCTTCGTCCAGGTGGACAGTTTTGCCCTGACCGCCAACGGCAAGCT
Source organism: Pseudomonas sp. Tri1 (assembly GCF_017968885.1). NCBI lineage: Bacteria > Pseudomonadati > Pseudomonadota > Gammaproteobacteria > Pseudomonadales > Pseudomonadaceae > Pseudomonas > Pseudomonas sp. Tri1. The sequence goes on along the minus strand of NZ_CP072913.1, from coordinate 3,429,745 downwards.
GGACCGTCGTGCCCTACCCGAACCCGACGAAAATCATTTCGCCCAGCAACGCTACGAAGCGCCACAAGGGCCAGTGGAAACCCGCCTGGCCGAGCTTTGGGCCCAGGTCCTCGGCGTGCCGCGCGTGGGGCGCCAGGACAACTTCTTTGCCCTCGGTGGGCACTCGTTGATGGCGGTGCAACTGGTCGAACAATTGCGCGTACAGGGCTGGAACCTGGATGTCGGGACGTTGTTCAACGCCAGTAACTTGCTCAACCTGGCCCTGGCGCTGGAACACCCTGGCGAGCCAGTCGAGGCCGGCGAACCGGTAACAGCGTCCATCCCGCCGCACTGTGTCCGCATCACTCCAGAAAATGTGCCGCTGGTGAACCTGCCCCAAGCGCAGATCGATCGCATCGTCGCCAGCGTCGACGGCGGCATCGCCAACGTGCAGGACATCTATCCCCTGGCGCCGTTGCAGGAAGGCCTGCTGTTCCAACACTTGCTGCAGCCCACGGACGATGCCTACCTGCTGCGAGCCACCCTCGCCTTCGACAGCCGCGAGCGCCTGCAAGGGTTCATCGCAGCGTTCGACCAAGTGATTGCCCGCCATGACATCCTGCGCAGCGCGGTGCTCTGGGAGGGCCTGGACGAGCCGGTGCAAGTGGTCTGGCGCACTGCCCGTCTGCCCGTGGTCCACCTCGCCGATGGGGAAACCTTTGCCGAGCGGGCGCTGGACATTCGTCGCGCGCCGTTGGCGCAGGCGTTCACCCGCTTCGACGCACCCCGGCAACAGTGGCAGTTGCAATTGGTCCACCACCACCTGGCCATCGACCATGCCACCCTGGGCCTGCTGTTTGCCGAAGTCCGCGCCTTGATGCTCGATCCCGATCATCGGCTGCCGCCTAGCGTTCCATTCCGCCCGTTCGTGGCCCAGGCCCGCGAGCCTCGGCGTCAAGCGAGTGCCGAGGCATATTTCCAGCGACTGCTTGGCGACGTTGACGAACCGACCCTGCCCTATGGTCTGCACGATATCCAAGGCACGGGCCGTGACAATTGCGAGGCGCAGTGCCAGCTCGAACCGGCCTTGTCCCTGCGCTTGCGGCGCCTGGCCAAGACCCAAGGGGTGGGCGTCGCCAGCCTGTTCCACCTGGCCTGGGCGATGCTGGTCGGCAAGACCAGTGGCCGCGACGACGTAGTCTTTGGCACGGTGCTGTTCGGGCGGTTCACCGGGGGCCAGCAGGTCGACCGGGCCCTGGGCATGTTCATCAACACCCTGCCACTGCGCATCGACCTCGACACGCCGCTGCACACTGCGTTGCGTCAGATCCATGCGCGGCTGATCGAATTGCTCGCCCATGAACACGCGCCCCTGGCCCTGGCACAACGTTGCAGCGCCTTGCCAGCCCAGGCGCCGCTGTTCACGGCCCTGCTGAACTTTCGCCACAGCCAGGCCCAGCACTCGGCACGCCCGGAGTTCGACCTGCCGGGCATCCAGGTGCTGGGCAGCGAGGAACGCAGCAACTACCCGTTCTGCCTGTCTGTCGATGACTTGGGCGATGGGTTTGCCCTGACCGCGCAAATCCAGCGTTCGGTCTGCGCCGAAGCGGTCCTGGCGCATATGGTCCAAGCCCTGTCGGTTGTTGCGCAGACCTTGGAAACGGCGCCGATGACCCTTGCCTGCACACTCGACAGCTTGCCCGCAAGGCAACGCGAACAGGTGCTGGAAGGGTTCAACGCGACCCATCAGCCGCACCCACGCGACACCCTGCTGCAACAACCTTTCGAACAGCAGGCCGCGTTGTGCCCCAACGCCGTGGCCGCGTATGTTGCAACCGCAACCGCCGGTACCACGACGCTCACCTATGGCCAGCTCAACCGCCAGGCCAACCAACTGGCCCATGCCTTGCTGGCGACCGGACTGCGCCCCGATGATCGGGTGGCGATCTGTCTGGAGCGCGGCCCGCACCTGCTGGTCGCCTTGCTGGCCATCTTGAAGGCCGGCGGCGCCTACGTGCCCCTGGACCCTACTTACCCGCCGGCACGCCTGCTGCACATGCTCGAAGACAGCGCGCCGCGCCTGGTCCTGAGCAGCCAGTCACTTCGAGGTCGGCTACCGACCACGCCGACGACCGAGCGCTGGGAGCTGGACGACCCGGCGTTGCAAGCGCAGTTGTCCGCCTTGCCCATGGAAAATCCCGACGTCAACGGCCTGCACGCGGCGCACCTGGCCTATGTGATCTACACATCCGGCTCGACCGGACTGCCCAAGGGCGTGATGATCGAACACCGAAACGCCTGCAACCTGCTGCACTGGGCCCTGCGCAGCTTCGAGGCGGATGAACTGCAACGCAGCCTGTTCGCTACCTCGATCAATTTCGACCTGGCGGTGTTCGAATGCTTTGTCCCCCTGGCCGCCGGCGCGGCCCTGCAACTGGTCGACAATGCCCTGGCCCTGGTTTCGCAGCCCAGCGCCGTGTCGCTGATCAACAGCGTACCGTCGGCGGTCGAGGAACTGCTCAGGATCGGCGCCATTCCCGGCGCGACCCGAGTCGTCAACCTGGCCGGCGAACCGCTCAAGGCGCGCCTGGTGGAACAACTGTTCGCCCAGAGCGCCACGCGTCGGGTTTGCAACCTCTACGGACCGACGGAAACCACCACCTACTCGACCTGGCTGTCGATGCGTCGCGAAGAAGGCTACGTAGCCGGCATCGGCCGACCGCTGGACAACACCCGCGTATACCTGCTCGATCGGCATCGCCAGCCGGTGCCGCTGGGGGTGGCCGGGGAAATCTACATAGGCGGCGCGGGCGTGGCGCGCGGCTACCTGAACCGGCCGGAGCTGAGCGCCGAGCGGTTTCTACCCGACCCTTTTGTCACCGCGCCCGACGCGCGCATGTACCGCACGGGTGATCTGGGGCGCTGGCGTGCCGATGGTCACCTGGAATACCTGGGGCGTAACGATTTCCAGGTCAAGGTACGCGGCTTTCGCATCGAACTGGGTGAGATCGAAGCCCAATTGCTCGGCATGCCGGGCCTGCGCGAAGCGGTGGTATTGGCCCAACCCGGCCCTTCCGGCGACTCGCGTCTGGTCGCCTACCTGGTGCCCCATGACCCCGCCAGCCCTGCCCCGGATCTGGCCGAAGTCCGCGCTCATCTGGAAAGCCGTTTGCCGGACTACATGCTGCCCAGCGCATGCATCGTCCTGGCCAGCCTGCCCCTGACGCCCAACGGCAAACTCGATCGCCAAGCTTTGCCAGCGCCTGCGGCAGCGTCCGCTGGCCACGCCAAACAGGCGCCACGCGGAGACACCGAACGACGCCTGGCAGCGATCTGGACGCAGGTACTCGGTGAACCGGACATCGGTCGCGAGGATGACTTCTTCAGCCTCGGCGGGCACTCGCTGTTAGCGGTACAGCTGCTCGAACAACTGCGGCGCAATGGCTGGGACCTGGACATCCGCAGCATTTTCGAACGTCCGACCCTCGCCACCTTGGCCCAGCGCCTGGAGACACTCGGCACTGGCGTCGCGCCAGAAGCCAGTGTCACGCGCATTCCTACCCCTTGCTCACGGATCACCCCGCCGATGCTCGACCTGGTCGAGTTGCCCCAGACCCAGATCGACCTGATCGCGGCCCGGGTCCCCGGCGGTGCCGCCAACATCCAGGATATCTATCCGCTGGGCCCCTTGCAGGAAGGCATGCTCTATCACCATCGCGCGCAAAGCGCCGGGGATCGCTACGTGTTGCGCAGCCTGTTGGCGTTTACCGACGAGGCATACCTGCAAGGCTTCTGCGCCGCATTGGAGCAGGTCATCGCCCGGCATGACGCCTTGCGTACCCTGGTGCTCTGGGAAGACTTGGACGAACCCCTGCAAGTGGTCTTGCGCCAAGTGGCCTTCGTGCCTCGTCGTCTGTTGTTCAGCGGTGACGATATCGCCGGGCAATTGCAGGCCAGCGCCGATCCCCGCCATTACCGGCTCGACTTGTGCCAGGCACCGCTGATCGAGGCGCGGGTGGCGTTCGATGCCGTCCATGAGCGCTGGTTGCTGTTGCTGCTGCATCATCACGTAGTGGTGGATCACACCTCGCTGGAGCTGATGATCGAGGAGATCGCCTTGATCGAAGGCGCCCGCCAGGCGGACTTGCCGCCACCCACCAGTACCCGCGGCTTGGTGGCCCAGGCGCGACAGGCGCACGTCGTGGCGGCTGCGCGGACATTCTTCAGCGAACAGTTGGGCGACCTGGAGGAACCCACCCTGCCCTTTGCCATCGACCTGGAAACCGATCCGCGCTGGCAGGCGCTGGAACACCGGCAAGCGCTGCCAGCCGAACTGGCGCGGCGCTTGCGCCAACAGGCCAGCGCCCACGGGGTGAGCGCGGCCAGTGTCTGTCACTTGGCCTGGGCGTTGGTCTTGAGTCACCTCAGCGGGCGCGATGACGTGGTCTTCGGCACGGTCCTGTTCGGGCGCCTGCAGGCCGGAGCCCACGCGGACCGGACCGTGGGGCTGTTCATCAACACCTTGCCGTTGCGCGTGCGCCTGGATGACGGTGTGCAGGTAGTGCTGGCCCGGGTGCAGCATGCGTTGAACGGTTTGCTGAGCCACGAGCAGACCCCGCTGGCCTTGGCCCAGCGTTGCAGCGCCATGCCGGCGGGCACCGCGCTGTTCAGCGCGTTGTTCAATTACCGCTACAGCCATGCCGAGCAGGCGAACCTGCGCCAGGCCATGCCGGGAATGAGCTTGTTGCACAGCGAAGAGCGCACCCACTATCCGTTCAACCTGGCGGTGGACGACCTGGGCGAAGGTTTCCAACTGACCGCCCAGACCCACCCCGGACACGCCCCGGCCCGGCTCGTCGGGTTCATGCAACAAGCCTTGGTTGCGTTGGTGGAAGCGCTGGAGCAAGCCGGCGATACCTCCGTGCTGCAATTGTGCGTGCTGCCTGACGAAGAAAAGGCGCAATTGGACCGCCTCAACTCACCGCTCGCCGCGCAGGCCCCCGACGCGACCTTGCAACAACGCTTTGCCGAACAGGCCGCGCGCAGCCCGGACGCCCTGGCGGTCATCGACGAACACCAGGCCCTGAGCTTTCGTCAGCTCAACCAACAGGCCAATCGCCTGGCCCATCATCTGCTCGCGATGGGTATACAGCGCGGCCAGCGCATCGCGGTCTGCCTGGAACGCGAGGCCCATCTGACGATCGCCCTGCTGGCCGTGTGGAAAGCCGGTTGCGCCTATGTACCGCTGGATCCGGACTACCCGGTGACACGCCTGGCTTACATGCTCAGCGACAGCGCCCCGGCCGCCCTGCTTACCCAGGAACACCTGCGCGACCGGCTACCGTCTTTCGACGGCGGACCGTTGCTCAGCCTCGATGCACAATCGCAAGGGCTCGCGGCCTGGCAACAGGCCTGCGCAGATAACCCCGATGGCGCCGCGCTGGGTCAGCAACCCAGCGACCTGGCCTACCTGATCTACACCTCCGGTTCCACCGGACAGCCCAAAGGCGTCATGGTCGAACACCGCTCGGTGCTCAACCTCTGGGCCGGGTTGCGCCAACGCCTGGACGATCTGCCACCCGGCACGCGCTGCTCACTCAACGCCTCGGTCGCCTTCGATGCCTCGGTGCAGCAGCTCTGCCAATGGCTGAGTGGCCACTGCCTGGTACTGGTCCCCAAACGTGTGCGTCTGGATGCCGGCGCCTTGCTCGGCTACCTGAGCGCCCAGCAGGTCACTGTATTCGATTGCACTCCAAGCCAGATGCAGGCCTTGCTCAAGTACCGACAAACGCTGGCAGCGGCCGTACCGTTGCCGCGGCGCATCCTGCTCGGCGGCGAAGCAGTGCCCAGCGAGTTGTGGACGCAGTTGGCCGGCGAGCACGAGGTACGGGTGTTGAACGTCTACGGCCCCACCGAATGCACGGTCGACACCACCAGCGCCTGGCTCGATCACCATTCGCAGCCAAGCCTCGGCCAGCCGCTGCCCAATACCCAGGTGCAGGTGCTCGATGGCCATGGCCGACGCGCGCCGTTGGGGGTGGCAGGGGAAATTCATATTGGTGGCTATGGCGTGGCCCGTGGTTACTGGCAACGCGAGGACCTGACCCGCGAGCGTTTCATTGTCGACCCGTTTACCCGCCAGCCGGGCGCGCGGCTCTATCGCACCGGTGACCTCGGCCGCTGGGAGCTGGATGGCAGCCTCAGCTACTTGGGGCGCACGGACTTTCAAGTGAAGATCCATGGGCACCGCATCGAGCTGGGTGAAATTGAAAGCCACCTACTGGCGCTGCCCGGCGTGCGCCAGGCCGTGGTGGTGGGGCGCGCCGACCGCCATGGCGTGACGCGCCTGGTCGCCTACCTGCAAGGCTCGGCCCTGCCAACCCCGAGCCAGGCACGCACCACCCTCGGTGAACGCTTGCCCGATTACATGCTGCCTAGCGCGTATGTGCGCCTGGACAGCCTGCCGTTGACCGCCAACGGCAAGCTCGACCGCAACGCCCTGCCAGAACCTGACGCCCAGGCCTTTGTGCAAACGAACTATGCAGCCCCCAAGGTGAGGTGGAGATCACTCTGGCGGCGCTCTGGTGCGAGCTGCTGAATGTCGAGCGGGTCGGTCGCCACGACAATTTCTTTGCCCTGGGCGGTCACTCGTTGATCGCCATGAGTCTGGTCGAGCGCATGCGCCAGCAGCGCTTGCGGGTGGATATCAGCCAACTGTTCACCGCCCCGACCCTGGCAGGTCTGGCCGCGGCCACTACCCCTTTGAAGGAGATGCTCCTGTGACTGCGGATCAACTGCTGGCTCTGCTCAAACAACGTGGCGTGACCCTGTCATTGCGTGGCGATCAATTATCGGTGGTGGCCGACGACCAGGTCCTGGCCGACCAGGAGCTGATCGCGCTGCTGCGCAGCCACAAACCGGCACTGATCGAAGCCTTGCGCCAACCTGTCGCACTACCGCCCCTCGAGAGCGGATTGCCCAAGGGAACCACGCACATTACCCCGGCGATGTTCGACCTCTGCCAGCTGGACGAGGCCCAGCTCGCCAGCATCGTCGCCGGCGTACCAGGCGGCGCCGCCAATATCCAGGACATCTACCCACTGGTGCCCTTGCAAGCGGGCATTCTGTTTCATCACCTGCTTCAACAGCGCGGCGACACCTATCTGCTCAACGTGCTGCTGGCCTTCGACGACGAGTCCTGTTTGCGGCGCTTCATGGACGCGCTCAACCAAGCCATCGCCCGCCATGACATCCTGCGCACCGCCTTGGCCTGGGAGGGCCTCGATGAACCGGTGCAGGTGGTCTGGCGCCAGGCGCCGCTGACGCTGGAGCTGATCAACCCCGCCCAGGCCGATGTCGAGGCTGCATTGCGCGCCCACACTGATCCACGGCAGCAGCGTCTGGACCTGCGCCAGGCGCCCTTGATGCGCGCGGTGGCCGCCGAGGACCCACGCGCCGGCCGCTGGCTGTTGCAACTGTTGCACCACCACGCGGTGATGGACCACACCTCGCTGGAACGGCTGGTTCGGGAGGTCGCGGCGATCCAGCAAGGTCGGCTGGCCGAACTGCAGCCACCACAGCCGTTCCGCGATTTCGTACTGCGCGCTCGCCAGGGGCTGAGCGAAGCGCAACATGCCGCGTTCTTCACCGAACTGCTGGGCGATATCGATGAACCCACCGCACCGTGCGGGCTGCTCGACGTACGCGGCGATGGCAGCCAGGTCCAGACCCTGGAGGCACCGCTGGCGATCGATCTGAGTCGCCGGATTCGTCTGCTCGCACGCAACCTCGGCGTCAGTAGCGCCAGTCTGTTGCACTTGGCCTGGGCCCTGGTCCTGGGCAAGACCAGCGGCCGCGACGACGTGGTGTTCGGCACGGTGATGTTCGGTCGTTTGCTCGGCGCCGGCGAAGCCGCGACCGCCATGGGGCTGTTCATCAATACCCTGCCATTGCGGGTGCGCCTGGCGGTGCCGGTGGAACAGGCGCTGCGCGACACCCACGCGCTGCTCAGTCGGTTGATTGCCCACGAGCACGCGCCCCTCGGCCTGGCCCAGCGTTGCAGTGCCTTGCCCAGTGGCACGCCGCTGTTCTCGGCGTTGCTCAACTACCGGCACAGCGCTGCCACCGAGCACGCCCCAATGCTGGCCGGCATGCGCGTACTGGGGGGCGAGGAACGCACCAACTACCCATTCAACTTGTCGGTGGACGATCTGGGCGAAGGTTTTTCGCTGAGCCTGCAAATCGACACCCAGGTCGGTGCCGAACCGGTGCTCGACTGGCTGAACACAGCGCTGCAGAACCTGCTGGAGGCCCTCGAACGGCATCCACAAACCCTGGCGTGCCAGCTTTCGGTGTTGCCTGGTGCGCAACAGGAACGGCTGTTACGCACCTTTAACGCCACCACCCGCGCCCTTCCTGGCCCGGGCTTGCTGCACCTGGCACTGGAGCAACAGGCCGAGCGGCAACCACAAGCCATCGCCGCACGTTTCGAGGCCGCCGATGGCTCGAGTCCGCTGACCTATGGGCAGCTCAATGCCCAGGCCAACCGGTTGGCGCACCGTCTATTGCAGGCCGGGGTCGAGCCCGACAGCCGTGTCGCGATCTGTCTGGAACGCGGCCCGCACCTGCTGATCGCCCTGCTCGGGATTCTCAAGGCCGGCGCCGCCTATGTGCCGTTGGATCCGGCGTATCCCCGGGAACGTTTGCTGCACATGCTCGAAGACAGCGCGCCGCGGGCACTGTTGACACTTCGCGCCCTGCAATCCAGCGTTCCAGCGCCCAGCGGTTGCGAGCTGCTGTGCCTGGACGCCCCCCATACCCAGGCCAGCCTGGCCGAACTCCCCAGCGACAACCCCGACCCAGCTAGCCTGGGTCTGACCAGCGCGCACCTGGCCTACGTGATCTACACCTCGGGGTCCACAGGCACGCCCAAGGGCGTGATGATCGAGCACCGCAACGCCTGCAACTTGCTGAACTGGGCGCTGCACGCATTCGACGCGGTCAGCCTGCGGGACAGCCTGTTTGCCACTTCGATCAACTTCGACCTGGCGGTGTTCGAGTATTTCGTCCCTCTGGCCGTTGGCGCGACCTTGCACGTGGCCCGCAATGCCCTGGCCTTGCTCGACTGCCCGGTGCCGGTGACGCTGATCAACAGCGTGCCTTCGGCGCTTGATGCGCTGGTCGGTGCCCAGGCGATCCCGGCCTCGACGCGTGTGGTCAACCTGGCCGGCGAACCTCTCAAGCAGAGCCTGGTCGAGCAAGTGTTCGCCCACAGCGCGGTGCAGCGGCTGTGCAACCTCTATGGTCCTTCGGAAACCACCACGTATTCGACCTGGGTGTCGATGAGCCGCGAGCAGGGTTTCGTACCCGGTATCGGACGGCCGCTGGACAACACCCACGTGTACATCCTCGATGCCCATCGGCAGTTGGTACCGCTGGGCGTGGTCGGGGAGCTCTATATCGGCGGCGCCGGGGTCGCCCGTGGCTACCTGAATCGGCCAGCACTGAGCGCAGAGCGTTTTCTGGAGGACCCGTTCGCTACCCAGCCCGGCGCGAGGATGTACCGCACCGGAGACCTGGGCCGCTGGACCGCCGAGGGTCAGCTTCTCTACCTGGGGCGCAACGACTTCCAGGTCAAGGTGCGTGGCTATCGCATCGAGCTGGGGGAAATCGAAGCGGCCCTGGGCCGGGTGTCGGGCGTGCAGCACGCCGTGGTGATCGCTCGGGAAGATGTGGCCGGGGACCCACGCCTGGTGGCGTACTGGGTGGCCCAGCCAGGCGTGTCGGTGTCCGAGGTACAACTGCGCGGCGTCCTGGCCGTTGGCCTGCCGGAGTACATGCAGCCCAGCGCTTACGTCGCCTTGTCGGCCTTGCCGCTGACGCCCAATGGCAAGCTTGATCGCAGCGCCCTGCCCGCGCCTGAGCATGGCGCGACCGGGCACTTCGAACCGCCCCAAGGCCCACTGGAAATCCAGTTGGCGGCCATTTGGAGCCGTTTGTTGGGGTTGCCACGGGTCGGTCGGGACGAGCATTTTTTCCAAGCTGGCGGCCATTCGCTGCTGGCAGTGCAGTTGATTTCCCAACTGCGTCAGCAATTGCGGATCGAGCTACCGCTGGCCTGCGTGTTCGACCAGCCAACCCTGCAACGTCAGGCCCAGGCTATCGAAGCCTTGGCCGCGTCCGGACAATACGGTGCGGCGCCCATCCCGGCCGTTGCGCGGCCCGCACGGCTGCCGCTGTCGTTTGCCCAGCAGCGCTTGTGGTTTATCGCCCACCTGGATGCCCAGGCCAGCGCGGCCTACCACATGGCCGGTGGTCTGCATTTGCGCGGAGCGTTACACGAATCGGCATTGCGCGCGGCACTGTCGCGCATCATTGAGCGGCATGAAGCCTTGCGCACCCGTTTCATCTCCGAAGGTGGTGAGCCGGTCCAGGTCATCGACCCACCGCAGGCCTTCGTCATGCCCAACGAAGACCTGCGCGGCCAGCCACAGGCGATATTCCAGGCCCGCTGCGCCGCCGAAGCGCAAGCGCCATTCGACCTGGCGCGCGGCCCGTTGATTCGTGCGCGCCTGTTGCGCCTGGCCGACCAGGAGCACGTCCTGCTGGTCACCTTGCACCACATCGTCGGCGATGCCTGGTCGCTGGGGGTGCTCACCCGCGAACTGACCGAACTGTACCGGGCCTTTGTCCTTGACCAGGCCGACCCGCTGCCGCCGCTGGCCATCCAGTACGCCGACTACGCCCTGTGGCAACGCTCACCGCGCCAGGCGCAACGAATCGCCGAACAACTGGCTTACTGGCGCACCCAGCTCGAAGACGCCCCGCCACTGTTGAACCTGACCTTGGACCGGCCACGTCCGGCGCGCCAGGATTTCACCGGCGCCAGCCTGGAAGTCAGCATCGACGCAGGTTTGGTCCAGTCCATCAAACAGCTGAGCGACCGGCACGGCAGCACCTTGTTCATGACCGTCCTGGCCGCCTGGTCGATCGTGCTGGCGCGGTTGTCCGGGCAGAATGACCTGGTGATCGGCTCGGTGCTGGCGAACCGGACCCGTGTCGAAGTCGAGCCGCTGATCGGCTTTTTCGTCAACACCCAAGCGTTGCGTATACGGCTCGACGAGGTCAGCCAGGTAGCGCAACTGCTCGCCCAGGTGCGACGCACCGCGCTGGACGCCCAGGCCCATCAGGAGGTCGCCTTCGAGCATCTGGTCGAGGCCTTGAATCCAAGCCGTTCGCTGGCCCACAGCCCGATCTTCCAGGTCATGTTCGCCTGGCAGAACGCTCCGCAGCCGAGTCTGGCGCTGGGCGCCCTGGAATTGACGCCGCTGAGCACCGACGAAGACAGCGCCAAATTCGACCTGACCCTGAACCTGCACGAACGCGACGGCGTGATTGGCGGTCGGTTGACCTATGCCACGGCACTGTTCGAGGCCGGCACCGTGCAACGGCATTGGCAGGCCCTGTGTGCCACGTTGCGGGCCATGGTCGACGATGACCAGCAAACCCTCGATGGGCTGTCGATTCTCGGCGCAGCCGAACGCGAACAAGTGCTGCATGCCTTCAATGCCAGCGCCCTCGACTACCCGGCAGACGAGCCGCTGCACGTGTTATTCGCGGCCCAGGTACAGCGTCGACCCGAGGCGACGGCGGTGCAGAATGGCGACCACTCGCTAAGCTATCGTCAGCTCGACCATTACGCCGAACAACTGGCGAACTGGCTGGCCGAACACGGCGTGCAACCGGGTGACCGGGTGGCCCTGTGCCTGGGCCGCGGCCCGCGTCTGGTCGCGACAATCCTGGCGATTTTGAAAAACGGCGCAGCCTACGTGCCCATCGACACGGCCACCCCGCTGGAGCGGCAACGCGTTCTGCTGCACGATTGCGGCAGTGCCTGGTTGCTCACCGACGAACCGCCGTCGACCGTGCTCGACCCGACGGTCCGACACCTGGCCTTGGCAGCTTGGGAAAACACCCTTGCGCAGGGCTCTCTCGCCACGCCGCGCCAGCATCCTTCGGTGTCCGCCGAAGCGACCGCCTACATCATGTACACCTCCGGTTCCACTGGCGCGCCCAAGGGCGTGCAAGTGCCGCACCGTGCGGTTACTCGACTGGTGCGCAACAACGGTTTCGCCGAGTTCAACGCCCAGGACCGGATTGCCCTGGCCGCCAACCCGGCGTTCGATGCCAGCACCCTGGAGATCTGGGGCGCATTGCTCAACGGCGGCTTCCTGGTGGTCTGTCCACGCGACACCCTGCTCGACGCTGCGCGTTTCAATGAACACCTGCTGCACCATGAAGTCAGCGTGCTGTGGCTCACCGCCGGGCTCTTTCATCAGTTCGCCGAACCCTTGGCCCCGGCGTTTCGCAACCTGCGCTACCTGATGGTTGGCGGCGATGTGCTCGACCCTCGACGCATCGCCCAGGTGCTGCGCCATTCGCCGCCCCAACACCTGCTCAATGGCTACGGACCGACCGAAAGCACCACCTTCGCCACCACCCACCGCATCACCCTCGAAGACGCCCTGAACGGTGATATCCCGATTGGCAAACCCATCGGCAACACCCAGGTCTACGTGCTCGACGAGCAGCGTCGTCCGTTGCCCATTGGCGTCGCGGGCGAGCTGTACATTGGCGGTGACGGGTTGGCCCTGGGTTACTTGAACCAGCCGCAACTGAGCGAACAACGCTTCGTGCCCAACCCGTTCCAGCCGGGCTCACGCCTGTATCGCACCGGCGACCTGGCTCGCTGGCGCGCCGACGGTGTGCTGATGTTCCTCGGACGTAACGATTTCCAGGTCAAGATCCGTGGCTTTCGCATTGAGCTGGGCGAGATCGAAGCGCAGCTCAAGGCCTTGCCCGAGGTGAGCGAAGCCGTGGTCCTGGCCGACGCCCAGCAACGTTTGCTGGCCTATTTCACCGCCACCACGACCCAGGAACCGAGCGAGTTGCGTGCGCGCCTGGCCGCCGTGCTGCCGGACTACATGCTGCCAGCGGCCTTCGTCCAGGTGGACAGTTTTGCCCTGACCGTCAACGGCAAACTGGACCGTCGTGCCTTGCCCGAACCCGCTGAAAATCATTTCGCCCAGCAACGCTACGAAGCGCCGCAAGGGCCAGTGGAAACCCGCCTGGCCGAGCTTTGGGGCCAAGTCCTTGGTGTGCCGCGGGTGGGACGCCAGGACAACTTCTTTGCCCTCGGTGGGCACTCGTTGATGGCGGTGCAACTGGTCGAACACATGCGTGCCGAAGGCTGGGCCATTGATGTTCGCACCCTGTTCGGTGCGCCCACGATCGCCGCACTGGCCACAGCGCTGGTGCACCGCGAAACGGCACCGAGTCACGATATCGCTCTGTTGGGAGCGCCCGTGCCGTTGGGCTGCGCCCACATCACGCCTGAGTTGTTGCCGTTGGTGGAGTTGACCCAGACGCAGATCGACCGCATCGTCGCCAGCGTCGAGGGCGGCGCGGCCAATGTGCAGGACATCTATCCCCTGGCGCCGTTGCAGGAAGGCCTGTTCTTTCATTATTTGTTGCAGGACGAAGGCGACACCTACCTGCTGCACACCACCCTGGCTTTCAGCGACGAAGCCCGACTGGACGCTTTTTGCCTGGCGCTGCAACGTGTCATCGCCCGCCACGACATTTTGCGCACCGCCCTGGCCTGGGAAGACCTGGAGCAACCCGTGCAGGTGGTCTGGCGGGAGGCACCGCTGCCCATCGAGATCCTGCGCATTACCGAAGCCGATGCGCTCGCTCAATTGCAGGCCCACACCAATCCCCGGCAGCGGCGCCTGGACATCCGCCAGGCGCCGCTGCTACGGGTGGTGAAGGCGTTCGACGCCGGCCAGCAACGTTGGTTGCTGCAGGTCTTGCACCATCACCTGGTGCTGGACCACACCACCCTGGAACGCATGGTCGAGGAAATAGTGCTGATCCAGCAGGGCCGCGAGGCGCAGTTGCGCGAGCCGGCGCCGTTCCGGACCTTCGTCGGGCACGCCCGGCGCGGCCAGGACAGCGCCCGACAGCTGGCTTTTTTCCAAACCATGCTCGCCGACGTCAGCGAACCCACCGCCCCGTTTGGCCTGCTGGATGTGCAAAATACCGGCGAAATCGACGAGGCCCACGGGTCTTTGGACCCAACGCTGGCGCTCGCCCTGCGCCAGGCGGCGCGGCGTCATCAGGTGAGTGTCGCCAGTCTGTTTCACCTGGCCATGGCGCTGGTGTTGGGCAAGGCCACCGGACGCGCCGACGTGGTATTCGGCACGGTCTTGCTTGGTCGTTTGCAAGGCGTGCAAGGCGCCGACCAGGCGTTGGGGGTTTTCATCAATACCTTACCGCTGCGCATCGGTTTCGCGCAGACCTCGGTAAGCGACAGCCTGCAACGTACCCATCAGGCCTTGCTGGCGTTGCTCGAACATGAGCACGCACCGTTGACCATGGCCCAACGGTGCAGCGGCGTGCCGGCCAGCACGCCGTTGTTTTCCGCGCTGCTGAATTTTCGCTACAGCCTGGAAGACACGCCACACCAAAGTGTCGAGGGCATGCAGGTGTTGAGCAGCGCTGAACGCACCAACTATCCCTTCACCGTTTCGGTGGACGATCTTGGCCAAGGCTTCAGCGTGACTGCGCAAATTGCCGGTTCGGTGGGGGCGCAACGGGTCTGGTCCTTCCTGCACCGTGCCCTCGCCAGCCTGGTCGAAGCCCTGGATCACAACGCGCAACAGCTCGCCCAAACCCTCGACGTCCTGCCGGCGGACGAGCATCAGCGCTTGGCTCGCTTCAACGCCACGCAGCGTACGCAACCCGAACGTGCCTTGCTGCACCAGCACTTCGAAGCACAGGCTCGCTTGACTCCGGAGGCTGAGGCGGTGCGTTGCAAGGGACGCGTGCTCAGCTACGGACAGCTCGACCGCCAGGCCAATCGCCTGGCTCGGCAACTGCAAGCACTGGGTGTCGGGCCCGAGGCACGGGTCGGTGTTCACTTGCGCCGCTGTCCGGAATTGATCGTCGCACTGCTTGCGGTGCTCAAGGCGGGCGGCGCGTACGTTCCGCTGGACCCGGCCTACCCGACTCAACGCCTGGCCTACATGCTCGACGACAGTGCCCCCGTGGCGGTGCTGACGATGGGCGACGCGCCGCTGGGCCTCACCCTCGCCGCTACCTGCCGGCGGCTCAATGTCGACGAGGCGTTGCGCACCGGCGACACGACGCCGTTGGCTGTGGCGTTGGAGGCCAGCCACCTGGCCTACATGATCTACACCTCGGGCTCTACCGGGCAACCCAAGGGGGTGATGATCGAACACCGCAACGCGCGCAACTTCCTCGACTGGGCCCTGCGTAGCTTTAGCGCTGAAACCCTTGCCCACAGTCTGTTCAGCACCTCGATCAACTTCGACTTGTCGGTGTTCGAATGCTTCGCGCCGTTGTCCTGCGGCGGCACCCTCGAACTGGTCGACGACGCCCTTGCCCTGCTCGAGCACCGTCCCGCCCTGAGCCTGCTCAACAGTGTGCCGTCGGCCGTTGACGCCTTGCTGCGCGCCGATGCGCTGCCGGACTCGCTGGGCACCGTCAACCTCGCCGGCGAAGCGCTGCCGCGACACTTGGTCGAGCGGCTGTTTGCCCATGGCGCGGTGCACCAGGTCAACAACCTCTATGGCCCGACCGAGACCACGGTCTATTCGACCTGGGCCTCGATGGACCGCGCGCGCGGCTTTGTCCCGCACATTGGCCGGCCCATCAACAATACTCAGGTGCACGTGTTGGATGACGCGCGGCAACCACTACCGGTGGGCGTGACTGGCGAGTTGTATATCGGCGGGGCCGGCGTGGGGCGTGGCTACCATGGGCGGCCCGAACTGACCCGCGAGCGCTTCCTGCCCGACCCGTTCAGTGCCGAGCCGACGGCGCGGCTGTACCGCACTGGCGACTTGGGTTTCTGGGACGCCGACGGCCAGTTGCATTACCTGGGGCGCAACGATTTCCAGGTCAAGATTCGTGGTTTTCGCATCGAACTGGGGGAAATCGAAGCGGCTCTGCTCGCGCTTCCACACGTGGCCGCCGCAGCAGTGCTGGCGGTCCAGCGTAATGGTCGCGAGCCCGCGCTGGTGGCCTATGCCGTGGCGACGGCGGACGCAGCGCCGTTGACGCCAACGGCGCTGCGCGAGGCCCTGGCGAGCCGCTTGCCGGGGTACATGGTGCCAGCGCTGGTCATACCCCTGGACGCACTGCCCCTGACCCCCAACGGCAAACTCGACCGCGCCGCCTTGCCGGTGCCCGGCGAAGACGCCTGGACCGCCCAGGCTTATGAAGCGCCAAGCGGTGAACAGGAAACGCTCATGGCCGAGATCTGGCGCGACCTGCTGGGCGTCGCCCAGGTGGGGCGTCATGATCATTTCTTCGAACTCGGCGGACACTCGCTGCTGGCGGTGCAATGGGTCTCCCGGGTGCGCCAGCGCCTGGGGCTGGAATTGCCCCTGGCGACCTTGTATACGCACCCGACCGTGGCCGCGCTGGCCAGCGTCATGGGCAATGCGACGCGCAGCGCCCTGGCGCCGATCACGGTGCTGCCGCAGAGCGTTGCGCGCCCCTTGTCGTTTGCCCAGCAACGTCTATGGTTCATCGCCCGCCTGGATGAGCAAGCGAGCGCCGCCTACCACATCAGCGGCGCCCTGCGCCTGGATGGCGAACTGGACGAAGTGGCGCTGCGCAACGCCTTGACGCGCATCGTCGAACGCCACGCCGTACTGCGGACCCGTTTCATCGAGCAGGACGCGGAAGTCCGCCAGGTCATCGACGCGCAGCCGCGCCTGGCGTTCGCCTGCCTGGCGCTGGACGCTAGCGACCCGGCCCGCCTGCAACAAGTCATGGCCAGCGAAGCTGCCCGGCCGTTCTCATTGAGCGAAGGCCCGTTGCTACGGGTGCTGCTGGTGCGGCAGAACCCTTGCTGCCACGTGCTGCACGTGACCCTGCACCACATCATCGCCGACGGCTGGTCCATCGGGGTGCTGATCGACGAACTGTCGACCTTGTACAAAGCGTTCCGCCAGGGCGCGGCGGATCCGCTTCCGGCCTTGGCGATCCAATACGCCGACTATGCCGCCTGGCAACGCGATTGGCTGGCCGGCGAGCGTCGTACCGAGCAGTTGGCCTATTGGCTCGAACACCTGCGCGACGCGCCCGAGCGGGTCGACCTGCCCAGCGATCGTCCACGGCCGCCCCGCCAGGACTTCGCCGGTGCGCGGTTGACGGTCGCGCTCGATGAGCCGACCAGCGCTGCGATCAAGGACCTGAGTCGCCGCCATGGCACGTCGCTGTATATGACCTTGCTGGCGGCCTGGGCGATTGTGGTCGGGCGCCTGGCCGGCCAGGAACGCGTGGTGATCGGCACCCCAGTCGCCAACCGCACACGCAGCGAAGTCGAACCGTTGATTGGCTTTTTCGTCAACACCCAGGCGCTGTGCATCGACCTGTCCGGGCAACCGGACGTCAGCCAGTTGCTGGCCCAGGTGCGTGAGCACGCGCTGCAGGCCCAGGCGCACCAGGACGTGCCGTTCGAGCATGTGGTCGAAGCCCTCAACCCACCTCGCTCGCTGGCACACAGCCCGGTGTTCCAATTGATGTTCGCCTGGCAGAACGCCCCACGCAGCGCGTTGGACCTCGATGGCCTGAGCCTGACCAGTCTGGCCGCCGAGCAGGTCACTGCGCCTTTCGATCTGTCCCTGGAACTCTATGAGGCCGAGGGGCGCATTGTCGGCGGGCTCAACTACGCCACTGCGCTGTTCGATGCCGCCAGCGTGCATCGGCATTGGCGGTACCTGGTCAACGTGCTGCGCCAGCTGTGCGCCGACGACCGCCAACCGCTGGCCCGCCTGTCGTTGGTCGATGCCCAGGAGCGCGAGCACCTGCTGCACGGCCTCAACCCGGCGCCAACCGCCTACCCGCAGGCCGGCTGGGTACACCAGCCGTTCGAGCGCCAGGCGCTGTTGCAGCCCGACGCCATCGCGGTCGAACTGCATGGACGCGGGCTGAGTTACGCTGAGCTCGATCGCCAGGCCAATCACCTGGCCTGGCAGATGATCGAGCTGGGCGCGGGACCCGGCCAACGCGTGGCGATCCATCTGCCGCGCAGCCTGGAGATGGTGTTGGCCATGGTCGCCACCCTCAAGACCGGTGCGGCCTACGTGCCGCTCGACCCGAGTCAGCCCCTCGCCCGCCGACAAGGCATCATCGAGGATTGCCAGCCGTGCCTGCTGCTGTGGGATGCGCAGCGCGTCGAAGCGTTGCAATGCAGCGACCGTTGCACGCCGCTGTCGGTGCGTTTGGCGGCAACGGCGATGCAGGCACCCTCCTCTCCACCGCTCGGGCAACCGAGCCCCGATGACCTGGCCTATGTCATGTACACCTCCGGCTCCACCGGCATGCCCAAGGGGGTCGCCATGGGCCATCTGGCGTTGAGCAACCTGCTGGCCTGGCAGGCCGAACAGCCATTGCCCGGTCCGGCTCGTACCCTGCAATTCGCCGCGCTGGGATTCGATGTCGCGTTTCAGGAGGTTTTCTCCACCCTGGGCAGCGGCGGCACCCTGGTGTTGCTGGACGAAGCCCTGCGCCTGGACCTCGCGAGCCTGCCGCGCTGGCTCGGCCAGGCGCGTATCGAGCGTTTGTTCCTGCCGTATATCGCCCTGGCAGCGATGGCCGACAGCTGGGCCGACGCCCCGCTTGAACTGCCCATGCTGCGCGACGTGATTGTCGCGGGCGAGGCGTTGCGCATCACCGACGCGTTGCGCGAACTGTTCAAGCACCATCCCCGCGCGCGCTTGCATAACCACTATGGCCCGACCGAAACCCATGTGGTGTGTACCCACACCCTGCCCGACGATCCGGACCAATGGCCGGACGTACCGGTGATCGGACGGCCGATTGCCAACACCCAGGTGTGCCTGCTCGATGCCCATGGCCAATGGGTGCCCCAGGGCGCTGTCGGCGAACTGCATGTCACCGGCGTGGCCCTGGCCCAAGGCTACTTGAACCGTCCCGAGCTGACCGCCGAGCGGTTTATCGAGCCGCCGTTCGACTCCACTCCCGGCGCGCGTCTGTACAAGACCGGCGACCTGGCCCGCTGGACCGCAGAAGGGACGCTGCAGTACCTGGGGCGCAATGACTTCCAAGTGAAGATTCGCGGTTATCGGGTTGAACTGGCCGAGGTGGAAAGCCGCCTCGATCAATTGCCTGGGCTGCGCGAATCGGTGGTCGTCGTGCTGCCGGCGGACCACGGCGACCCGCGCCTGGTCGCCTATTTCAGCGCCGAGCAGACCTTGTCGCCGCTGGACCTGCGCAGCCAACTGAGTGAGCGCCTGCCCGAGTACATGTTGCCCAGCGCCTTTGTACAACTGCATGCCCTGCCGCTGACCAGCAATGGCAAGGTCGATCGCCAACGCTTGCCGGCGCCAGCCCCCGAGGCGTTTGCGCAAACGGAATACAGCCAGCCCGAGGGCGAGCTGGAGATGACCCTGGCGGCGATCTGGAGCGAGTTGCTGGGTGTCGCATCGATCGGTCGCGAAGACGATTTCTTCGCCTTGGGCGGACACTCGCTGCTGGCATTGCGGTTGCTCGCACAAGTGCGCCATCGACTGGGCCTGGAAGTACCGCTCTCGGCGGTCTTCGCTCAACCGCGCCTGCACGCGTTGGCGGCAGTGCTGGCCGACGCCGGGCGCAGTCGCTTGGAACCGTTGCAGGAAGCCGACCGCAGCCAGCCCCTGCCACTCTCGTTCGCCCAGCAAAACCTCTGGCTGATCCAGCAACTCAACCCGGACTCGACAGCCGCCTTCAACATGCCGACGGGCTTGCGCCTGCGCGGCAAGCTCGACATCGAGGCGTTGCGCCGCAGCCTGGATCGCATCGTGGCGCGCCACGAAAGTTTGCGGACGCGGTTCGTGAGCCTTGCCGGCCAAGCGCGTCAGGTGATCGACCCACCACGGGCGATGGCCCTGGAGATGCTGGATCTGAGCGCGCCCGGCGCGGCGGATTGGCAGATGCTGTGCGCCGAGGAAGCCGGCCGACCGTTCGACTTGACCTGTCAGTGGCCGATCCGCGCACGCCTGTTGCGCCTGGATGTCGACGATCATGTCGTGCTGGTGACGGTGCATCACCTGGTCTCGGATGGCTGGTCCATGGGCGTACTCACCGACGAGTTCTCCCGTCTCTACCAAGCCTTCAGCCGGGATCAGGTCGATCCCTTGCCGCCGCTGGCGCGCCAGTACGGCGATTACACGCTGTGGCAACGCCAATGGCTGCAGGCGGACGAATTGCAACGCCAACGTGCCTATTGGCAGGCCCACCTGGACGGCGCGCCGACCTGCGTGACCCTGCCGACCGACCGCCCGCGTCCGGCTCGACAGGACTACGCCGGGGCGAGCCTGCCGGTGCGCATCGATGCCGAACTGAGCCACGGGCTCAAGGCCCTCGGACGGCGCCATGGCACCACCTTGTACATGACCTTGCTGGCGGCCTGGGCCGTGGTGGTCAGTCGGCTGTCGGGCCAGGCGGAGGTGGTGATCGGCTCACCTGTCGCCAACCGCAACCGGGTCGAGCTGGAGCCGCTGATCGGCTTCTTCGTGAACTTCCAGGCCCTGCGCATCGACCTGGGCGACGCGCCCCGGGTGAGTGCGCTGCTGGCCCAGGTCAAGGGCCTGGCGCTGGCCGCCCAAGAGCATCAGGACCTGCCGTTCGAGCAAGTGATCGAAGCGCTCAATCCGCCGCGTTCGCTGGCTCATAACGCGATTTTCCAACTGATGCTGGCCTGGCAGAACGCTCCACAGGGCAACCTCGACCTCGGCAACGGACTGCAATTGCACAGCGTTGGCGCGCCGGTCAGCACGGCCAAGTTCGACCTGGCCCTGGATGTCCATGAAGCGGGCGATGTCATCGAGGGTGGCTTCAACTACGCCACCGCGCTGTTCGATGCCGACACCGTGGCCCGTCACTGGCAGGCGCTGTTGGCCGTGCTGCGGGCCATGGTCGACGACGACCGTCGGGCCGTGACCCGCATCGACCTGCTCAGCCAGGCCGAGCGCAAGCAGTTGCTGCATGGCTTCAATCCGGCGCTGGCGCTGGCGGCCCCGAGCGGCGAACGATTGCACCAACGTTTCGAGGCCCAGGTCGCACGTCGTGGGGACGCCGTCGCGCTCCAATACGAGAACCTGACCCTCAGCTACCGGGCGCTCAACGAGCGGGCCAATCGCCTGGCCCATCGCCTGCGCGACCTGGATGTCGGCCCGGACAGCCGCGTGGCGATCCACGCCGAGCGCGGCATCGAAATGCTCATCGGCATACTCGCGGTCCTCAAGGCCGGAGGCGCCTATGTGCCGCTGGACACGGTCTACCCGGCGCAGCGCTTGAACTTCATGCTCGACGACAGTGCGCCACGGGTCCTGCTGACCCTGGCTGCGTTGCCTGAGACGCTGCAGATCCCCGCGTCGTGCGCAGTGGTATCCCTGGACCCGGACACCGGTGAATGGGGGCATTTGTCCAGCATTGACCTGGCAGCCGATCCGCGAGCCAGTGACACGGACCTGGCCTACATCATTTACACCTCGGGCTCGACCGGCGTGCCCAAGGGCGTAATGATCGAGCATCGCGCGGTGATGCGGCTGTTCAGCGCCACCGATGACTGGTTCGGCTTCAACGACCGGGACGTCTGGACCCTGTTCCACTCTTTCGCCTTCGACTTCTCGGTGTGGGAAATCTGGGGTGCGCTGCTGTACGGTGGCCGGTTGGTGGTGGTGCCCTACTTGACCTCGCGCAGCCCGGAAGATTTCTACCACCTGCTGGTGGACGCTGGCGTCACCGTGCTCAACCAGACGCCCAGCGCCTTTTACGCCTGGATGAAACAGACCCGCGCCGAGCCCCATCGGTTGCGCTGTGTCATCTTCGGCGGCGAGGCCCTGGATGCCGCCGCGCTGCGGCCCTGGTTCGAACGGCCGGACAGCCAGGCTACCCGCCTGGTGAACATGTACGGCATCACCGAGACCACTGTGCATGTGACCTACCAGCCGATCGAAGCCACCGACTGCCATGCCCAGGCCGGGCTGGCACCGATTGGCCGGCCCATCCCGGACTTGCGGGTCTACCTGCTCGATGCCCACGGCGAACTGGTACCACGCGGCGTGGTCGGCGAGCTGTATGTCGCCGGCCCAGGCCTGGCGCGCGGCTACCTGAATCAACCGGCGCTCGATGCCGAGCGCTTCCAACCGGCGCGCTTTCTCGGCGGCCAAGGCGAGCGTCTCTACAAGACCGGCGATCTGGCACGCTGGACCGCCGACGGAACCTTGCACTACTTGGGCCGTAATGACCAGCAGGTCAAGGTGCGTGGCTTCCGCATCGAACTGGGCGAAATCGAAGCCCGGCTGAGTGCCCTGGACGGCGTGCGCTCGGCGGTGGTGCTGGCGCGCCAGGACGATCCCGGCGATGCGCGCCTGGTCGCCTATCTGCTGGCCGAGCCGGGCCGGCACCTGGAGCCTGGGCAATTGCGCTCAGCACTGACCGGACAATTGCCAGCGCACATGTTGCCCAGCGCCTATGTGCAGCTGGAGCAATGGCCCTTGACCGCCAACGGCAAACTTGACCGGCGCGCCCTGCCGGCTCCCGATCAGCAAGCCTTGCAACAGCATCCTTATGCGGCGCCACGCGGCACCACGGAAACGCGACTGGCGCAACTCTGGTCGCGACTGCTGGGCATCGAGCAGATCGGTCGTGACGACAACTTCTTCGCCCTGGGCGGGCATTCGTTGCTGCTCGTGCAACTGCTCGACGGCTTGCGCGCGCAGGGAATGGATGTGGCCATCGGCGCCCTGTTCAGCGCTGAAAGCCTCGCCGCGCTGGCCCGCGAGGTCGTTACGCGGGACGTTGCCAGCGTCGCGGCCCAAGGCCTGCTGTGCATTCGCGCCGGTTCGCCGGGGCGCGCGCCGCTGTTTTTCATCCATGAAGGCACGGGCGAGGCGTTGCCGTACGTCCGGCTGGCGCAGCATCTGGACCCGGAACGGGGGATCTATGCCGTGCAGGCCGCCGCCGAACTGGACGACGGCGTCGACAACACGACCTTGGCCAGACGCTACATCGAGCTGCTGCGCACGGTCCAACCGCACGGTCCCTATCAGCTCGCCGGCTGGTCGGCGGGCGGCGTGCTGGCCTATGAAATGGCCCGCCAACTGCTGGGCGAGGATTGCCCGGTAGCGTTCCTCGGGCTGATCGACAGCAGCCAGCCGGGCGCCCTGCGCGCCGCACCGTTGGCGCTGAGCTTCGACGAAGCCGGCCTGCGCCAGCAACTGATCGGGTACTTGGCGCACCACCGGGTCGGCGACAGCGCCGATGACCCTGCCCAAGACACCTGGCATGCCGGGCTCGATCTGGACGCGGTGATCGCTGCGGCCCAGGCACGGGGTTGGCTGCCAGCCGGTTTCGACCGCCAGGAGCTGAGCCGCCGAGCCCGTCTCAACCTGAACCTGCGCAATGCCATGGTTCGCTATCGGCCGGCGCCGCTAGGCCTGCCCGTGCACCTGTTCCGCGCCACATCGGCAGGCCCTGGGGGAAGTGACTCGCGAGATCTGGCAGCCGATTGGCGCGCGCTGCTGGGGGCCGAGCTGGTCGAGCAGCGTATCGAGGGCGATCACTGGTCGATCATGCGCGACCCCGAGCATTTGCAACGGCTGGCGCAGGCCTTGGAGCAGGCGCTGGCGCGAGCCGAGCAGCCCCCTGCCGGTCCGTCGGGCGCGCGCGTCAGCCTGGTCCTGCAAACCGGCGCGCCGAACGCGCCCTGCCTGTTCATGATCCCCGGCGCCGGCGCGAATGTCGCCAGCTTCGTGCCCCTGGTCCGGCAACTGGACCCGCGATTGACGGTGATCGGCCTGCAAGCCCGTGGTTCCGACGGCCAGCGCGAGCCCCATGCCTCGGTGCAGGCTGCGGCCAGCGCTTATGTGCGGGAAATCCGCGCGCAGGTTCCGAACGGTCCCTACTACCTGCTCGGGCACTCATTTGGCGGCTGGCTGGCCTTTGAAGTCGCCCGCCAATTGCACGCTGAGGGTACTGGGGTGGCACCGGTGCTGGTGCTCGACAGTCGCGCGCCTGGCACGCGGTTGGCCAGTGATTCGCGTGGGGCCCTGGCGCACTATGTGGCGTTGCTGGAGATGGAGGCCGGGTGTGAGCTGGGCCTCGACGTCGACAGCCTGGCCAAGCTGGAACCGGACGAGCAATGCGCCCGATTGCTGACGCGCATGCAAGCCGTCGGTTTGATGCCCGCGCAAGCCCGTGCCGATGCGTTGCGCGGTCCTTTGCGGGTGTTTTACGCCAACCTGGCGAAAGACTATCGACCGGCATCGGTCTATCCGGGCCCCGTGGTAGTGTTCAAGGCCGGGCGAGGTCATGGCGAAACCGAGGATGGCTGGGAGGCATTCGCCGGGGACTGTCAGCGCCACGTGCTTGAAGGGTGTGATCACCTGTCGATTCTCAAAGCGCCTGCGGCACGGACCTTGGCCGAGTACCTAAAACACTATTGGCCCGCGCTGGAGGCGTTTCAAACCCATGAAAATTGAGCATTCGGTGCGGCCCTGGGTATGGGCGTGGGCGGGTCAGGTCGTCTCGACCTTGGGGTCGGCCCTTGCAGCCTTCAGCCTGGGCATCTGGTTGTTGCAGCAACACGCCAGTGTGACGGACTACGCCCTGGTCATCGCGCTGTCTGCGTTGCCGGGACTGCTCCTGGCGCCCGTGGCGGGCTGGTTGGTGGACCGCTGCGAGGCGCGGGCGATCCTGCTCGGCGTCGAGGCCGGCAGCGGTTTCGCGGCGCTGATCCTCTGGTGGCTGTTCGAGCAAGGCGAGCTGGAACGGTGGCAGGTGTATGCCTTTGCCGCCGTCAATTCCAGTGGCCAGGTCATGCGCATGCTCACTTGCCAGGCAGCGATCCCGCGAATCTTGAGCAGTGCGCAAGCGATTGGCCGGGCCAACGGCCTGATGCAACTGATGGTCGGCTTGCCGCAACTGATCGCGCCCACCCTGGCGGCCCTGTTGCTGGGCAGTGTTGGAGTTCCTGGATTGTTGTTGCTGGATGTCGGTGCGGTGCTGTTTTCCGCCGGCGTGCTCGGTTGGCTCGCCTGGGTGGCGACGGCGGTGCGCGCCACCGGCCAGGAGCGTGTCGTGGCCGTGGGCGGGTTGGCACCCGTCTTGGCGGTGCTGCGCGGGCGTCCGGCGTTTTGCGCGTTGCTTGCCTACCTGGGCGTCGAGCATTTGATGCTCGGGCTGGCCTCGGTCCTGTTGGCGCCCATGGTTTTGGAACGTTATTCGGTATTGGTGCTGGGCACGCTGATGACCTGCGGCGGCCTGGGCATGCTGGGCGGCTCATTGTGGGTGGTCGCCCGTCCACCACAGCGATTGATCCGCACGGTATTGCTCGCGGACCTGATGCTCGGCGTCAGCATCCTGGGCATAGGTATCAGTACCTCGCCGGTGGTTTTGTATGCGGCGGCATTCGTCGCCTTTGGCTGCTTTTCACTGAGCACCAGCAGCGACCAGAGCTTTTGGCAGCGCAGCCTGCCCAACGCCATCCTCGGTCGGGTACTGTCAGCCCGGCAGATCGTCTGCCTGCTGGCCCTGCCGCTCGGGGCGCTGGGCGCGGGCGCGCTGGCCGACGGTTGGGCGATTCCATTGATGAGCCAAGGCAGCGAGCTGCAAGCCTGGCTGGCCCCCGTGCTCGGTATCGGCAAGGTCGGCGGCTTGAGTTTGCTCTTTGCAGTCGCCGGCCTGCTGTATGTACTGCTGGCCGGCCTGGGATTGACCATCGCACCGTTTCGTCGGCTTGAGCCTGGGTGGGTTGCATCCACCCAGGTCGTGGCCGAACCTGGCTGATCATTTGGAGAGCACCATGCCAAACGCTGTAATGCAGGATCATGTGGCAATCGTCAGTGGCGCTGGAAGTGAGATCGGCATTGGGATGGCAATCGCACGCCGGCTTGGTCTGGCCGGAGCCAGATTGATCATCACCGCCAGCAGCGCTCGGGTCTTCGATCGAGTCGAAGAACTGCGTACCGAAGGCTTCGAAGTCGAAGGGCGGGCCGTCGACCTGACCGATGAAAACCAGGTACGCGAGTTCAGCCTTTGGGCAGAGTCGCGCTGGGGGCGGATCGATATCCTGGTGAACAACGCGGGCATGGCCATGCAAGGTTCCCCAGAGGTGCTTTCGGAGCTGGCGATCATGGATTTGCAAGCCTGGAACCTTTCGCTGGCTCGAAATCTGACCACGGCTTTTCTTCTTACACGGGCTGTTCTGCCCGGTATGCAGGCGCGCCGTTACGGGCGCATCGTCAACATCAGTTCCACTACCGGCACGCGGTGCAGTAACCCCGGCGAGGCGGCCTACAGCGCTGCGAAGGCCGCAATGGTAGGCATGAGTATGGGCCTGGCGCTTGAAGTGGCCCGCCAAGGTATTACTGTGAACAGCGTGGCTCCCGGCTGGATCGCTACGGGGTCGAGTTCTCCCGAGGAAGTCGAGGCCGCACGGTACACGCCGATGGGCCGGGCGGGACGCCCCGAAGAAGTGGCTGCGCTGGTTGCTTTCCTTGCATCGCCAGACGCAAGTTACATGAGCGGCGAAGTCATCGTGGTGGATGGCGGAAATTGTCTGGTCGAGAACAAGGCCCCTTGATCTGAACATACGCCGCAACGGCCGCTCGCACCTGGAGCCAGGCAAAACAATGGTGCCAGAAACTGACCCTGTCGATGGTTAGAGTGAAAGATGTGGGAGCGAGCCTGCTCGCGATGGCGGCGGTTCAGTCACTTGAACAACTCACTGCTCATGAAATCAATGAACACCCGCAACTTCGGCGCCAGGTGTTTGCTTGAGGGCCAGAGCATGCGGAAGGTGCTCTGATGCCTGTTGAAGTCGTCCAGGACGGTGACCAGCTCACCGCTGGCGATGGCCTCGCGCACAGTGAAATCCGGCACGCAGGCGATCCCCAGCGCATCGTGCACCACGTGTAGCAACGCCTCGGTGGTGTTGCAGACCAGGGTCGCCGGCAGGTTGAGTTCCGGCTCCCCGTCCCCGTTTACCGGCCACACTTGCATCCTGCCAGTACTGGGGAACTTGTAGAGCAGGCAGGCATGATGCAGCAGGTCCGCCGGTGCGTGCGGTGTGCCATGTTCGGCGAAGTACCGGGGCGAACCGACCACAACGAGCTTGAACGGGCCCAACGGACGGGACATCAGCCGGGAGTCGTTCGGCTCTCCGGTTCGAATGACCGCATCGAAACCCTCCTCGATGATGTCCACCAGCCGATCGGAAAAATCCAGGTCCAGCTCGATACTGGGGTAGCGGCGCATGAAGGCGATCAGCGTCGGCATGACCAAATCCGCAACGAGGGGCAAACTCACGCGCAGTTTGCCCCGTGGCGCCTTGCGGGTTTGCGACAGTTCCTGTTCGGCCGCTTCGACTTCGCAGAGAATGCGCCGGCAACGCTCAAGGAACAGCGTCCCTTCCGCCGTCAGCGTGATACTGCGGGTGCTGCGATGAAACAGCCGCACACCCAGTCGCGCCTCGAGCCGGGCGACGCTTTTGCCCACCGCCGAAGACGAAATGCCCAGCGCCCTGCCCGCCTCTGAAAAGCTGCGGGTTTCGGCCGCGCGCACAAAAAAATCAATCCCGCTCAGTGATTCCACGCCTGGCCCCCATTACGGACATTTTTTCCGATGTGTTGTGCACTCTAGCATTCTTGTCTCGCCAAAGACGGGCACCTACCGTAGTCGACACTTATCAATCTGCAATTGACCGCGCCGTCCCGGCGGGTCAGGCGCGCTCCAAACAGGTGACCCATGACGATTGCCAATACCCACATCGATGCCGAGGCCGAGGTTGTTCAAGCCACGGCACCGCTCCCCATCGGATCACTGTTTGCCCTCGCCCTCGCAGCGTTCGTGACCATCCTCACCGAAGCCTTGCCCGCCGGGCTTCTTTCACAGATCAGCGAAGGGCTGGCGATCTCCGAGGCCCTGGCCGGCCAGTTGGTAACGGTCTACGCGATCGGCTCCTTGCTGGCGGCCATTCCATTGACCGCCGCGACCCAAGGTATGCGACGCAGAACACTCTTGTTGCTGGCCATCGCCGGCTTCGCCGTTGCCAATACCGTCACGACGCTTTCCACCCATTATGTTTTGACGATGGTCGCGCGCTTGCTCGGTGGCGTATCGGCCGGGCTGCTGTGGGCCTTGCTGGCCGGTTATGCCGCCCGCATGGTGCCCGAAAGCCAGAAAGGTCGTGCGATTGCGATCGCCATGGTGGGCGCGCCCTTGGCGTTATCCCTCGGCGTACCGGCCGGCACGCTGCTCGGCAACCTGGTCGGCTGGCGAATGAGCTTCGCCATCATGAGCCTGTTCGCCGTGGCCTTGATGGTCTGGGTACGACTCAAGGTGCCTGATTTTCCTGGGCAGGCCACCCATAAACGCCTCGCCTTGGGTCAGGTCTTCACCCTGCCGGGCGTTCGCTCGGTGTTGTTCGTGGTGCTGGCTTTTGTCCTGGCGCACAACATTCTCTTTACCTATATCGCTCCGTTTTTGGCGGCGGCGGGCCTGGGCGAGCGGACGGATCTGGTCCTGCTGGTCTTTGGCGTCGCGTCGTTGCTGGGGATCTGGGTCGTCGGCGTGCTGATCGATCGCCATCTTCGGGCGTTGACGCTTGCAGGTACGGTGCTGTTCGCCCTCTCGGCAATGACGCTAGGGGCAATGAGCGACAGGCCAGCGGCGGTGTATATCGCCGTGGCCGCCTGGGGAATCGCTTTCGGAGGGGCTGGGACGCTGTTCCAGACGGCCATCGCCAAGACTGCCGGAGACGCAGCGGATCTCGCCCAGTCGATGTTGGTCACGGCCTGGAACCTGGCCATTGCCGGCGGCGGAATCGTCGGAGGCATTCTGCTCGATCACCTGGGGGTCGTGGCGTTTGCGCCGGTCCTGGTCGTTCTTCTGATCATGACGTTGGCGGTGGTGTGGTCTGCCAGGCAGTCCGGGTTTGCAGCAAGCATGCGCTGAATATGCATCCGCTCGATGAATAGCCATCAACGATAGAGATCAGTCACTGACATCAAATCGTCATCACTGCGTCGCAGAAATGCCACGGTTCCTGGGTACTGTCCTCGCCAATGAGATCGATCTCAAGCGAGTGACAATGACTGATTTGAAAGAAGTAGCACAGTTGGCTGGGGTATCGCGAGCGACTGCGGCGCGTGCCTTTGCCTCCCCTGAGGTGGTACGTCCGGCCACCCGGGAGCAGGTATTCGCCGCCGCACGGCAGTTGGGTTTTCGGCCCAATCGTCTCGGCCGCCAACTGCGTCTGCAAGTGACCAAGTTGATCGGCGTCGTGGTGCCCAACCTGCTCAATCCGGTGTTCGCCGAGCAATTCCAGGCCATGGAGCGTGCGGCGCGCTTGCGCGGCTACAACCTGCTCTTGGCCACGACCGACTACAGCAGCGAGCGCGAAAGCGTAGTGGTCGAGGAGTTGTTGCGACAGCGCGTCGATGGCTTGGTCCTCACGGTGACCGACGCCGAGAGCAACCGCGTGCTGCAAAGCCTGGACAACGAGGACACGCCCTTTGTGCTGGCCTATCACCAGCCGGGCAACCCGGACTACAGCGCCGTGTCGGTAGACAACCGCGCCGGCATGGCCCTCGCCACCCGTTATCTGCTGGAAGCCGGGCATTGGCGCATTGGCATGGTCGCAGGCCCCGCCCTGCAGTCCGACCGCGCTCGCCAGCGTTATGCCGGTTATTGCGACGCCATGCGTGAGGCGGGGCTCGACAGCTTGCCGGTGATTGAAATGCCCGCCCATACCCAAGCCGACTTCGCCGCCATCGAGCCGCTGCTGCAAGGCCCACAGGCGCTCAGTGCGCTGGTTTGCTCCAACGATTTGCTCGCCATCAGCCTGATTGCCGAGTTACGCCGCAACGGCTGGCACGTGCCCAAGCAACTCTCGGTCATCGGCTTTGACGGCATTGCCCTCGGCACCCAGATGCACCCGACGCTGTGCAGCGTCGTTCAGCCCATCGAGGCGCTGGCTTGCACTGTGATCGATCAGTTGTTGGCGCAAATCGCTGGTGCCCCTGCGGTTTCCCATTGCCTGCCCTGCCATATCCGGCCGGGCGAAAGTACTCAACCCTACGAGGAGACTCTTGATGATCCGCTTGCGTAAAACCCTGGCGACGTTGCTGCTGTGCGGCGTTGCCAGCCTGACCCAGGCCGCCGAAACGGCGATTTGCTACAACTGTCCGCCGGAATGGGCCGACTGGGGCACTCAGCTCAAGGCGATTGCCGACACCACCGGCGTGCAGGTCCCGCTGGACAACAAGAACTCCGGGCAGGCATTGGCGCAACTGGTCGCCGAGCAGGCCGCACCGGTGGCGGATGTGGTGTATTACGGCGTGACGTTCGGTTTGCAGGCGCAAAAAGCCGGGGTGGTTGGCACTTATAAACCCAAGGGCTGGGAGCAGATCCCGGCAGGCTTGAAAGACCCGCAAGGGCACTGGTTTGCCATTCACTCCGGCACTCTGGGCCTGATGGTCAACGTCGATGCACTGGGCGGGCTGCCCGTGCCGCAAAGCTGGGGCGACCTGCTCAAGCCTGAGTACAAAGGCATGGTCGGCTACCTGGATCCGTCCAGCGCGTTCGTCGGCTACGTCTCTGCCGTCGCGATCAACCAGGCCATGGGCGGTACCCTGGATAACTTCGCCCCGGCTATCGATTACTTCCAGAAACTGGCGAAAAACTCGCCCATCGTGCCCAAGCAAACGGCTTATGCGCGGGTGCTGTCCGGTGAGCTGCCGATCCTGGTGGATTACGACTTCAACGCCTATCGGGCGCGTTACAAGGACAAGGCCAACGTAGCTTTCGTGATTCCCAAGGAAGGCAGCATCAGCGTGCCTTACGTGATGAGCATCGTCGGTAACGCACCGCATCGGGCCAACGCCGAAAAGGTCTTGGACTTCGTTCTGTCCGAGCAAGGCCAGGCGCTATGGGCCAAGGCGTATCTGCGGCCGGTGCGGGCAATGAAAATGCCTGCCGAGATCGCCGCGCAGTTCCTGCCCGACAGCGATTACGCCCGGGCCGGGGTGGTCAACTACGAGCAAATGGCGGCGGCGCAGGAAGCCTTTTCCGCACGCTATCTGCGTGAGGTCAAGTAGGTGACCGCCTCGGTAATAAAAGCCCGGGCAGTCCGTTCGGGCCGGGCCACGGTGCCGCGTTTGCGGCTGACCGCGGCCTGGGCCCTGGCGCCTGCCGCAGCAGTATTGTTCGCGTTCTGGTTGTTGCCCCTGGCGCACCTGATCGTGCTGGGTGGACAAAGTCGTGAGGGTAGCGAAAGTGGCTACTGGCAGGTACTGAGCAGCGCGCAATACCTCGGTAGCCTGGCGCAAACCTGCCTGCTGGCCTTGGCAACGACCCTCGCGGCGCTGTTGGTGGGAGGCATCAGTGGGGTTTTCCTCAGTCGCCAGCGCTTCTTCGGTCGATCGCTACTGGTCGCCTTGCTGACCTTCCCGCTGGCATTCCCCGGCGTGGTGGTCGGCTTCCTGGTGATTCTGCTGGCCGGTCGCCAAGGCTTGTTCGCCAGTCTCGGTCTTGAGCTGGCGGGGGAACGCTGGATTTTTGCCTACTCATTGATGGGCCTGTGCATCGGCTACCTGTACTTCTCGATTCCGCGGGTGATCCTCACGGTGATGGCCGCTTGCGAAACCCTGGATCGCAGCCTGGAAGAAGCCGCTCAATCACTGGGTGCCGGACATTGGCGGGTGGTCTGTGATGTCATCGTCCCCGGCCTGGCACCGGCACTGGTCTCGTGCGGAGCGATCTGCTTTGCGACTTCCATGGGGGCGTTCGGTACCGCGTTCACCCTGGGCACCCGGCTGAATGTGACCCCGGTGGCGATCTACAACGTGTTCACCAACTACGCCAATTTCGCCGTTGCCGCCGCGCTGTCGGTGGTGCTGGGCGCACTGACCTGGGCGGTGCTGCTACTGGCCAGGCGTCTGGCGAACAATTCGAGGACGGTCTTGTGAGGCGCTCAACGCTGTTTGTCGGGCAACTGCTGTTCACTTTGCTGGTTTGCGCCTTCATGTTGGTGCCTGTGCTGATGTCGCTGCTGGCCGGGCTGACCCGCAATTATTTCCAGGGCGTCTCCAGCGGCCTGACGTTCGATTGGCTGGCGCAGGTCTGGCAGGCCTATTCGCCGACGGTCTGGCTATCCCTGCAACTGGCCGTGGCCTGCGCACTGTGCGTCTGCGTGGTGGGGGTTCCGGCGGCTTACGCGCTGGTACGGATGAACAACCGCTTCAGTCGCGCGTTCGAGGAATTGATGGTGCTGCCGGTGGCAATGCCGGGCCTGGCCAGCGCCTTGGCGTTGCTGCTCACTTACGGTCAGTTCGGCGGATTTCGCAGCAGCTGGCTGTTTATTCTCGTCGGCCACGTGCTGTTCACCCTGCCGTTTCTGGTGCGTCCGGTGATGGCGGTGATGCAACGCCAGCAGCTGCCGGTTCTGGAAGAGGCTGCCGCCAGCCTGGGTGCCGGGCCGCTACGGCGGTTCTTCAGTGTGGTGGTGCCCAACTGCCGGGCGGGAATCCTCGCCGGGGTACTGATGGTCGTCACCCTGTCGTTGGGCGAGTTCAACCTGACCTGGATGCTTCACACCCCGATGACCAAGACATTGCCGGTGGGCCTGGCTGACAGCTATGCCTCGGCCAGGCTGGAAGTCGCCAGCGCCTACACCCTGATATTTCTGTTGATGATCGTGCCGCTGCTGATTGCGTTGCAGGCCATCAGCGCGCGCCTTTCCCGTGGAGAAAAACGATGAGCGGAACCACCATTCGCCTGGCGGGTTGCCGCAAGGCGTTCTCGGACGGCACCGTTGCCGTACATGACCTGGACCTGACCATCGACGCCGGAGAAACCCTGGCGATCCTTGGCCCTTCCGGTTGCGGTAAAACCACGACCTTGCGGCTGATTGCCGGGCTTGAGCGCCCGGATGTGGGCCAGGTATTTTTTGGCGACACCGACGTCACCCGCCTGCCCATCGAACGTCGTGACGTGGGCATGGTGTTCCAGAACTATGCGTTGTTTCCCAACCTGGATGTGGCCGGCAACATCGTCTATGGCTTGAAAATTCGCGGCATGGCGCCCGCTGAGCGCAACAAGCGTTGCTCGCAGCTGCTGGAACTGGTCGGTCTGCAGGATCACGGCAAACGCAGCATCCACGAGTTGTCCGGCGGTCAGCGCCAGCGAGTCGCCCTCGCCCGCGCCCTGGCGCCCAAGCCCCGGGTATTGCTGCTCGATGAGCCGTTGGCGGCACTGGACGCGCAGTTGCGTGAACGCTTGCGCAGCGAGTTGGATCAATTGCTACGCCATCTGGGCATTACCGCGGTGTTCGTCACCCACGATCAGGGCGAAGCCATGGCCCTGGGCAATCGGATCCTGGTCATGGAACACGGTCGCGTCGCGCAGTTGGCCAGCCCACGGGACATCTACCAACAACCGGCCAACGCTTTCGTCGCCGGTTTTGTCGGCAACCTCAACGCTTTCCCGGTACTTGAACACACTCCCCTGGGCTTGAAGGTCAATGGCGGAGAGTTGCCGTGGCGTGGGGGCGGTCTGCCTGCCACCGTCTACTGCCGCCCCGAGCATTTGCGGGTGATGGACAACGAGGGGCATCTGCGTGGGCGCCTGGTGGGCCAGTTTTTCCAGGGCGCCCAAAGCCGCCTGTTGGTGGACGTCGGCGCCGCCCAGCCACTGCTGGTGGACAGCACCGACAGCGTCATCCACGCCCCCGGCGCCTTGATCGCCTTGGCCGTCGAGCCGCAAGTGCTGTTCACCCTGTCATCGTGATATTCGTGTTTTCAGAGGGCTTATTTTGAATCATCCGTTTCTCATCGCGCAGATCAGTGACCTGCATCTCAAGGCCGGGGAAAAACTGACCTATGGCGTCGTTGATACCCTCGCCGCGTTGCGTCGTGCCGTCGATCATTTGAATGCCCTGGTTCCGCGCCCCGACATCGTAGTAATCAGTGGCGACCTGGTGGACTTTGGTCGCCCTGACGAATATGCCGTGCTGCACCCCGAACTGGCGCGCCTGCACATGCCCTGCTACCTGGTGCCTGGTAACCATGACAATCGCGAGCATTTGCGGGCGGCATTTGCCGATCACGACTACCTGCCAAGCTTGCCCGGTGCTCCCCTGGATTGGGTGGTCGAGGAGCATCCGCTGCGCCTGATCGGCCTGGATAGCACCATTCCCGGCGGCCACGGCGGTCAGTTGCTGGACAGCCAATTGCGCTGGCTCGATGAACAATTGTCCTGTCGGCCAGAGGTGCCAACGCTGCTGGTCCTGCACCATCCGCCATTTATCAGCGGCATTGGCCACATGGACCGCGAGCCGTTCATCAACGCGCAGGCACTGGAGCAGGTCATCGCCCGCCATCCACAGGTGGAGCGCTTGCTGTGCGGGCATTTGCATCGGCCGATGCAACGGCGCTTCGGCGGTAGCCTGAGCTGCGTGTGCCCCGGTACTTCCCATCAAATCGTCCTGGATCTACAGCCAAGCGCTCCCGCGCATTTCAACCTGGAACCTGCGGGGTACTTGTTGCACCACTGGCATGGAGAGGGCCTGGTGACCCATAACGGCGTGTTTGGCGAATATCCGGGGCCGTACCCATTTTATGACGCTCATGGATTGATCGACTGATAACCCAGGGACTTTCACTCATGACACTCTTTGGAGATTTAACCCCTACCCCACTCTATACATTGAAGTTTTTCTAACGAGTTACTTAACGCATCGGCCAATCATGTGATCGGCCGAGAGCTTCCTGCTGCCTTTTCAACATGCCCGGAACAGAGATTCCGCGGTGGAGTGCGTCCTGATGAAAGCCCTATTTCAAGTACTGAGTGTTTTAACGGGTGGTGTGACGCTTGTCCTCAGCCCGTTGGCGTCCGCCGATTTTATCAACGACAGCAAAGCCAACCTGAACTTGCGCAACTTTTACTTCAACAACGATAACCGTGACGGAGCCGCCGCCCCTTCGAAGACCGAAGAATGGGGCCAGGCCTTCATGCTCAATTATCAGTCGGGATTTACCGACGGCACCGTGGGGTTTGGCCTGGACGCGATCGGGTTGCTGGGCTTGAAGCTCGACAGCGGCGAGGGGCGTCATGTTGGCAGCTCGATGTTTCCCAATGACGGTGACAAGGCGGCGGACCAATGGTCTCGGCTTGGTGCAACGGCGAAGATGCGCGTCTCCAAGACCGAACTGCGCTACGGCACCTTGCAACCGAAACTGCCGATCCTGGTTTCCAACGATGGCCGCCTGCTGCCGCAAACCTTCGAGGGTGGCCAAGTCACCAGCAATGAAATCGACAACTTGACCTTCACCGCCGGCCAACTGGAACACGCCACCGGCCGGGCTTCCAGCGACAGCGCCGGCCTCGCCGTGGCGGGCGCCAGCCAGGAAAGCAATAAATTCACCTTCGCCGGTGGCGATTACAAACTGACCAAGGATCTGACCGCCCAGTATTACTACGCCAATCTTGAAGATTATTACCAGCAGCACTTCGCCGGTTTGCTGCACGTCTTGCCACTGGGTGAATACGGCTCGCTGAAAACCGACTTGCGTTACTTCAAGACCACCTCCGACGGCAAGAACAGCAGCGCAGCCGGTCGCGCCAGTGGCTACAAACTCGGCGGCTATACCAAGGACGGTAGCGGTGAAATCGACAACGATACCTGGAGCGCGGCGTTCATTTACTCGTTGGGCGGCCACGCCATTACCGCGGGTTATCAACGCGTGTCCGAAGACAGCAACTTTGCCCAACTCAACCAGGGTGGCCTGGTGGGCAAGGGCGAAGGTGGCGCCAGCCTGTATCTCTACACCGACCGCACCATCCAGACGTTCATCCAGGCCGGTGAACGCACGGCATTCGCCCAGTATGCCTATGACTTTGCAGCGCTCGGTGTTCCGGGCTTGAAGGCATCGGTGATGTACCTCAAGGGCGACAATATCCAGACCACCAGCGGCAATGACGCCAGTGAATGGGAACGTGACATCTCCCTGGACTATGTGGTCCAGAGCGGTGCGTTGAAGAACGTCGGTTTCGGCTGGCGCAACGGCATGTCGCGAAGCGATATTGCCCGCGATCAGGACCAGAATCGCCTGATTGTGAGCTATAGCATTCCGTTGATGTAACCCGTCAGCTTTATTGGCGAACGTGATCCAGCGTTTTGAGCGGGTCGTCAATCGTCGCGCAAGGAGCCGGAGTGTCCCGCTACGGTTCCTTGCGAAATGGGCGGATGCCAGAGGTATCGATAAGCGCTGGCATCTCCTGTATCTGGTCGAGCTGACACCTCATCAATAAATTTTCAAGAAAAAAGGTGGCTTTTTAAAAACCTGCTAAATTCGAGTGTGAGATGGATTCTCACAGACATCAGGAAGGTACAGGGATGACCAATTTCGACGCTGCCGCAGGCATCAGCGTGACGGAGCTCAACACCTTGTTGGGCGAGTATTACCTGAAAGCCCCTAGCACTACTGATAACCCATTCAAGGGCAGCGTGCCCAAGACCCTGCCAGACCTCGGAGCGGTAACGCTGACTTGGGATGTCGGTGCTGCGCCTAGCCTTGCTTTCGGCCCTCCCTCCCCTGCTATCTGGAATGCCGCGCTTGCGCCGAACGGCGAAACCAATGGTGCCCAGAGCATCCCTTTGCCCAGTTTGCCAATGGTCCAAATCACCTTGCCGACGCTGAAGGCCAGCTACACGCTGGATAGTGCGCCCGCGGTAGGCGGTACCGCTCCGAGCGTGGTGGTCTACGCCACGCTCACCTTTACGCCGGGAACACTGGCACTCAACCTGGTGGCACTCTCGTTGGACGAGAGTAAATTCTCCGCGTGGGACGAAGCCATATTCAACCTGATGCTATTGCCGCAGATATTCACCTCTGCGAATCAGATGCTGGCTCTCGTGCACCTGCCTAACCTCGATTGGAACGGTGTGACACTCAACCCTGTACAGCTGCAACTTACTGCAAGCTATTTGCTCGGTGCGGCGACGCTTACCAGCAACACCAGTGCGCTGGATATCGACGGAATAACCTGGCCCACCGATCCGGTGTTCGTGATCGCCAGCAATGCGTTGATTAACACGGCAATGGCGGCCTTCGTGCAGCCTTACCAAGGGTATCCGTTCTCCGAC
Organism: Pseudomonas sp. Tri1; assembly: GCF_017968885.1. Lineage (NCBI taxonomy): Bacteria > Pseudomonadati > Pseudomonadota > Gammaproteobacteria > Pseudomonadales > Pseudomonadaceae > Pseudomonas > Pseudomonas sp. Tri1. Next base: position 3,392,520 of record NZ_CP072913.1, on the reverse strand, counting down.
AGCGGCGATTTCAAGAAATTGGCCGATTGGAGCTACAACGGCTCAATCACCTCGCTATCGGCCACAGTCAAGCAGGTGGCCCCCTTGACTATCAATGCACAGTTGAGCGCTTCGCTCAACGCGCAGGCCACCCTCACTGCGGCAGGCATGGCCCTGGCGGCGGCAGGTTGTGCCCTCGGTGCGGCCCTGCTGTAACCCTCAAAATCCTTGCCGGAGCAACGCGCATGTCGAGCATGTTTGACTACGATGTTTCCATCAGTCCTTCGCCCGCCGAAATCGATCTGACCGTGACAGTCGATGGTGTCGCTATCAGCGCGACGATAACGTCGGTACCGTCGCTGACTTTTAAATTGACGCCGACTGGAAACCTGGCCCAGAAAATTCTGTCCGCGGTTGCATATCCCATTGCGACCCTCATCGCCGCAGAGGTCAAGGACAAACCCAAGGACGCGTTGCAAGGCAAAGTCGAGTCCATCGGTTCTGTGCCCAACTACGATACCAATGGTATTCGCATCGCCCCCAGCGCACTGACCTTGGGCAGCGTCAACATCGGCGATAGCTCGATGTTGAAAATCGTCCCAACGCTGGCGATCACCACTCCACCTCCCTCTACCAGCGTCTGATCTGCCTACGAGAGCTCATCGCATGCCTACTATCGACGACTTCCTGCCGAAATTGACGGCTGCCTCCGGCCCAGCCTCCTTGGCCGCTACCCTGCCCCGGCAATTTTCGGTATCGGATTGTGGCCCCTATCCATTGGCGAGCCACGTGGACATTCCCAGCAACTCCAACGGTGGCGAATTACTGCTGGCATTGAACGATATCGTGGTGTCGCCGGTGACGTTGCTGTCCGTCGTTCCTGATCGTGACGCCAGTCGGATTGTGGTGAACCTGGCGCCGATGCAACTAAGCGGAACCTATGACTTGTTCGGCCTGGAGAGTGCGAAGGTTCAATTGGATACCGGTGGATTGATGGCGCCGCTGGCAAGTTTTGCCGTGGGTGCGAGCACTGCTGATGATACCGATCCACCAACTATCACCGAGAAGCAGTATGACCAGTTGCAGCAAGCCAACGATCAGCGTACTCGTTTGAATCAGACTGCAAATGGCCGCTCTCTGCTGGATACGTTCAACCAGCATAACGACGCCTACAACGCTGTCTTCACTACCAATGCACGTTTGCGCAAGCTCTGGATAGGCGATGGCGCCACCGCGCAGATGTCCGACTATACGTCCCAGGCGTTGGATACACCGGGCATGCCGGTCAATCCAGCGATCACGGACAAGTCCTTTGGTACGACGTCGCAGTCCTACAATGAGAACGCGTTAGCGCAACAACTCAATCTCTACGGCGCCTGTTATCACCCCTACCCCGAGGCCGCGACGGCCGCGCTGACTTTTCAGACGCAAGTTGCCAACGCCACCCAAAACACCCAGCAGAATGTGGTGCCTATGACCGCCCAGGCTGTCTATGGCGCTGTCGATAAAGCCTCGCCTGCGAACCAGGCAAACGTCCTGTTGCAGACCCAGAGCCTGGAAAGAGCGTTGTCACGGATCCTCGACAATAGCCATGACGATACCGATCTGGATCTATGCGTCCAGCACGGTTTCATCATGGACGCCGAGGCTCAGGCACGTGTGCAGTCCATCTATGCAGAATCATTGCGCCTGCACGATCCCAAGCGCCGCTTACCCCTGCATAGCGGACCATTCTCCAGTTCGCTCGCGCAAAGCAGCTTCGTCTTCACCCTCAGCGAGCAGCCCGATGGCGCGCTGACGCTCAAACTGCAACGCAGCACTTTGAGCGTGCCGGCTCTAGACCTTGACAGCGCGCAGTGGCAGGACCAGGCCGGTGAGGTCGGTCGCTCGCGCCTGGGCAGCGCCAACTTCATCCGAGGCATCCTCGAAGACCGCATTGCCAGCCAACTTACTCGCGTACTGCGAATGCTCGCCAGCCAGGAGGCATGATGTCAGCAAGCGACTCCATTGCTGTTGTCATCGCGCAACAGCCGACAGCATCGTCGGCATCAGTGTACGCGCGCATCAGTGAAGAACTGCTGGCCGAAGACCTCGTGCGTTTCCGGCAGGAAGTGGAGCTGGCGTTGGAACCACAGGCGCCCTACCTCACCGACGTGGAACGGCAAATGTTTGCCGGCGGTAAAAAGATACGCCCTTTGGTCATGCTGCTGTCGGCACGGCTAATCGCCCAGAATGGGCCTCTGCCCGACAAGGTCTACAAAGGCGCGGCATCGCTGGAGATGCTGCATGTGGCCACCTTGATCCACGACGACATCGTCGATGAAGCTCAGTTGCGACGCGGGCTGCCATCGGTGTCGGCGGCTCGCGGCAGCAAGACCGCGCTGCTGATCGGCGATCTGCAATTCGTACAGGCGCTTCGCGGGTTCGCTACCGCGGTGGATACCGAGCGTGACATGACCTTGGTGCGGTTGGTGCTGGATACCGCGTTCGATATTTGTCGAGGCGAGTTGGACGAATTGGATCGGACCTTGCCCGATGATCACGATGCACGCCTGACACGCTATTACCAGACCATCGACCGCAAGACCGCAGTCTTGTTTCGGTTGGCCTGCCAGGGGGGTATCGATCTGGCCGGTGGGCGTAGCCGTGATGCCCGCCGCGGTGGCTTCTTCGGGCGCGCCTTGGGTCGTGCGTTCCAGATCATGGACGACGTGCTCGATGTGGTGGAGTACGAAAGTTCGGCGGGCAAGCAGTCAGGTATCGACCTGTTACTGGGTCGACTGTCGCTGCCGCTGATCTATGCGATGGAGACGCTCGGCCCGACACATGCAATCAGCAAATCACTGCGCGAAGGCACGCCATTGACGGGTCATCGTTTGGGCGATGCATTGGACGACTTGCGTGATTGCGGCTGTATCGACAAGGCCTACGCGGCTGCCCGGCGCGAAGCCTTGCAGGCGCTGTTCTATCTCGAGCCATTTCCTCCTGGCCGCTATCGCGATGCTCTGGAGGAACTGACGCTACACGTCGTTGACCGCCCATTGAACGGCTGACCTCGCAGCTGACGGAGTACCCATGAGCACCTTGATGAGTTTTTTTCTCGACACGCTGCAACCGTGCCTCAACGACCCGGACAATGCCAAGCTGTGGCTGCCCAGGCAACTGGCGGAGATGAAGGGGGGGGATGGAAATCTGGTGCTGCCGGTGCATGCCGACCAGCAGGATCTGGGCTATCTGACCGGCGACAATGGCAGCTATATCGCCCAGCGGTTCGCCAACGTATGGTCACTGATGAACGACGAAGACGCCGTGCCCGATCCCAACAAACCGTATCCGTACCTGAGTCTGTCTGCAGTCCTGGTGGACGGTTTGCAAAACATCTTCGTCAATCCGTCGTCCTCCACACTCACGGGCCAAGGCTACTCCATCACCCTGCCATTGCTGTTCAATTACTATAACGGCCCCTCGGGGCAGACAAAATTGCCGCAGCTGACGATGTCTGGCAACTATCGCATCGACCAGTCGCTCCTGATCGGGGACGCTCCCGACACCTCGACCACTGACATCATCGGCACCGGTGCGTTCACTGTCGCGTTCAGTGAATGCATGTTGAACGCGCAGGTCAGCGTGACCATCGAAGGCAGCGCCGCAACGCGTTCCCTGGCCATCGGGGTGAGCGACCTGAAAATCACCGACGTCAAGGGCGGTTCCATAACGCTGAACTTCACGCAACTCACGCTGGATGGCGACCTGACGGGCAAAGATGAGCTGATTGAGTTGATCAGGCAGGCGCTCAGCGCTTCCCAAGGCCAGGCAGCAATGGTTGGCGCGTTAAGCAACATGTTGAATTCGCCCTCCAACCTGCAAAGCGTCAACGACATGCTCGGCACACAGGCCGAGAACCTCATGTCCAGTGTGTTCGGGCCGCTCCCCAGCCAAGGCCTGCCCAGTGACGACAGCGGCCAGGACGCGGCCTCGCCCGTCGACCTGTTCCTGTTCGATCGCACGCGCGTGGCGTTGAACGAAGCGAACAGTAACTGGTATCTCCCGTGGCAACTCGCGTGCTCGTCGGATCCGGTGCTGGAGCCTTATTCCAATCCTCAGATCGATATACCCGATCAGACGTATGGGGGGCTGAAGTACACCAACATCCAGTTGACCAAACTGACGCTTACGGGCGCTTCCAACGCTCAAGCGCCGCTGTCGGCGGTCACGCTCAGCACTCCGCGGATTGCCGCCACGCTCAGTTTCGGCGCTCTGGCACAGGGGCCGGTACGGCAGCTCGACCGCCCGGGGCCGACGGTCAGCCAGCCCGTTCCACCAGCACCGCCGCTCACCGTGAACGCCGGGTTTTCGCTGACCCAGCAGGGCTTCAAGCCGCTCCCACTGCAGGGCACCCTGACCGCGACCCTGGTCAACCTGCAAAGCTCGCTGACGATCACCCCATCAGGCGCCGACGTGAATGCCTTGACGCTCACGATCAGCGATATCAGCGCACAGCTGGACAGTGCCCAGATAGATGTGTCGGTGACTCTGACGCCACGCGACACCGCGTTGGAGCAAATCATCGGTCGCTTGTTCCAGAAGCCCGAAGTCCAGTCGCAGATCGCCAAAGCGCTGAACAATGCGCTCAGCGCCCAGGCGCCGCAACTGTCCGAAGAATTCAGCCAGATCGCGCGTAAAGCCATCCTCAACCAGCTCAACAGCTAGGAGAACATCATGTCCGACAGTCAACTCGTCCAATTGCTGGAAAACATGCTATTGACGCCCGCCTCCGACTTCTACCTGTCGACGATTCTCTACAATCCGGACGGTAGCGCCCTGGACCCACTGACCATCGCCGAAGTGGACCTGGGCTCATTCTCGATCGAAAAGATTCCGATCGACATCGTTATCAAGAAACTGAATATCCTCGGACTGAGCAACAGCCAGGTGAAGTTCGACAATGGAACCGACCCCGAGATCGTCGTCGACGGCAGCACCGTGACCTTCCACGGCAAACAGCCCAATACACAGGATGGGTACCAACGGCCCGCCGCCGTACCCAACCAGATCCAGGCCAGCGGCGAATTGCACGTCAACCTGAACCACAAGGACATGCCACCCGGTACTTTCAGCCTGACTATCAACCATGTCGATGACCTGACCGGGGTCTTCAGTGCCACCGAGGCGGTGGATGGACAGCTCGATACCGCAGTCGTCACCTTCAGCGCGTTGTCGATCAATCCGGTCATCGGCAATGGCAACATAAAGATCGATATCGATCTGGCGACCGTCTTCAAAGCCACCATCAACCAACTGCTCAATGAGGACGCCAACCAGAAGAAGCTCGTCGCCGCGCTCAACAGCCAGCTCTCCCACCCCGACCTGCTCGCCAGCCTGTCGCAGGTCGCCACCCAGGAAGCCCGTAAGGCCTTGGCCAATATCTGATCGAAAAAGGAGTTTCGACCATGTCCACCGACTTCATCGCGGGTCTTTCGCAATCGTTACTGAACAACGCCAGTGAATCCATTTTTCCCACGATAGCGCCCAAGCTGAGCGACACCGCAAACATCCCCGATGCGAACGCGAGTTTGACCTGGAGCGTATCTGCACCACCGACATTCAATTTGGCCGCCAGCGGTAGCGGTCAGACTTTCCTGGTCAGTATGCCGGTGGATCTGTCCGTGACCGTGACCGGCGGGGACCCCACCAGCAGCACAGTCGGTGCCAATGCCAGCGCACGGGCAATGGTAGATGGCAACGGTGTGGTGCGTTTGTCAGTGACCGATATCAACTTTGTCACCGACGATCCGTTTGTGGACGAGATCCTGAACGCCTTGAAGAGTGATATCGCCAGCAGAGTGAACAGCCTGATATCCGCAATCGCCATACCGCTGGGCCCCGTCAACGGTATCACCTTTGCCGGATATGCCCTGTTGATCGATGGCGGCAACGCCTATGGGGCGGGCGGACTGTCCTCGCCGGTCGCTATCAGCCAGAAGCAGCCACCGTCCAATGGCGGCTTCAACCTGGTACTCACCGAGCCGCTGATCCAACAGGTCGTCGCCAATCTGTGGTGGAGCACAGTACAGAAGACCTATTCGGCCAGCGGTGCTGTCGTGCATCTCAACAGCTACAGCGCTTCGGTCAACAACGGTAACCTGACGCTGACGCTCAACTTGAGCGGTAGCTACAGCTTGGGCCCGGCAGACTGGGATATTTCCATCAGCCCGGTCACCGCGACGCTGCAGGTGGTGGTGGATGCGCAACGTAACGTCCGTATAAGCGGCGGCAGTGTTTCTCGCCCATCGGTCAACATCACTCCCTCCAATTTCTGGGCATGGATGGCGACGTTGGGCGGTGGTGTGATCTCCTCTATTACCCTGGCGATCCTCAACGATGTGGTAGGAGGTCAGATCCAGGAAACGATCCAAGGTCAGTTGGCTCAGAGCCTGCTGCAAATCCCGGATCTGAGCGGCAATTTCGAAGGTTTCACTCTGCAGGTGACGCCGCGGAACCTGAACATCACAGGCGTGGGCAATCAGATCCTGCTGACGGGTACCGCCAGCGTCACCGCCAGTTGAACGATATCCCGGCGGAACCTGCGCCGACACCGCCGGGATACCGTAATCGCCCTCACATGGAGTGAACGCCCATGCCGGAAATCGCCGATTACATGTCATGGAATATCGAAAGCCTGTCCTCGAGGAAATGCGCCAAGGACGTCTTTCGAAACGTCAACGTCGCGGCCTGGATCGCCGTGTTGATCGATGAGATGCAGGCCAACGTCATCGGCGTCATGGAGGTGACGCTCGGCACGGGTGAGCAAGCAGTGCAAGTGTTGGTCCAGGCCATCAATGATCGCAAGAAGCTTGTAGGTTCAGGGAGCAAGTGGAAATACGAGGTGTCGCAGCGAAATATTGAAGTCGCCCATACTTTTGCCCGACGCGCCGACAAGTACGCGTTGCTTTGGGACGATGCAAACGTCAACGTCAGCAACATGGCAGTCGCCGCCAGCACCAAGGTGATCTTCGCTGACCGCAATCCACTGTTCTGGAACATGCAGGCCAAAACCGCTGGCAAGCCCAAGGAGCTCAACTGCCTGCTCTGGCATGCCCCCCAACCCAAGTACCACAAGAAAGACGCGACCATCCAGTTGCTGGCAGATCTGACCGAAGAGATCGAGATCAACACGGGCAACACGACCTTTTTGATCTCTGGCGACTTCAACTACGACACTGCCAATGCTGCAACCTATGCGCCTCTGACCAGCCTGAAGTTCTCCGGTATATTCGACGGCGAGAAGACCACCCTTACCTCGTTGAAATCGTTCGTCAATGACATCGTCAATCGCGAGAAAATGATCCAGCGAGGCGATGTAGACGACGCCTTTTTGGCCAGTGCCTACGACAACATATTTATCCGCGGCATCACCTCCAATTGGGAACTCAAGGTCTGCGTTCCCAACGTCGTCCTCCAGGAAATCATGGACAGCTTCACCTTCATGATCGTCACCCGCATGCAGCTGCAGCTGGCAATGAAGAATGCCAAGATCATCAGCGACCACATGCCTATTGTCATGACTCTCGAAGAATAACCCCAGCGAACTTCGCTTTCTGATGAAGAAATGGCCATGGATATCCAAACGCTTCGCGAGAACCTCAAGATAGGGCTGGACGGGACGACAACCATCGTTGCCGGTACGGTGACCACGACAAAATTCGCCGATTTTTACGGGCGCATTTTCGACAATCAACCGCTGACAATTTCCAATGCGAGCAGCGGTCCCGACGACGGCGGCAATACAGTGCAGCGCGTCGGCACCGCCTCGCTTTTTCGGCAAGTGGCTAATGCTCCCGTAACAGCCACTTTTGTGCTCGACCCGCAAAGCGGCGACGTCAATGTCCAGTTGGTGTTCACTTTGATTGGCACAGGACGAAACTGGAAATTTTCCGACAGTTTCCCGGATCTGCCAGTCAGCTTCGACTTCAGTTCCAGTGTCACCGCTCCCCAGACGTCGGTGCTGGACGATCTCACGCTGACCGCCGCATGGTTCTATGCACTGACCGATGCCGCTGTCGTTGATATCGACCTGGGTTCCACCAAAGCGCCAGTGTCGCTGGATGCAGGGCTCGGTTTCGCTGGCATCGTTGAGCTTAAAGGCGTGCTGCTGGCGCTGGAACATCTACTGGACGTCAACGACCGTTTCGCGATCGGCGGAAGCATCGTCGAACCCTCCGTGCAGGTGCCGCCGTTGCGCGAGATGGTTAACAATTTCCCATGGAAAGAACAAAACTCGCCGCCGGGCATCAGCCTGTTCGTGGACCTGGGACTGGAAGTTTCCATTTCCGAAAAACTTTCGCTTACCCAGACGATCTTCTCGGTCTACAGTCCTTTGAGCGCGAAGTGGTGGATGGACAACCCCAGCTATGAGCCATTCATGGCGATCAGTGGTGCGCTGACGATACCCAGTGCCGGCCTGACCGTTGAGCTGTCATCGAAGATTCCCAAGGGCACTCGCAAGCTGGTGATCACCGGAGAATTCAGCGGTTTCACCTTGAGCAATCTGGCGGACCTGCTGGACCTGGCAGGCACCTCGACGCTGATCGACTACCTGCCGGGGCCACTGCAAGACGCCCTGCATGATGCCGGCAAGCTGCAGTTGCTGGACGCAGCGATCGCGCTGACGGGGTCGGGCACCGGCCTTAGCGTCGACTATGTCTACCTGACCGTTGGCATCCCGGACGCCCAATGGAAACTGCTGGGCGATGAGTTTTTGCTCCAATCCATCTCCGTTGAGTTCCATGTCACCACGCCCTTTATCACGCCTGCACCGGCCGCTTCGATAGAGGCGTTGTTCCTGATCGGTAACGCCGCCCAAGTACGCGTTAGCGCCGGCTATCCTGATTTCTTCATTGCCGGCGAACTGGAGGACGCGGTGACGCTGCCGCTGCAGGCGCTGCTCACGCAGTACCTGCCGTCAATCCAGCCACCGACTGATCTGACGATCGATATGCTATCGGTCAACATCGATGCCCAGGCTGGCTACAACTTTTACACCGAAATGGCCGAATCCCCAGGGTGGGTCATTCCACTGGGCCCACACAACCTGACCATCGAGGACATTCAATTCGGTTTGTCAAAAGGGCTCGGAGCGAACGCTAAGACCTCGGCTCAGTTTGCCGGCGGGCTGGTCTTCGACGACAACCTGACGCTGGCCATGTCTTACGATCCCACTCAGGGGCTAGCGTTGCGTGGTGCCCTGCCCCAAGTCACGTTGAACGGGCTGATCGGCTGGTTATGTAACGCCAAAGCTGTACTGCCCAGTGGGCTCGGCGACTTGACGTTCACCGACTCGACGCTGTTGATCACCAAGAACCAGGATCAATTCAAGCTTTCGTTCGGGACCGAGGTTGCCAACGCCGGCTCGCTGGCCTTCGAACTCCTGGACCAACAAGGTACCTGGGGCTTTGCGCTCGGCCTGGACTTGTCCCTGTGCACGCTGTCGGCGCTGCCAGGACTTTCGTCCATCCAGGCATTCCTGGATATCTTTCCCATTGCCGGCGAGCAAGTGGTGATCGTCTCCACCCTGACGACGTCGGATTTCACCTTCCCGGCTCTGGACCTGTTTCAAAACCCGCAGATCAAGTCAAAGCAGATCACCATTCCAGCTTGGTCAGGTGGCCTGCACGAAGGCTTCTACTTTTACGCACAGACCCAATTGAAGCAAAACAGGACCCTGCAAAACCTGGCCAGAATGCTGTCCATTTCGCCAGACACTGACCTGAATGCAGGGATATTCATTGGCACCAATGCCGGCACCCAGGCACGGCTCTTCGCAAACATCAGCACGGTGATCAATCGTTCGGTGACACTCAGTGGTGCCTTGGGCGTGCAGATACAGGCCGAACAGGTTGAGTTCTATTTGACCGCCACCGCTCGCGCCACCCTCGAGTCGCAACCGGTGCGCTTCGATGTCAGCTTGGCAGTAGTGGAAAACGGTGCATTCGTATCGGGCGACATGGTGGTTGAAAACGATAATGGCACCATCGACTTCTCGGTATTCAAGCTCAAGAGCTTGGCGTTCGAGCTTGGCATTTCCTTCGAAGGCGAACCTTCGATCGGATTTGCCGCCGAACTGGATATCGCCGACATCGATAGCGCCTTGGCGGTGTTCATCGACACCGTGCAACCTAGCCAGTCAATGGTTGCCGGCGCTGTCAGCGACCTCAGCCTGGCCAAGGTGTTTGACGAGTTGACCGGTGCTACTGCCTCGGACTTGCCCGGTTTCCTGCGCGATGTACTCACCCAGATAGCGGTGGGTCGATTGCACAGCTTCGACAGTGATTGGCAGACCTACCACGATGCCCTGAACCATTACGACCTGGCCAAAATTCGCGAAATGTTCGCCGCCGGTGGCGTTAACCTGCCCGCCGATAGTGGCCAGATCCAGTTGATTGTGAACACGCCGGACCAGATTTGGTACCTGCTCGATCTTTCCACGATGTACCACTACGAAATGCTGCGTAACGTGGGGCAGATCTCGGTGTCGCTGGAGGCCCAACTGTACGTCGTGCCTCAGCAAGTCAGCATCGCCACACTGACGTTCCCACAGGGCTTCCACATTTTTGCCGATATTCAGTTTCTGTGGATCCGAGAGCAGATCAAGGTCGAGGTCATGCCCCACAAAGGCATAGCCTTCAATGTCGAGATGGCGCCAATCGTCATCGGCAATGACAAGCTGTTCAAGCTCACGGGGGCCCAGGGCTCGGGCGGCCCTAGTGTGCTGCTGTGCACCTTCTCGGACGCCACTAACCCGCAACCGTACTATCGAACGCCCGCATTCATGATCTCCGGTGAAGCTTATCTGCTGGGTATCGGCCCGCAAATCGATATCGATATTCGGGCTGACCATTGTCATTTTGAACTCAAGGACACCACCCTCGGTGGTTCGACCTTCAACCTGCAGGCCGATATCGACGGTATCGACTCAATCAACGCACAAGGTTCGGCCAGCGTCGGTATCAACGAGTCCATCGATCTTGGGCCACTCGGCACGCTGACCATCGACGACACCATCAATGCCGACCTGGCCTTCGGCAGCACAGACCAGGGAATATTTGCCAACGCATCGTTCAGCTTCACCTTGGCCAGCAGCACGCATGACATCGCCCGCTTCGACCTGGATATCAACATCGGTCCTCTGGAAAATCTCCCAGGCATCCTGCTGGACAAGATCAAACAGTTCTTTGTCGGATTGTTCCAGGACGCGAGGAAATGGTTGGAATACGTCTATCAGGGCATCCTGAAGGGCATTGAAGGGATCGAGCAAATCGGCAGGATCCTCAGAGACACCTTCAAGCTTGCGTGGAAGCAGGCCGCCATCTTCCTCCAGGCTGTTGGCTATGCGGCCGAGGACGTGGAGAAGATGTTGATTGCAGTCTTCGACAAAACCGTTGAAGAAGCGCAAGAAATCGTCGACTTCCTGTACAACAGCATCAAGAATTGCGCGATGAAGAGCGGCTTGCTGGCGGTTGCATGAGAGTAACAAACGCTACCGAAGGCCATCGGTAGCTCTTTTCTGGCGCCCCAGTCAATTTGCAAGATTAGGCAATAATCCGCCTGGATCATGCAATCGCTTCCAGGCATTGCTTTCTATAGTTAACCAGAGCCAAACCATCTGGAGCTGGTACCCCTATGAGCGCCCTCAATATCAACGGCCGTGAATACACGGTTGACGTAGACCCAAGCACCCCGATTCTTTGGACCCTGCGCGACACGCTGGGCATGACCGGCACCAAGTTCGGCTGCGGCGCAGCGTTGTGTGGTGCCTGCACCGTTCATCTGGATGGCCAGGCCATTCGCTCCTGCGTGACACCCATCGCTGCCGCTGAAGGCAAGAAGATCACCACCATCGAAGCGGCGACCAATGGCAGCGACCCGGTCGGCACTGCCGTGCATGAGGCCTGGGTCAAGCACGACGTGGCGCAGTGCGGTTACTGCCAAAGCGGACAGATCATGAGCGCGACGGCGTTCCTCAAGGCCCAACCCAAGGGCAAGCAACCCACCGCCGCCGAGATCGACTCGGCCATGGCCGGCAATATCTGCCGCTGTGGCACCTACGCCCGTATCCGCACCGCGGTGGCGGACGCCGCCAAAGCCCTTGCCTGATCGGAGCCCACCATGTTGAACGAATTTTTCCCCAACGAGCTGCCTCGCGCCCTGCAACACAGCCTGGAGATCGATCAGGCCGATGGCCCTGCCACCCTTCCCCGTCGCAGCTTCCTCAAGATTGTCGGCATTGGCGGTCTGGCCCTCGGCGCTTTTCCTCACCTGGCCCTGGCCCAGGAGGCCAACGGCGCAGCCGCAACGCCGCTGAAACCGACTCAACAGCCCTCCGCATTCGTACAGATCGCCCCTGACGGCGTGGTGACGGTCACCCTCAACCGCCTGGAGTTCGGCCAGGGCGTGCAGACTGCCCTGCCGATGATCCTCGCCGAAGAACTCGATGCCGACTGGAGCCGGGTGCGCAGTCGCAACGGCAACAGCGACGCCGCCTACCTGGATCCGAATCTAGGCATTCACCTCACCGGCGGTTCCAGTTCGATCAAGAACAGCTATACCCAATACCGCGAACTGGGCGCCCGCGCTCGCGCCATGCTGCTGGCAGCGGCAGCCGCGCGTTGGAACGTGGACGTGGCCAGCCTGAGCACCCAAACCGGCATGGTGTTGGGGCCGGGGGGCCGTAAAGCCAGCTACGGCGAACTGGCCGAAGCCGCGATGGCCATGCCGGTGCCGGAAAAGGTCACGCTCAAGGATCCCAAGGACTTCCGCATCATCGGTCAGGCCACTACGCGCATCGATGCCAAAGCCAAGAGCAGCGGCCAGCAGGATTTCGGCATCGATATGCATCTACCGGGGCAGCTCACCGCCGTGGTGGCACGTCCGCCAGTGTTCGGCGCCAGGATTGCCTCTCTGGATGACAGCGCGGCACGGGCAACCAAAGGGGTAAAAGCGGTGCTTCGGGTGCCGCTGGACCGCGGCGCCGAAGGCGTTGCGGTGGTGGCGGACGGTTATTGGCAAGCGAAGCTGGCGCGCGATGCGCTGAAGCTGGAATGGGACCTGGCCAACGTCGAGAAAGTGGACAGTGAAAAACAACTGATCCAATACCGCGAGCTGGCCACTCAACCCGGGCCACGACAGTTCGACGCTGACATGACACCGCTTGCCAGCGCACCGCATCAGTTGCAGGCCGAGTTTGTGTTCCCTTACCTGGCCCACGCGCCCATGGAGCCATTGAACTGCACCGTGCAACTTGCCCAGGGGAGCGCCCAGTTGTGGGTCGGCACGCAGTTTCCCGGCGGTGATGGCGCGGCGGCTGCACGGGTCCTGAATCTGCAACCCGAGCAAGTCCAGGTCAATGTGCAGACGGCGGGCGGAGGTTTCGGCCGGCGTGGCGTGCCCACCAACGATTTTGTCGTGCTGGCTTGCGAAGTGGCCAAGGCCGCGCACGCCGCTGGGCTTGATGCGCCTATCCGCACACTCTGGAGCCGTGAGGACGATATCAAGGGCGGCTACTATCGCCCCATGCACCTGCACCGCGCGCACATCGGTTTTGACGACAGCGGCAAGGTGCTGGCCTGGGACCATGCCCTGGTCGGGCAATCCATCGTCAGTGGCACTCCGTTCGAAGGAATGATCAAGAACGGCATCGATGCGACCGCAACAGAGGGCATGCGTAATCCTTATCCGCTGCCGATGCGCCTGACAGTCCATCACCCCAAACTCAATGTCCCCGTATTGTGGTGGCGCAGCGTGGGCTCCACTCATACGGCCTTTGTGATGGAAACCCTGATCGACGAGATCGCCCGCACCACCAAGCAGGATCCGGTGGCTTACCGGATGAAGCTGTTTGGCGACCAGAACCCGCGCCATCGCGCTGCGCTGCAATTGGCGGTGGACAAGAGCGAGTACGGTAAGCGTCAGCTAGCGGCCGGCCGCGCCTGGGGCGTGGCGGTCCACGAGTCGTTCAGTTCGGTGGTGGCCTACGTCGTCGAGGCCTCGGTACAGGACGGGCGTCCGGTGCTGCACAACGTGACTGCCGGCGTGCACTGCAATCTGGTGGTTAACCCACGCAGCATCGAGGCCCAGGTACAAGGCGCGGCGCTGATGGGCTTGTCGATGTGCCTGCCCGGTGGCGCCGTCACCTTGAAAGACGGTGTTGTGCAGCAAAGCAATTTCGCTGATTTCAGCGTGCCGCGCATCACCGACATGCCAGCGTTCGCCGTCCACATCGTGCCCAGCGCCGAACCGCCCACGGGGATGGGTGAGCCCGGCCTGCCGGCGCTGGCCCCGGCGTTTGCCAATGCCGTGGCGAGCCTGACCGGTAAGCCGCTGCGTGAACTGCCGTTCAAGTTGACGTAAGCGGTGCATGAGGCTGCCCGCCGCACTGCCCTTCCTGGCAATGCGGCGGGGGGTGTTACTTCGCCGTCGCAGCGGTTTCAATCAGCCTGGCAACCGGCTCCGGATTGGAAACCATCACCACATGGGAAGCGCCCTTGACCACTTTCACAGCCTTGGCTTCGGCACGCTTGGCCATGAAGGCCATGGCCTGGGGCGGAATGTTCTTGTCCTTGTCGCCGTAGATGTACCAGGACGGAATGTGCTTCCAGGCCGGAGTCCCTGCCTGTTCGTTCAGCGCCGCCTCAGTGACCGGACGTTGTGTCGCTGCCATCAATGCCGCCTGCCCGGTGGGAACGTCAGCGGCGAACTGGTCGTGGAACTTGTCCTGTCGGATGTACAGATCCTTGCCGCCATCCGCCAGTGCGACCGGTGGCGCAAGGGTTGGCCCCAGGGTGCTGCCGGGGAATTTGCCGGCGAGCCCGGCGACGGTTTCGCCCGCCTCGGGGGCGAACGCGCTGACGTAGACCAGTGCCTTGACGTTGGCATGGCCGTTGGCCGCTTCGCTGATGACGTTGCCGCCGTAGGAATGGCCGACCAGCACAATGGGAGACTTGATGCTGCCCAGCAAGGCGGAAACGGCAGTGCCATCGCTTTTCACGCTGCGCAACGGGTTGGCTGCGGCCACAACGGTATAGCCATCTTTTTCGAGGATCTTCGCCACGCCATTCCAGCTTGAAGCATCGGCAAAGGCGCCGTGCACCAAGACAACGGTGGGTTTTTCAGTTTGTGCGAGCGCGTTGGCCGCGATGAACAGGCTGGCGCTGCACGCCAGTGCAGTCATGACTTTTTTCATTGGGAACTCCTTGGATGACAGAGCTATTGGGCGAATCGGGTGAAGACGAAGTCGTGGTTCTGCACGCGCGCCTGATGGCAGGCGAAGCATGTCTGGTGCTGTGCCTCATCGGCGGGTTTGCCGTTGATAAAGCGGCCAAAACCCCAGCCGCCGGTGGCGGCATATTTGCTCGAGTCCTTGACCATGACCTGCACGGTGGTCGCCGCGCCGGGGATCGAAGCCGGCTCGAACTCCGGCGACTGGACGTGTTTCCACGCCAGCTTGACCAGCACCGTGCCGTCCGGGAACGGCAGTGTTGAATCCTGATAAGCCTCGATCGCCAGGTCATTACCCAGTACCGCTCTCAGCTCGTTCAGGGGCTCCGCCTCCTGGGCCGGAGCTATCAGCGCCCATTGGCGATACCCATCGGGAAGCTTTACGCCGTAGATCGGTGACGCCTCGCCGCTGCCGGCGTCGCCCAGGGCGATGCCGGTCGCGGTCAGTGCGGCCACCGCAATGGCAGCGGACACTGCCAGTTGCTTGAGTTTCATCGTTGCTCTCCCGGCTGGCGTCATTGGAGGTGATCGGCGTCGATCACGGCCTGGGCGAACGCTTGCGGGGCCTCTTGCGGCAGGTTGTGGCCGATACCGCCATCGATCAGGCGATGTTGGTATTGGCCGGTGAAACGCTTGGCATAGGCCTCGGCCGGAGGGTGCGGTGCGCCGTTGGCGTCGCCCTCGAGGGTGATGGTCGGCACGCTGATGGACGGAAAGGTCGCGAGTTTCTTCTCCAACTTGTCGTACTTGGCCTCGCCCTTGACCAGGCCCAGGCGCCAGCGATAGTTGAAGATCGAGACGGCAACATGATCGGGGTTCTGCAAAGCAGCGGCGCTTCGGTCATACGTCGCGTCGTCAAAGTTCCACTTCGGCGACGCCAGTTTCCAGATCAGCTTGGCGAAGTCGTGGGTGTTTTTCTCATAACCGAGGCGGCCACGCTCCGTCGCAAAGTAGAACTGATACCACCACTGCAACTCGGCGGCCGGCGGCAGCGGCGTCTTGCCGGCTTCCTGGCTGCCGATCAGGTAGCCACTCACCGCCACCAGGGCTTTGACCCGCTCCGGCCACAGGGCCGCGACGATATCGGCGGTGCGGGCGCCCCAGTCGTAACCACCGAGCACGGCCTGCTTGATCTTCAGCGCGTCCATGAAGTCGATCAGATCGCTTGCCAGCGCAGCAGGCTGGCCATTGCGCAGGGTCTTGGCCGACAGGAAGCGCGTATCGCCATAACCCCGGGCATAGGGAATCAGCACGCGATAGCCCTTCTCGGCCAGTGCCGGCGCTACGTCGGCGTAGCTGTGAATGTCATAGGGCCAACCGTGCAGCAGGATGACCACCGGCCCATCGGCAGGACCGACCTCGGCATAGGAAACGTCCAGCAGGCCAGCCTTGACGTGTTTCAACGGGCCGAAAGACGTGTGGCTGCCCGGCGTGATGGAGGCGATGGTGCTGGCAGGTACATCCGCGGCGCTCGCCTGTGATGAGGCAAAGCCCAAGGCGCCCAGTTGCATCATGGCGAACATCAGGATGGATGGACCGAACAGGCGCCGAGGCCGTGCGGTGGATGTGTGGTTCAACAGAGTCGTGTCCATGGTGAATCTCCCTTGCTAGCGGTGGTGAGCCCCTGAGACGGTTTGTGCTATCTCGATGGAGCCCATTTGACGCCGGCCAGGTATCCCGGATGTGTCACGGACGGGCCTGAAAGAAACAGTCCGTATCGACAGGGAGGCTGGATACAAAGAGATACATTTATCGCGAGCAAGCTCGCTCCCACAGGAGATTTGTGATGACCGCCCGACCTGCGTACACCCGAGAACCGGTGTGGGAGCGAGCTTGCTCGCGATGACGACGGCACATTCAACATGGATGCTGGCTGACTCTCCGCTATCGCGAGCAAGCTCGCTCCCACAGAGGATTTGTGATGACCGCCCGACCTACACCCGAGAACCGGTGTGAGGGCCGTGCTCGGCTCAGGCCGCCCCGCCCTTGCCATGAAACGCCTGCCCCAACACCGCCAACCGCTGCGCCAACGGCGGCAAGCACTGGCTGCTGCGAGTCAGGATGCCAATGTTGTCGGCATTGCGCTCAGCCACGGCCTGGACGGTCTGCAACCGCTCATTGATACCCATCGACGCCTTGGACTGTTCCTGGGTGGTGCTGGCGATCAGGTCGTTGAAGTGGTTGATCACCGCAATGTCTTCCACCACGGCGTGCAGCAGTTGTGAGGCGAGTTGGCTGGCGGTTACGCAGCGTTGCACTCCGTCGCGGCTGTCTTGCATGGCGACAGCGGCTTGGCGACTGCCCTGTTGCAGCTTGGCGATGATCTGCTGGATTTCCGTAGTGGAGGTCGATGTCTTTTGGGACAGGGTCCGGACTTCGTCCGCCACCACGGCGAAACCGCGCCCCTGCTCGCCGGCCCGGGCGGCTTCGATGGCCGCGTTGAGGGCCAACAGGTTGGTTTGTTCGGCGATGCCATTGATCACATCCAGCACCTGACCGATCTGTTGCGCCTGTTCGGCCAGGACCTGCACGGTTTCATTAGTCAGATTGATACGCCCGGCCAGTTCGACGATTTCTTCGCGGGTCTGGTCAACGGTGCTACGCCCTCGGTTGACCTGCTCGTTGGCCTGTCCGGCGCGTTGCAGCGTCTGATCGACGTGGCCAGCGATGTTTTCCATGGCCTGGATCAAATGGCTGATCGCACCGCTCATCTGCGCCACTTCGTCCAACTGGTGACGAGCGCCGTTTTCCAGGGTCAGGCCGACCTGGGACAGGTCATGGCCAAGGTCCGAAAGGTTTCGGGTATCGCGCACCACGCCGTCCACCAGGTTGGTCACCTGCTCCAGGAAATGATCGAAACGCTCCGCCGAGGAGACTTTGACACCCTGGCTGCGCTGGGCATCGGCGTTGCTACTCAACTTCGTCGCGGCTGCCAGCACCTTGTCGAGCACCTCCTGGTTGTCCGTGGCGTCGGCCAGGCTCTGGTTCGCCAGGTAAATCAGGATCACGCTTTCCACCACCACGTAGAACGCGTGAAGCAAGACCATGTTCCAGCCGCCATGGGCATCCATGACGAACACCGGATAGCCCTGATGCTGAAGCCAGTGGAAACCCAGGTGGTGGACGGCAATGGTGGCGGCGGCCACGACAATCGGCAGCCAGTCCCGGTAGAACGTCAGCACCGCCAACAGCACGAAAATCCCGAAGTGGAACTCGATCACGCCATGGGTCTGGTTGATGTGTAGCGCTGCCATGACCATCAGCGCCACGGCGATGATGCAGCGCATGGCACGGCTGCCGCCCAAGCCGCGATAAAGGGCGGTGGTCAGCACGCAGGTGCTCGCCCCCACCAGCAACGCCTGGGTGAACGTCGAATGCATGAACGCCAGGCACACGGAATACAGCAACGTCAGCCAGAGCAGCCCCAGCATAATGCGATCGGCTTTGCGGTAATGATCGTTGAAGCGCACGGGCGAGGTCATGGGGGCTGTCCTTTTCGGATACTTGGAGGGTCCGTTACCAATGCCGGTTTCAGGCCTTATCGGCATCTCGCAATGGAACTGTAACTGATTACCATCAATTGGTGGCATTGCGCCACTAACCTTTTATCCGCGACCTTTGCTTTATGATGTCCGCCATCTCAACTCCCGAACTGATGGAACCCCCATGACTTTCGATTTCGATACGGTGTTCGAGCGCCACGGTACCGGCAGCACTAAATGGAGCCGTTACCCGGCCGATGTGTTGCCGATGTGGGTGGCCGATATGGACTTCCCTGCTCCGCCGGTGATCATCGATGCACTGCACAAACGTCTGGAACACCCGATGCTGGGCTACAGCGTGGCCCAGGACAACCTGCGTGCGGCCATCGTCGCGGATCTGTGGAACAAGTACGCCTGGCGCGTCGAGCCCCAGCAGATTGTGTTTCTGCCCGGCGTCGAGCCGGGTTTCAACATGGCGCTGCACGCGCTGGTAGAACCGCAGCAGAATGTCGTGGTACAGGTGCCCAACTACCCGCCGCTGCGCAACGCCCCGGGTCACTGGCAACTGAACAAGGTGGAACTACCGTTCGACCCGGTCGATGGCGAGTTTCATACGCCGCTGGCCGCGTTGCGCGAGGCGTTGCAGGGTGGTGGCGCGCTGTTGCTGAGCAATCCTCACAACCCGCTGGGCAAGGTGTTTGACCGGGAAGAACTCAAGGCCGTAGCAGACATTTGCCTGGAGCAGGACGCCTGGATCATCTCCGATGAGATCCATGCCGAACTGTGTTTCGACGGTCGAGTGCACATCCCCACCGCGTCCCTCAGCGCGGAAATTGCCGAGCGCACCATCACCCTGATGTCCGCCAGCAAGGCCTACAACATCGCCGGCTTGAAAACCTCGTTCGCCATCATCCAGAACGCCAAGGTCCGCGAGCGAGTCAACAGCGCCCGGGCCGGCATGGTCGACAGCGTCAATGCCCTGGGCCTTGAAGCCACCCGCGCGGCCTACAGCGAAGCCGGTCCGTGGCTCGACGGCCTGAAGGTGTACTTGCAAGCCAACCGCGATTACCTGGTCGAAGCAGTTGACACTCGCCTGCCGGGCATCACCATGACGGTGCCCCAGGGCACTTACCTGGCCTGGCTGGATTGCTCCGGGTTAGGGCTGGACGACCCGCACGGGTTCTTCCTCAAGGATGCCAAGGTCGGCCTGAGCGCCGGGCTGGATTTCGGTGACGATGCCGGGCAGTTCGTACGCCTGAACTTCGGCTGCCCGCGGGCGCTGCTGGAGGAAGGGATTGCGCGGATGGAGCGGAGTTTGAAAGCCAGGGGCTGATTGCACAGACCAGGGGGTTCCTGTGGCGTGGGAGCCAGCTCCCTCGCCACAATTGGCTCAGCGTCTTACCCGTGCATCTCTGGCGTATACACAAAGCACAACTTGTTCCCCTCCGGATCCCGGCAATACGCCCCGAAGTACCCAGGCGAATAATGTGGCCTGGGGCCCGGAGCACCTTCGTCGAAGCCGCCCAGGGCAATGGCCTGTTCCCAGGCGGCGTGCACGGTTTCCGGAGAATCTGCGGCGAAACTCACTTGCATGCCATTGCCCCACGTGGCGGGCAGGCCGTTGAACGGCAGTTGCACGAAGACCTGTGGCCACGGCTTCCCAGGTTGATGCCAGCCCTCCCCAGGTGGCCCCGAGTCGTTTTCGCTCGCCATGCGCACCAACCCCAGGCAACCGAGAACGGCATCATAGAAGGCGACCATTTTCGGCAAATCGCGCGCGCCGATCTGTATGTGGCTGAACATGTCGTGCTCCTCGTATTTCGACGGTGCGGTTGCTCAGGACGGCGCCTTGGCAATCACCCAATCTTCCCGTTGCGCTCGTAATCACAAACCTGCTCGGCCCGCCCTATCTGCGTTCACCGGTCAAAGCCCGTTGATGAAAATAGCGCAGTTGAACGAGTGCGTGTTCAGCGGCCCACAACTGCACCTGGCCGCGACTGCCGAAAAAGCGTTCCTGGCGACTGAACAGTGCCCGTTGGCCATTCACATCGAACGCCCAGGCAAAAC
This sequence comes from Pseudomonas sp. Tri1, assembly GCF_017968885.1. Lineage (NCBI taxonomy): Bacteria > Pseudomonadati > Pseudomonadota > Gammaproteobacteria > Pseudomonadales > Pseudomonadaceae > Pseudomonas > Pseudomonas sp. Tri1. The sequence goes on along the minus strand of NZ_CP072913.1, from coordinate 3,371,719 downwards.
ACACCGTACCGGCGGGGATACCATCCATGTCGTCCGGCCCGAGAATGCCGGTGGTGGCCACCGCCGCGTTGGCGTTAGCGTCGTGCAAGGCGCCGAGAGCCATTTCTTCGGCCACTTCGCGACTGGTGAGATTGAACATCTCGATGGTGCGCGGGCTGACCCCAAGCAGCCGTTGTTTGGCCTCCGGGGAATACACCACATAGCCGCTCTCGATCAGCGAACCGCAGCCCGGCACCTCGGCCAGTAACGTGACGATCTGGCCGGCGGTGCAGGATTCGGCTGTGGTCAGGCGAAGTTCATGTTCACGCAGATACTCACAAATGAAGTGGGCAACGGTCATGGCAAGCAGTCCTTTCATGGTGCTGATGGGTTGACCCTTGCCACTGTGATTCATTCCCTTTATCGCGCCATGGCCTGCACACGGCAAATAAATGAAACCGCTCCCCGCTCCTGTACCTCAAATTCATAGGAGCCTCGTGCGGAGGCTGTCTTGATCAGGAGGTCGTCATGTCTGCACCTTTCGTCAAACTGTTCACTCATCCCGAGTTCGCCTGGGCGGACATCCGCGAACAAGAGCAGGCTCACCCACGGCATTATCTGGGGCATTTGCTGTTACTGGCCTTGATTCCTGCGGTGTGCCTGTTCATTGGCACCACCTGGACTGGCTGGAGCCTGGCCGAAAACGAAACGGTACGGCTCAGCAGCGCCAGCGCACTGCAGTTGTGCGTGCTGCTGTACCTGACCATCGTCGCTGGCGTGGCCCTCATGGGGTTGTTCATTCGCTGGATGTCACGCACTTTCGACGTGCGTCCAACGGTCAACCAATGCATTGGTTTCGCGGCCTATACCGCCACGCCTTACTTTCTGGCCGGGATCTTCGGGCTCTACCCTAACCGTTGGCTGGCGGTCGCCGTATTGGCACTGGCCTCGGCTTATTCGACGTTTTTGCTGTTTGTCGGGCTGCCCAAGTTCATGAGTCTCAAGAAGGAACAAGGCCTGCTGTACTCGGCCAGCGTCTGGGGCGTCGGGTTGTTGGTGCTGGTCACTATCCTGGTGGAGATGATCCTGCTGTGGTTTAACGTGTTGCAGCCGGAATATCTGCGTTTTCCAGCGAGCTGACAGACACGCCAGGCATCCGGATGAAATACCTGAATGTTTTTTTGGCGAGGGAGCTTGCTCCTTCGCCATGGGGTGCCCTGCCAGCCCTACTTGTCAGCCTTCTTCATACCAATGCGCCGGCGCATGTCGGCGGTGATGCTTTGGCGGGTTTTCTTGAGGTCGGCCCAAGGCTCGTGACCGACTTGCGCCAGACGCTCATGCACGTTGTGCACATTCCATAGATTCGCCCCCTTGAGCTCGGCGACCTCTTCGCGAAAGATCGGTACCGACACCGGCAATCCCTCCCGGGTGCGGGCGGCATAGGCGCAGATAGTGGTGGCGCCCAGACCGTTGCGCAGGTAATCGATGAAGATCCGCCCTACCCGGTTTTTTGGCCCGGACACGGCCGAGAAACGGTCCGGTAGCAGCTTGGCCATGTGGCTGACGATCGCATGGCTGAACCCCTTGACCTCATCCCAACCCAGTTTTCGCGTCAGCGGCACCACCACATGAATGCCCTTGCCGCCGCTGGTCTTGAGAAACGCCTTGAGCCCCAGCTCATCGAGTACCGATAACGTCAGTTGGGTGGCCTCCACCATGCTTTTCCAAGGCAATGCCGGGTCCGGGTCAAGGTCGAGGACAAAGCGGTCGGGCTTGTCCAGGTTCACCGTCGTGGCGTTCCAGGTGTGCAGCTCCACCGTGCTCATCTGCACCGCGCCAATCAAGGCCTCGGCGTTATTGATGATCATCACTGGCTGCCCTGTTAGTGCTTTGTCCAGGCTGGTAATGCCAGTAATTGCCAAGTGCTCGGCATTCTTCTGGAAAAACAGCTCACCCGCGATGCCGTCCGGTGCCCTGACCAGCGCCACTGGGCGGTCCGCCAGCTCAGGGAGGATGAACTCGGCAACGCTGGCGTAATACTCAGCCAGTTGCAGTTTGGTGGTGCCACTGCTGGCGTCGATGACGCGATCCGGATGGGTGATGCGAACTTTGCCGTCCATGGCCGGCACTTCGCTGGCTTTGTGTCTGGCGTTCGCCTTGGATGTGCTCGATGGCGCTTGAGCGGAGGTTTTCTTTTGGGTGGAGGGCTTTTTCACCGGTTTCGCCAGCTCCTGAGTAATCTCCTTGGCCGGTTTGTCATTGCGCAGTCCATGGAACACCGCATGGCGCACCGAACCTTCCTTGGTCATCTCGGCAAACGCCACTTCGGCCAACAAGGTCGGTTCGAGCCAGTGCACGCCTTTGGCTTCGTAGCCGGTGGGCGGGTTGACCACGGCGGCCTTTTTCGTCTCCAAGGGCAACAACTGTTGGTAGATGCTTTTGAGGGTGGTTTCGTTGAACCCGGTGCCGACCTTGCCGGCGTAACGCAACTCACCACTGTCGGCATCATGCAGCCCCAGTAGCAAGGCGCCGAAGGCGTTACGGGCACCCTTTGGATCGCTGAAGCCGACCACCACGAACTCCTGGCGGTTCTTGCACTTGAGTTTGATCCAGTCATTGCTGCGCCGGGAAACATAGGCGCTGCCCAGCCGTTTGCCGATCAGCCCTTCCATCTGCATCTGGCAAGCGCTGTTGAGCAGTGCCTCGGGGGTTTCTTCGAAGGCATCGGAAAACCGCAGCAGAGGGTCTTTGTTACGTTCCAGCACTGCTGCCAATGCGGCCCGGCGTTGCTCAACGGCCACTTTGCGCAGATCCATGCCGTTGAGGTACGGCAGGTCGAACAAGTAATACGCGATCTTGCCACTGCTGCCGGCCTCGAAGGCATTTTGCAAGGCCTGGAAATCCGGCACGCCCTGTTCGTTGGCCACCACCATTTCACCGTCGAGCCAAGCCGATTCCAGCCCCAACCCGGCCAGGGCCTTGGCTTGCTTGGGCAATTTATGGGTCCAGTCATGGCCGTTACGGGTGATCAGGCGCACATCGCCGTTTTCGATACGGGCCATGATTCGGTAACCGTCGAACTTGATCTCGTAAAGCCATTCGCCGTCGGGTGCCCGTTCGACCAGCGTGGCGAGCTCCGGTTTAAGCGTCTCAGGCATCGGCCCGGCCGTTGCGCCGCTGAGGGTAGTTTTCGCGGTCCTTTTCGTCGACTTGGGTCGAGGGGCTTTTTCGGGCGGCTTCACGGGCTTGGCTGGGGCGGCCTTGCCTCGATGCTTGGGCACGATCGAGCGATCGCTGAGCACGCTGTCCGGCTCAGCCTGCACCACGTCATATTCGCTCTCGGGCCGAGCCGCTTCATCCTGATGCTTGATCAGGAACCATTGCTCCTGCTTGCCGGGCATGTGGGTGCGCACCAGGTTCCATAGGCCGCTGAGCTTTTCGCCTTGCAGCTCGAACTTGAGCCGGCCTTTTTCATAGTCCTGATGGGCATCACCCTGGGGAATCCACACGCCCCGGTCCCAGACAATGACCTCGCCGGCGCCGTAATGGCCTTCGGGGATGCTGCCTTCAAACGTCGCGTAATCCAGCGGGTGGTCCTCGACATGTACCGCCAAGCGCTTGACCTTGGGATCCAGCGACGGCCCCTTGGGCACCGCCCAGCTCTTCAACGCGCCGTCCAGCTCCAGGCGGAAATCGTAGTGCAGCCGCGAGGCATCGTGCTTCTGGATGCAGAACTGCAGGGCGTGGGCGCTTTTCGCCGATTTGCCCGCGCGCTTGCCCGCTGGTTCCGGCGTGGCGGCGAAATCGCGCATGCGGTTGTAATCATCAAGGGTCTTGCTACTCATGGACCACCTGCTACGTGTTGCAAGGCCGGGTCGGCCGCAGGCCTCCCGGCGGTTTCCGCCAACAGTTGATCGACGACTCGGCTCAAGGCCTGTTCGGTGGAGTCCCCCAGCAATAACCCTTGTTCATAGAGAACGACCTGCCGGTCGGCACTGATGCCTTCCTGCACGATACGGCGTGCTTGCTTGAACACATCCTGGACGCCCAGTTGCGCCGCGGTTTCACCGAAGGTTTGCTCGGCCAGAGTGAGCCATTCACCGATAAGCATGGGTTGCTCCTGCCCCTGGACAATGAACTCCGCGAGAATCCCGTAACGCTTGGCCCGCCAGCGGTTTTCCTTGAGGATCCACTGGGACATCGGGCTGTAATGGGCACCGGGTCGCGGTTGGGCGATGGCATGGGCCACCATCAGGCGAAACAGCGAGACGATGCACAGGACGTCTTCGACCCGAGGGCAGGCATCGCAAATGCGCAATTCCAGGGTCGGGTAACGCGACGAAGGTCGTATCACCCACCAACAGTCGCTGGGTTGGCGTATGGAACCGGTGCGCATGAGCAGGTCGACATAACCGGCGAACGCCGACTCGTCCTCGAAAAACTCCGGCACACCCATGCGCGGCCATTCATCGCAGGCAACTTGTCGATAGCTGCTAAAGCCCGTGTAGGCGCCGTTCCAGAACGGCGAAGAAGCACTCAGCGCCAGGAACATGGGCAGCCAAGGCAGCACCTCATTCATGACCCGCACCCGGTCCTGATTGGCCGGCACCTCCACATGCACATGCAGGCCCGACAGCACACTGCGCCGCGCCACCCGCTGGTAATCGTCGAACAGTTGCTGGAAATGCAGTTCATCGGTCGGTTGCAGGACCTGGGTGGCCATTGGATGTGAACCGGCGCTGAGCAGCCCCAGGCCATGGGGCGCCAGTCGCTGGTTCAGGCCGGTCCGGACCTGGTTCAGGTAATCGGCGGCCTCGGCCAGGCTGCGAAAGATGGGCGATGCCATCTCTATCTGGCATTGGAACATTTCATGGGCAAAGTGCTTGCCCAACTGCTCCTGGCACGCAGCGACCGCCGTCGTGGGCGGCTCACCGGGCATGTGGCGGGTTTGCAGGTCGGTGATGAAATACTCCTCTTCAATCCCGAATTTCATGCGCCTGTTCATCGATAATCCCTCCGATACCCGCGCCGATGCGGGTTACAACCAACGCCACCACGGCGATCCTTTCCACGTCCTGATAACCCGGCGTGAGCAATTCCTCGCCAAACACATCCGGGTCCAATTCTCGATAAGTCCAGCCAAAATCCGTTGAGTCGCGCCACGGCCCCAGCGCTTCCAGGAACGGGTCGCGGCCATCGACCATTGCCACGCCGGTGTAGAGCACCAGCGAGCCACCCGGTGTGAGCCGAGGCAAGGCCTGCTCGATGATGCGCAGCGACAGCCCGGCGCCGAGTGTCCCACCACCATGGCGATAGGCGCGCTCGGACGGGTCGGCCATGTAGGGTGGGTTGGCGACAATCAGGTCGAAATTCCCCTCTACGTCCTCAAGCACGTCGCTACGGGCGATCTCGACGTTGGCCACCTCGGCCAGCGCTGCATTCACCGCACTCAGGCGCAGGGCCAGCGGGTTGATGTCCAAGGCCAACACCTGGGCCTCGCGCCGGGCCCGGGCAATCACCATGGCCCCGACACCCGCGCCGCAACCGATGTCCACGGCGCGGTGCACCGCCGTGAAACTCTGTTGCAGATGAGTATGGATCAGTTGGGCGAAGCGGTAGCTGTCCGGGCCGAAAAACACCGCATCGTTGGCTTGGGTGGGAAACTGCGAATGGGCGAACAACAAGCCATCCAGGCTCGACCAACGCACCCGGCTGTGCCACAGGCCGTCGCGTTCTTCCAACACTTGGGCTTGCTGCAATTGCCGCTGCTCATCGGCGCTGATCAGCCCCGGAGCAAACGGCCGTGACCAGCCAAACACATCCCGCAGGGTTTTGGCGCATTCGTTGCCGGGCCTTTGGTTGACCCGTTCATGGGTCAGGGGCGTCGGCGTGATGAAACGGTAACCGTCGGCCTGCAGGCGCCGGCCCAGTTGCAGCAGCGCCAGGTCAGCTTCGGACAGGCGTTCTTCCTGATTCATGCAGGGCTCCTAGCGCAATACGGATTTGAGTTCGATGAACTTTCGGGTCGCCAGCAGCCCGGCCGGATGACTGTGGCAACGGGCCGAGAGCCAGGGCATCAGGGTTTGCATCTGCTCATCAGGCGCCTGGCCTCGCAGGGTCTGCTGAAGATTCTGCACATCAGGATCGTCGATTGCCGTGTGTGGCTCGCTGGCCGCGCCGAGATTACGGCGCGGGCTGCCACGCGCGCCCTCCTTCAGCCAGTCACCGGCGATCCAGTCGTGCAGCAGCTGCTTTTCGTAAGGGCTGAATACCCCGAACATAGCTGCCCCCGCCCCCTCGATCAGGGTCCAGAACCGACTGTTCTGCGGGTCCTCATGACGCTTGATCCAGCCCTTGTTCTGCATTGCCGTCAAAAATCCCTCCAGCTGGCCTGGTGCCGAGAGCCACTGGTTGACGGTCTTGCCTTCGAACTTGCAGTAATCGGAATGCATGTGCTGGCCGAACGGGCGTTTACGCTCAAGCATGTCCAGTACTTCCTGATAAAGGTCGAATGACTCGATGATCGCTCGGCTGCCCTGCCCCAGGTCATTGAGGCGATAGCCCAGGGTAACCCGGCGCCAGAAGGATTCACGGCCGGCCTCCATCGGCATCAGTTGCAGCAGCGACTGCACAGCTTTGTGGGCATGGCCGGTGCTAGCGTTGTCGATGGTCACATGGAGGGTGAAGTAGTACGGATCGATGTCCAGTTCGCTCAGTTCGTAAGCGCTGATCAACAGATGCAAGGGCAACTGCTCGTAACCCAGGTTGTAGCCGATGACCTCGGGCAGGTATTCATCCCCTGCGTAGCCCAAGGCCAGTTGCACCGCGCCTTGCAGGTAACGTTCGTCGTCGATGTCCGGGGCATCCTGCAGGCCGTGCTCGGCGAGCAGCTTGCGGTAGATCACCACGTGGTTCTGTGCTGGGTTACCGTCGCCCAATTCTTCCAGATAGGTACACAGCAGCCCTTCGAAGCGGTGGTCGTGCCAATGCTTGAGCACCCCATACAGCCAGGCGCCGTCGACGAGTTTGGTGGGTGCCACGGCTTGCAGGAAATACAAGGCGTGAGCCTTGCTGCTGAAGAATTCGCGCGGGCCGCCGCCTTTGCGCCGCTCCAGGTACTCGGCGTATTGCCGGGCCACGCCAGCGCTGTGTTGCTCGACCCAGGCTTGCAGCGCCATAGGGTCATCGGGCATTTCCTGAGGGAGTGTCGCAGCCTGTTCGGCACATTGCTCGATAAACGCTTGGGCGACGGCTTGTTTATCAGCATCGTCGGGGCCCTGGAGCAGTCGTTCGTAGCATTGGCGCACTGTCCCGGCGTCAGTGACAGGTTGCACGGTGGCAGGCCGGGATTGGAGGGTTGTCAGCGCAGTCATAAGGGCCTCTTGGGTTCTTTGCAGGACGCTGAGTCAGCACGTCTCTATTTTTGCAGAGCGCTTTGTGCGACGAAAAATTCCCTTGAGTTGAAACGCCGCCGGATAAACGGAGCCGTGCCGTTTTAGTGGGAACCCTTGCGTCGCTCTAACCCTCGAATGAATGGCAAGTGCTAACGCTGGCTTCATTTTGTGGCGCCACAGGTTTCATGTCAGTCAGGGCCTTCCCCGTGTCCAAGGAGCCACAATGATCTTCACTGTATGGGTAGCGGTGCTCGGTGCCGTATTGCTGACCCTGGCCCTGACCTCTTCCTACTTGCGCTGGATGCCGGTCACCACCTCGGCGATGTGCCTGGTGCTGGGTGTCGCCATCGGGCCGTTGGGATTGGAGCTGTTGAAGCTGGACATCACCGACTCGTCGGGCTGGATGGAGCACCTCACGGAAGTTGCCGTGGTGTTTTCGTTGTTCGTCAGCGGCCTCAAGCTGCGCTTGCCCCTCAAGGACCGGACCTGGCGTGTGGCTTATGGGTTAGCCGGGCCGGTGATGATCCTGTCGATCGTTGGCCTGTGCCTGGCGCTGCATTATCTGTTTGGCCTCGGTTGGGGCGTGTCGATGCTGATCGGCGCGATGCTCGCGCCTACCGACCCGGTGCTGGCGGCGTTGGTACAGGTCAACGATGCGCGGGATGACGATCGAGTGCGTTTCGGCCTGTCGGGCGAAGCTGGATTGAACAATGGCTCGGCCTTTCCCTTTGTGATCCTGGGCCTGCTGATGCTGCGCGAGGATGGCAGCGGCTTTCTCGCTGACTGGGCCCTGCGCAGTGTGTTGTGGGCGGTGCCGGCCGGTTTGCTCATTGGCTATTGGATGGGGCGCGGTATCGGCAAGCTGACCCTGTCGATGCGCATCAAGAATGCCGACAGCACCTTGTCACCCAACGACTACTTGGCCTTGGCGCTGATCGCCCTGGCCTATGTCGCTGCCGAAGCGGTCCAGGGCTATGGTTTTCTTTCGGTGTTCGCCGCCGGGCTGGGCCTGCGTCAGGCTGAAGTGCAGTCCACCGACGGTGACTCAACGCCAGCCGAACACCGGGTGCAACCGGTGGTAGGCCACGAAGCCATCGATCCCCGGCAAGCGGTCCTGGGGGATACCGAGTCCCTCGACGAAGGCCAGGTGGCCGCTGGCGTCATGATGAGCGACATGCTCGCGTTCGGTAGCCTGGTGGAGCGCTCCATGGAAGTGTTCCTGGTTACCCTGCTGGGGGTCGTGCTGGCCAACCATTGGGATTGGCGGGCCTTGGCCATTGGTGCCCTGTTGTTTGCCGTCATCCGCCCGTTGAGTGTACTGGCGATGCCCTGGGGGCGACTGCTGGACGGGCCGCAACGGCTGCTGATCGGCTGGTTCGGCATACGTGGTATCGGCAGCCTGTTTTATCTGTTCTATGCCTTGAACCACGACTTGCAGCCTGGGGTGGCACAGCTGTGCATTAACCTGACCTTGTCGGTGGTGGCTTTGAGCATCCTGGTTCATGGGTTGAGTACACAGCCCACATTGGCGTGGTATGAGCGCCATAAAAAATCGGCTTGAGGCCTGTGGCGAGGAAACTCGTCCCCGCTCGGGCGCTTAGCGCCCGTATGTTTTCACAGGGCGCATCAACCGCCCGGATTGCTTATCTGGATATAAACCGAATACACCCCGAGCAATACCCAGAATGTGGCAAAGATCCACGGCGTGCGCACCGAAAACAGCAACGACTTGCGGTAGCCCTTGTGGGTCGATTCCCGCTCGCTGAACAGCGGCGAGTCATCGTAGGCCAAGCCCATCAGCGGTTCGGCGCGCAGCAATTCGCTTTGTTTGAAATGCCAGTGGTCAATGATGTCGTAGGCCGCCCGGATACCCGGCCAGGCGTTGAGCGAACTCAAAAATCCCAGCAGGGCCAGGAATGGCGGCACGATCAAGGTGAACAACTTGCCCCACTCCGGGTTCAGGTTAGCCATGCACGAGGCAAAGGCAATCACCAGGAAGGACTGGGCTGCCAGGTACGCATCGGTTCGATTGGCCAGGATGCTGGTTTCGTATTGGATTTCCCGGCGATAAAAGTCCAGTCGTTCCTTGGGGGAGCCGAACAGCTTGGCGTTGTGTTCAGTCAGTTCTTCTTCCGGGGTTGGCCCGGTGAGTATTCTGGGCATGTGTACAGGCGGCGCCTCGATGATGATTCGGACTCGTTAGAAGAACCGGGCACCGGGCAAGTTCCAGGCAAAGGACCAGAGGTCCAACGAAACGCTCGACCACCATCAAGTGTCTCTAAATCATCAAAGCGTATGAGGAGGGACACGTGGATTATCTTGGATGGGTGCAATGGCCGGCGATGGTGGTGACCGTATTGGCTGCCTGGTTGATCGGCTCACGCCAGCCGCGACGCCGGATGGCGGGGTTCAGCTGTTTCATTGCCAGTAACATTCTGTGGGTTGTCTGGGGGCTGCACTCAGATGCGTATGCGTTGATCGTGCTGCAGTTTTGCCTGTGCGCAATGAATTTGCGCGGGTTCCGGAAAAACACCGAGTAAACACCTGCCCCCTCGCCACATAGCGTCAGCAATAGATCACCGGTGCGTGTCTACTCCATCGTCTGCCCGATGATCTGCACCAGATCGATCTGTTTGAACGGCTTGGTCAGTCGTGGCAGTTGGCTGGCGAAGCCTTCCAGACGCTCGGCGTAACCGGTGGCCAGGATAATCGGAAGACTCGGTTGCTTCTCACGCAGCAATTTCGCCAGCTGTGCACCGTCCATCTGCGGCATGGCCATATCGGTGATGACCAGATCGATGTCCCGATTGCGCTCATACAGCTCCAGCGCCTGAGACCCCGAGGGGGCGCAAAGGACCCGGTGGCCCAGGTCTTCGATCAGTAAACGGGTGGAGGTCAGCACCAGGCTGTCATCGTCGACCACCAGCACCAGCAGCTCGTTTACCAGCTGCGAGGCCGGCGCTTGACTCAACGCTTTGCCCACTGCCGAACCTTGCGCCACAGGCAACCACAACTCGGCGACAGTACCGATGCCTTTCTGACTCTTGAGTATCAGGCGGCCGCCCAATTGCTCGGCCAGGCCATGCACCATGGACAACCCCAGTCCGGTGCCCTTGCCGACGCCCTTGGTGGTGAAAAACGGGTCCACGGCCGAGGCCAGTGTCTGCTCATCCATGCCCTCGCCTTCATCGGTGATCGACAGGCAAACGTAGCGACCGGGCGCCATCGGTTTGTCCGGTCCAGCCTCGCTCCCCTGGCGTTCATCGGCGGTAATCACTATTCGACCGCCATGGGGCATGGCGTCGCGGGCATTGGTCGCCAGGTTGAGGATCGCCAGCTCCAATTGGTTGACGTCGGCCCACACCGGCGAGAGCGCCTCGATGAAGTCGGTCTGGATGTGAATCGACGGGCCCATGGAGCTTTGCAGCAAGCCACTGATGCCCCGCACCAGCGCTGACAGCTCGACCGCTTCGGAGGTCAGTTTCTGTCGGCGGGCAAACGCCAGCATCCGTTGGGTCAGGGAAACACCGCGCAGCGCGCCCTGGGTGGCGTTGTCCAGCAATTGGGTGAGTTTCGGATCAGCTGGCATGCGCTTACGCACGATTTCCAGATTGCCGAGAATCACCGTAAGCAGGTTATTGAAGTCATGGGCAATGCCGCCGGTGAGTTGCCCGATGGCGTGCAGTTTCTGCGACTGGAACAGCGCTTCACGGGCCTGTTCCAGGGCCTGCTGCGCCTGGGTGGCGTCGGTGATGTCGCGGGTGATCTTGGCAAACCCCAGCAGCGTACCGGTGTCATTACGGATCGCATCGATGACCACATGCGCCATGAACCGCGTGCCATCCTTGCGTACACGCCATCCCTTTTTTTCGAAACGCCCTTCGCTGGCGGCGATGGCCAGCGCTCGTTGCGGTTCGCCGGCTTCACGATCCTCAGGGGTGTAGAACATCGAAAAATGCCGGCCGATGGCTTCCGCTGGAAGATAACCCTTGATCCGCTGCGCTCCCAGGTTCCAGTTGGTCACCTGCCCGTCCGGGTCGATCATGTAGATGGCGTAATCGGTGACGCTTTGCACCAGCAGGCGAAACTGCTGCTCGCTTTGTTTGAGGGTTTCCTCGGCCATCTTGCGATCGGTCAGGTCACGGGTGATCTTGGCGAAACCGAGCAACGCGCCACTCTGGCCATCGATGATCGGGTCAATCACCACGTGGGACCAGAATAACGTGCCATCCTTGCGCACACGCCAACCCTCGCCTTCGAAGCGGCCCTCGCGCAGGGCCGTGTCCAGCGCGCGTTGCGGTAGGCCGGCGGCGCGGTCCTGCTCGGTATAGAAACGGGAAAAATGCTGGCCCAGGATCTCGGACTTTTCGTAACCCTTGAAACGCCTGGCGCCGGAGTTCCAACTGGTGATGATACCCGAGGGGTCGGTCATGTAGATGGCGTAGTCGACCACCGCATCGATGAGCAGGCGAAAGCGCTGTTCTTCGTTTATGAGTGAGGTCTTGGGGGCGTTATCAAGCATCTGGCCGGGGCATCCGTGTGGATTCTTTTTTTGGAGTATGGGGCAAGTCAGGCGCCAGGAAAAACTCTCGAATCGGAACACCCTGTGGGAGCGAGCTTGCTCGCGAAAACGGGCAGTCAGTCAACTTTGATGCAGACTGACAGTCCTCCATCACGAGCAAGCTCGCTCCCACAAGGAGATTTGTGCGCCTCTTGAGTAACTGACCACCAACGCGGCAACAAGTGCTGCACCCTCGCCTCACCGAAGCGATCATCAATGAGCATCACCACTCCGCGGTCCTGTTGAGTACGAATGACCCGACCTGCTGCCTGCACTACTTTTTGCAGGCCGGGGTACAGATAGGTGTAGTCGTAGCCGTCGCCGAATATCGCGGCCATGCGCTGTTTCATTTGCTCATTGACCGGATTGAACTGCGCCAGCCCCAAGGTAGCGATGAACGCACCGATCAGGCGTGAGCCCGGCAGGTCGATACCCTCCCCGAACGCGCCACCGAGCACCGCAAAACCGATGCCCTGGCTGTGCTCCATGAAGCGTTCGAGAAAGGCCTGCCGTGGCGCCTCCCCCATGCCGCGCGATTGCGCCCAGGTAGCAATCTGCGGATGCCGCTCGGCGAACAGCCCGGCCACCTGTTGCAGGTAATCGAAACTGCTGAAGAACGCCAGGTAATTGCCGGGACGCTGACTGAACTGACGGGCCATCAACGCGACGATAGGCTCCAGGGATGCCTGGCGATGGGCAAAACGGGTAGAGATCCGACTGACAATCTGCACGTCCAACTGCTCGGCCTGGAACGGCGACTCGACATCGATCCACACCGTGTCCGCCGGCGTACCCAGCAGGTCGGCGTAATAGCGCCGAGGGCTCAAGGTCGCGGAAAACAGCACGCTGCTGCGCGCCGCTTTCAGTCTCGGGCGCAGGAAGCCGGCGGGCACCACGTTGCGCAGGCACAGGGTCGACAGGCTGCGCTGGCGGCCGAGTTCACGCTTGTGGATGTCGAACAGGAAATGTTCGTCGAAGGTTTCCGCCACCCGGCCAAACTGCAAGGCGTCGAAGTAAAACGCCTGCAATCCGCTGTCCAGGCCTTGGGGATGGTCGTTGAGGTAATCGCCGATGGCCGTGGTACAGCTTGCCAAGGCCTGGAGCAGCTTTTCCGGAGGCTTTTCATACGCCTGATAGGCCATCACCTGCGGCGCGTGCAAAGAATTCCACTGGCGATTGACCCGCTCCAAGGCTTTTTTCAGCGGTTCAGGGGCGGTTTTTCGCACCGCTGCCAGCGTCGACTGATCGAGCGTCGCGCTGTACATCTGCCGCCCCCGCTCCACCAGGTTGTGGGCTTCGTCCACCAGGGTCGCGACCGTCCAGCCATTGGCCTGCGCCAGGCCGAAAAGCAAGGCGCTGAAGTCAAAGTAGTAGTTGTAGTCGGCCACCACCACGTCGGCCCAACGGGCCATTTCCTGGCTCAGGTAATACGGGCAAACGCCATGGGCCAGGGCAATCTCGCGCAACGCCGCCTGATCCAGCAGCGTGACCTGGCTCGCGGCCGCCCGGGCCGCCGGCAGACGGTCATAGAACCCGCGGGCCAGTGGGCAGGATTCGCCATGGCAGGCTTTGTCCAGGTGCTCGCAGGCCTTGTCCCGGGCAATCATTTCCAGCACCCGCAATGGCATTGACGGCGCGCTGCGAGTGATGACTTGGGCGGCATCCAGTGCCAGCTTGCGCCCGGGGGTTTTCGCCGTGAGGAAGAACACCTTGTCCAGTTGCTGCGGCGCCAGGGCCTTGAGCATCGGGAACAGCGTACCGACGGTCTTGCCGATGCCGGTGGGGGCCTGGGCCATCAGGCAGCGGCCGGTGCTGACGGCCTTGAACACCGACTCGGCCAGGTGCCGTTGCCCAGGCCTGAAGCCGGCATGGGGAAAGACCAACGTCTGCGCACCGCGATTGCGCGCCTGGCGGTGGGTCATTTCCTGTTCGGCCCAGGCCAGGAACAGCGCACCCTGCTCCTCGAAAAAAGCCCGGAGTTGCGCGGCCTCGAAGCTTTGCGTGAGGCAGGTTTCCTTTTCGCTGATGATGTCGAAATACACCAGGGCTACGTCAATGCGTGGCAACTGCAATGTGTTGCACATCAGCCAGCCGTAGATTTTCGCCTGGGCCCAATGCAACTGGCGATGATTGGCCGGTTGCTTGCTCAGGTCGCCCCGATAGGTCTTCACCTCTTCGAGGCAGTTGCGCACGGGGTCATAGCCGTCGGCCCGACCTTTGACTTTCAACGTTTGGTAGTGGCCTTCGAGGCTGACTTCAGCCTGGTAACCCTCACTGCGCCGCGACGCCACGGTGCGATGGCCGGCAATGCCTTCCAGGGCCGTCGGCGACGGTGTGAAGCGCAGGTCAAGATCGCCCACCTTGGCGGTGAACTCACACAACGCCCGCACGGCAATGCTGTAGCTCGGCGTCGGGGTCATGCGCGCCCATCGCGAGCAGGCTCGCTCCCACATTTGAGCCGGGCTGGCTCGAGATGTCCTGTCACTGCTAGCCCCCTGTGAGAACGAGATTGCTCGCGCTGGGTTGTTCGGCCCATTGCACGTAGCAAACGGCGACGGGCATCTGGTGCTCCTGGCAGAACTCCAGCCAGCGCAGTTGGTTGTCTTGCAGGCGATCACCTGGGCCTTTGACTTCGATCATCCGGTAGGTCTTGTGCTGCGGCCAGAACTGGATCAGGTCCGGCATGCCGGCACGGTTGGCCTTGATGTCCAGCAGCAACCGGCTGAACCACTGTTTGAGGTGTGCGGCCGGCAGGCAATCGAGGGCCTGATCCAACAGCTCTTCGGACAGCGCCCCCCAGAACACGAAAGGCGACTGCACGCCCCACTTGTCTGCATAGCGGCGGACAATGGTGTCCCGATAGCGCCCGTCGTCCAGCTCGGCGAAGCAGGCCGCGAACAGCTCGGCGCGGCGGGCATGGAAATCTTCGTTGAGCAGGTCGACCGGTCCGCGCTGGAACGGGTGGAAAAACGCCCCGGGCAACGGTGCAAAAATCGCCGGCCAGCACAGCAGGCCGAACAGCGAATTGATCAGACTGTTCTCGACGTAATGCACCGGGGCGGTTTCGTCGTGCAAATGGGCCTGGACGTAATACTCGACCGACAAGGCCGGATCGACCCGCGGTAGCCGCAGGTCCAGGCGCTCCATCTCCCGGGCCATGGCGCGCGGCACCGGCGGCCCGCCGAGCTTGCGCCGCAGCCGGGGCAGGATACGAAGCAGCGCCTGGGTTTCGGCGGCACTTTGCGGCGATTGCGCCGCTGTTTCGCCCAGCTCCAGGGCCAGGGCGTACTCGCCAACGCGCTCCAGCACGCGGATCATCCGCAGCCGAGCGCCGGGATAGGTGCAATCGCGGTAGATGCACAGGGCCAAGGCGAAATCGCCGATGCGTTCGCCATGTTGGCCGACCTGGAACAGCAATTTGCCCCGGCGCCGTTCCAGCCAAGGGTTGTCCAGGGCCAGGGCATTGACTTGGGCGACGATGCCTGCGATCGCCTCGCCAGCTTCGAAGCGCTGTTGGCAATCGTGAAGAAACAGGCAGGCGTCGACGTCCTGGCGGCTGCGCAAGCCGCGGGACTCGCTGCTGAATTCGACGCTTTCGTAGGTGAATATTCCCAAGTCCGCCAGTACGAACTCCGACCAGTCCTGGTAAAGGTTGCCGAAAAACATCAGCCGCAGCCGGTCGCAGAGCTTCATGATCGTCAGGCTGAACAGGCGATCCTCAAGCTGCGGGCACCAACTGCGAAAGGGTTGTGGCTGGTTGAAGTGCTCATCCAAGGCCTGGAGCCATTCGGTCTTTTTCGCCTTGGGGTGTTCGATCAGGTGGCCCAGGCACCCAAGGATTTCCGACTTGAGCAGCACCTCGAACAGCTCGACGAGGCTCAGGGGCGCCTGTTCCTCGACCCAACCCAGCGCCAGCAGTGGCTCGACGGCGCGGCCAATATCACCTATTTCCGGATAATTGAGCTTGCTGTGGCGAAACCGTAACCCTTTGCGCATCACCATCCGTACCAGCAAACCCTGCGATGCACGCGGCAATGCGGCAAATTCGCCGATAAACCGCTGCTCTTCGGGACTGAGCACATCGGCATAGCGTTGCGTCAGCCAGGCGAGCACGCGCTGGAAGTTGTTCAGGTAGTAAAAGGGATCGTCGAGCGGGTTGGCTGTCACGGAAAGAAGCGCCACGGATGCTGAAGTACTGGTTATGCGTACAGATATCAGCTACGACCGCTCCAGGCAACTGCAAAAGATGAGCGGTCTCCTATATTTAGAGATGAAATCCCTCAGCCAGCGATGAACTTTCCTACGGCAAGCGAGACCAATGGCGGTTGACTAATGTGATGGCGCGGTCGAATCAGCTGTCCGCGTACTTTTGATTGAGAGGTTATGGATATGAACATCAGGTTTTTGGGCTTGCCCCTGGCCGCCGTAGCATTCATGGCTTTGGCCGGCTGCGCTTCGCCCACCGTGGTGACTTTGCAGAACGGTACCCAATATTTGACCAAGGACACCCCAAACACCCGCACCGCCGACGGCTTCTACGAATTCGAAGACATTTCCGGCAAGAAAGTCCGGGTTCGCGCCGATGACGTGGCGACGATCCGCAAGGAAGACTGAGCATCTGCCAGCCCTCTCCTGCGGAGAGGGCCTGTTATCAAGTCATCGAGTAAACCCGATGCCCAGTCCTGGCGTCGGACTTCCTTCTTCGCACCTGATCATCCCGCCTTTTCGCCGCAACGAATCACCTTGCAATCGCAGGCAGCGTTCATATTCCTGCTGATTGGAATGATCGATGCTGATATTTCCGGTTGTATCCGGCTTCTTTGTTTCCCCAAGGCTTATCGAGACCCAGGGCTTTTCGGGTTGTACTTCGAAACGCGGGCCTGGCGCCGGCGTCTCGACAGCCTTGCCAGCCTGGGCGGCGGGCAACTGATCCGACGTAATACCGTAGCGGGTCAGAATGGAATGATCCGGCAACTCCGCCAGTGCGCTGCTGGACGCCAGGACCCACATCAGGCCGACGATAGTGCCTTGTTTACTGCTCACTGCTTCACTTCTCCTAACGCTAACAACTGTGCCGAGGACGCTTGCTCCCGCTGCGCTGCTGGCCCTTGACTCGTAACGTCCAGACAGACGTCAGATTTAGGGCCGCTTCGCGACCCGGCGCGAGCAAGCGCCCTCGTCACGGACTCAAACAACCTCAGTTCAGGCGAACACGATGCCCTCGCCTCCAACCTCCCCCAGGCCAACACCCACCAGGGTCACGGAACTGACACCGACCTTGAGCACGGTGTCGTTGCCCACTTGGGTCATGTGCTGGCTGTAGTCATACCCCGCCCCAGCCCCCTCGACACCGAGGAACACCAGTTTGTCGCCGGCATCATAACCGCTGATCCGGTCCAGGCCGAACTCGCCATTGAAGATAAATGTGTCGTTGCCACCCCCCGACTGCATCAGGTCATTGCCCGCACCGCCGACGAAACTATCGTTACCCGCTCCGCCCACCAGCACATCGTTGCCAGCCTGGCCGAACAACCAATCGCCCGTAGCCCGCGCCACCAGCGTATCGTCAGCCGCGCTGCCTTTGACTGATGACGCATACGCCGTCAGGTGGCCGCCGGTGACCAAACCGTTGGCTGTCACGCTGTGACTCACTTCATCCTTGAACAATCCCCACAGCAAACCGGACTCTTTGCTGACCAGCGTGCCGATATCCCGCGTCATGCTGATCCCACCCTGGGCATCGCGGACATACAGCGTCCCCGCACCGTCGTGGGCGAAGCTGAAGTCCTTTATCGATTGCTGCAGTTGCAGGCTATTGCTGCCCTGCCCGCCCAATATCACGTTGTAGCCACCGCCATCGCGAAAGGTATCGTTGCCGGCGCGGCCTTCCAGGTAGTCGCTGCCTCGACCGCCCTGGATCAGATCATCCTTGTCGCTGCCAATGATGAAGGTGCTGCCGGTGTGGGTTTCGGCGTTGCGGTTGAGGTCCTGCACCCAGGTGTTACCACGCGCCGGGTCTGACAGGTTGGCGACGATGAGGGTGGAGTCCTTTTCCGTGAGGTCGTAGAACGCTGAGTCGAGGATCCGGCTCATGCCATCGCCGTAGCCGGTGGGCAGATGGGAAATCCAGGTGGGAATATTGAGGATGGAAAACGGCAGCACGTTCCACGTCGCCGACGCGTAGTGGTCGTTGAAGCTGACGATATTGTTGGTGGCCGACGCCTGTTGTGTATCGTGCACGCCCACCGACGACAGGTTGAAGGTCGAGCCGTCCAACGCACGGAACACCGGGTCGTTTTCATAGCCGATGTTCAATACCTTGTCAGTACTGCTCTGGGTCGGCGAGGCATAGGCAATGTAGTTGGCGCTGCCATAGAAACCAGACCACTTACTGGCGCTCAAGTCTGCCAGGCTGTTTACCGCCAGCCCGCCCAGGCTGTGACCACTGACCAACACGTCCTGGCCCGTAAGGCCGTGGGCCTGGGCGAATTTAGCGACGTCCCCGAGCAGATTGCCGAAGGCTTCGCCGACGTAGTTTTTCGCGTAATCCTTGGGCCCTAGCGCGGCCATCACATCGTTGATCACATCGCCAATGGAGTCGCTGATCAGGTGTTCGCGCGGGCCGCTGGTGCCACGAAACGACACACCGATTTCCTTCAGTTGCCCGTCGGCGCCGTACTTGCCAAGGATCTCCACCTGCGCTGTGGTATAGCCGGCCTTCTCGCCGAAGAATGTCCCCCGTCCGTCCACCTTGCCAGCGTAGCCCAGTTGCGAGGCGCTGATCGGCGTCCAACCGGCCTTTTGCAACGCCTCCAGGGCGAGTTTTTCCGAGTCTGGGTTCCATGGCACACCAGGGATCACCCCTTGGGAATCGGTGCCGCCGAGCAGCGCGGTGACCAGGGTCGCCGGCAGGCCAGTGCCGAAACCGTTGTGCTGGTATCCGGCGGCAAAGCCATGGTCGAGGTTGTGGTAGGAATACAGCATGATTGCCATTGCATCGCTGACCAATGCTTTGGACTCGGTGGTGTTGAAGTTCTGGTAGTCGTAGATACCCATGGTTGGTGCTCGCTTTTGTTGTTGGAATGCTAAAACCGGGTGGTACACCCTAGCGCTGCCAAGCAGCCCTAGGGTGCAGGCGCCCTCGCCACAGAAGTGCGTGTTCAGCCCTGCCCCTGGGTCAGAACTGCCAATCCAGCGTCAGGCCCACGCCATGGGTTTTATCCCGAGAACCGAGCAGGCCGTTGTAGTCCAGGTTGACCCGCACATCCTTGGCCACCGCCAGGCCGGCACGGGCGCCGATCACGGCGGCGTTGCGGTCCATGGACACGCTCTGCACCGCGAACGTGTTCGTGCCACCGACAAACGCCAGGTCTCGTTCGGAACGGATGTTGCTCAGGTTGTGCTGCCAGCCGAGGGTGGCGGACAACTGCAACTGGCGTTGCGCCGACAGTGTCAGGGTGTGGCCGGCCCGCGCGCCCAGTGTCGAGAGCACGGCATCGCGGCGGTCTTCAGCACTTCTGAGGGCCGCGGCATCGCCTTTTTCATGGAAGCTGTCGCTGTCCAGGTGCACGTAGGCCAGGTTGACGAACGGCTCCAGGGTCACGGGTTGCAGATCGAGGCGATACGCGGCTTCGCTGAACAGCTGGGCGGTTTGGGCGTCACGCTTGGCTTTTTCCTGGCCACTCACCGCGCCGAACTGGACGTCTCGTTTGACGTCGATGCGATGCCAGCTGTAGGCACCGCCGATGGTCAGGCGCAGGGCGTCGATTTCATGGCCCAGGTACGCACCCAGGTGATAGCTGTCAGCCTTGGCCGAGGAATGTGTGCCGTCACCTTGGCTCAATGAGCTGTCGCTATAACCGGTGACGAAGCCCAGGCGTGTCTGCTCGCTGATCAAGCCATCGACACCCGCCAGCAAGCCGCCGATGGAATGGGTCGAACTGGCGCTGTCATGGTCACCAGCATTTTTACCCCAGGCGCCGAGCACCTTGACCCAGGCGTTGCTGGCGGTGTCGCCCGGAGTGTTGGCGTCGTACAGCGCATCCTGGCGCAATCGATCCCCCACCGCTTCACGCAGGTAGCGACTGTCGTTGATCAACAGCGTGCCGATGGCCGGGTGAATTTCGCCGGACAGTTGCTGGAACGCCTGCTGTGCCGCGGCGGCGCTGGGTGACAACAGCAAGGCTTCGTAGAGTCCGTTGCCCGCGCCCAATTGCTCGGCGGCAGTCGCTACCGAGCGCTGGTTCGGCGTCAGGCCAAGGCTGCTGAAGGACGCGGCGTTACGCGCCACCGCCAGTTGAACGCCATTGACGGAGTACGCCAGGTCCCCGCCAAGAAACGCGTAGTTTGGCAGGACTTCACCGAAGCTTCCGTCGATACCGCCGGCCGCCTGAAGGATGTTGAATTGCCGGCCGAGCAGGCTTTTCACTTCGCCAGCGGTGAGCAGTGTCGAACTGTTTTCCAGGGACAGCGACACTGTTGCTCCCTCGATGGAGGCCTTGCCACCCGCGACAATCAGGTCGCTGGAGGTGGAGGACACTTCCACGGCATAGGTCGAACCGGGCTGGAACGTAACATCCCCGGCCACCTGCAAGGTGCCGATGGAACTGCCCGGGGCCACGCTGGCGCCGCGATTGGCGGTCAGGCTGGCGATGCGGCCGTTGCCGCCGAGGATGCCGCCGTCATTGACAGTAACGGCCGACGCCAGGGAGCCGTTGACCGCCAGGCGCCCCTCATTGACCAGGGTTGGCCCGCTGTAGGTGTTATTCCCGCTGAGCACCAAAGTGCCGATGCCTTCCTTGGTCAGGCCGCCATGACCGGAAATGTCGTTGCGCCATACATCCAGGCCGCACTGGATGCCGCTGCACACGCGCTGCGTAGGCTTGCCGGCATCGATGACCGCGCCGATGCCTGGCAAGTCCGCCACAAATTGGCCGGAGCCGTAGGCACCGTCGATTCGGAATTCGTCGGGAATGTCCTGCTCGGTCACCAGCATCGACGGACCGTCGATAGCCTTGCCCAGGTTGATCATGCCCCAGCCATACAGCGCATCGACACCCGGCGCGCCCATGTCGGTGGCGGTGCTGCGCAATACGCTGGCGACCTGGGCGCCGGTCATGTATGGGAAGCGCTCCATCAGCACCGCCACGCTGCCGGCTACGTGTGGAGCGGCCATGGAGGTGCCGCTCTTGTTGGCGTAGCCCACGGTCAAGTCATCGGCACTGGTGCCGCCAATCACGGCGCTGTAGACCCGGGTGCCCGGTGCCGACACGCAGAAGCTGGCGGTATAGCCGCAGCGCGATGAGAAGGTGCTGAGGGTGTACGGATCGGGGCTGGCGGTGTCGGGGTTGGTTTGCAGGGCGGCCACGGTGAGCCAGTTCGGTGCGATATCGGGCACGAAGTACGCCAGCCCGGCGATGGCATCCGGGTTGTTGAGGTTGTAGTCGTTGCCAGCGGCGAAGATCGTCACGATACCGCTGCGAGCCGCGGCGATGGCACCTTCGTAGGCGCCACCGGGCTTGGTGCCCAGCAAGGGTTCGATCTGGTCGAATTGCAATTGCGCGTCCTGCACGGTGAAGTGCGGGAACGCCGGGTCGCGGCCACCTTGGTCGAAGCGGTCGGTGATGCCGATGCCCCAGCTGTTGTTGATGATCCGAGCGCCGCTGGCGATCAGTGCATCCCAGCCTGCCTTGTACACCGCGCCATCGTTACCGAGGATGATGCCGTCCTCGGGGCCGGGGTCGCCGTTGTCGGCGCTGATGATCTGCGCATCGAACGCCACGCCATGCATCGGGCTGCCATCTCGACTGCCGGCGGCGATCCCGCCGACGTGGGTGCCATGGGAACCGAGCTTGCCGTCCGAACCGACGCTGGGTGAACCGTCGTAACGAAACGGGTCACCGGCCTTCACTGGGATATACGGGTCGGTGTACTCGCGAATGCCGCTGGTGACCAGGGTCACGACTTTGCCGCTACCGGAGAACTCCGGATGAGCCGCGTAGACCGGCTGATCGAAGATCCCCAGCTTGACGCCCTTACCGGTGTAGCCTGCGGCGTAGGCCTGTTGCGCGTTGATTGCCCCCAGGCCCCATTCGGCATTGAATTCGCTGCTGCGCCAGCTGTCGGGGTCGCCCGGCCTGCCGCTCTCGACATAGGGTGCGGCCTGAGCGGTGCCCAGGGTTGCCAGTGCGCAAAGCATGGCCTGGTTGAAGGTCTTGGGCAGAAACACACGCCCCGTCTGCCTGGGTTGTTTTTTGTTATCGATTTTCATCACGAACCATCCTTAGTTGTTGCAAAAATCCTTTGGTTTGCCCTGGCTCTTGAGGCTTGCTCTGGCTCCTGTGGCGAGGAATCACAAAGCACCGGTCTTCCATGCATCGGTCACCGGGTCCGGGGCACAAACGCCTCATCCACTTTGGCCAGGTCCTGCTCCCCCAAGGTGCCGGCGTAGTAGTGCAACTTGGTCCAGGCCATCAGGTAGTCATAGCGGGCTTGAGCCAGGTCGCGGCGGGTGGTGTAAAGCTGTTGTTCGGCGTTGAGGGCGTCGAGGTTGACCCGCTCGCCGCCGAGGATGCTTTGCCGGGTCGAGACCACCAGCGCTTCGGCGGAAGCAAGGGCTTTCTGGTAGGCCCGCAGTTTGTTCACGCCCGAGACGCAGGCGCTGAACTGACGGCGCAGTTCGATCAGGGTTTCGCGGGTCTTGGCGTCCAGTTCGTACTCGGCCTGCTCCATGCTGCGGCTGGCCTGGCGGGTCGAGGCCGAGACGCCGCCACCGGCGTACAGCGGCACGCTGACTTCCAGGCCAATGGTGTTGGTGTCGTAGCGTTGGTTGTAAGTGTTGCCACTTTCTGACTCGTTCTGGCGCATCGTCGCGTAGGCGCTGACTTTTGGCAGGTGTCCGGCGCGGTTGCGTTCGACCTCGAAGCGCGCCACGTCCACGGCCTGCCGCTGGGACGCCAGGTTGGGGTTGTTGCTCACTGCCAGTTCGTGCCAGGTGTCGAAATTGGCTGGCTGCAGGGGGAAGGTCTGAAAGGTGTCGTTCAGCGGCGCAAGGTCACCGATATCCAGGGCCGGAACGCCAATCAGTGCGCCAAGCTCACGCAACGAGGCGTCTTGCTCGTTGCGGGCCTCGATTTCTTCGGCGGTTGCCAACTCATAACGCGACTCGGCCTCAAGGATATCGGTGCGGGTGCCCTCGCCTTGGCGAAACATGTGCTCGTTCTGGCGAAACTGCTGTTCGAAAGCCTTTTTCTTGGCCAGGGCGATGTCGATCTGGTCCTGGGCGAAAAGCGCCTGGGTGTAATAGCTAAGCACCCGCACCAGCAGTTCCTGGCTCTTGCCGCGAAAGCTTTCGTCAGCGAACAACGCCTGGGCCACACCTTTGCGATAGGCCGCATACGCTTCGTAGTCCAGCAACGGTTGTTGCAGGGTCAGGCTGGAACCGTAGCTGCTGTAGTTACGGTCATCATGCTGGCTGGCGCCGCGCTCGTTGAGATAGGTGACCTTGGACTTGTTGCGACCCTTGTTGTAGCTGTAGCCCAGCTGTGGCAACAGCCCGGCGCGGCCAATGGCGCGGTTTTCCAGGCCCGCGTCGCGCTCCTTGATCGCCCCCAGATACACCGGGTCATTGCGCAAAGCCTGTTCGTAGACGTCGAACGGGCCCATGGCCCAGACGTTATTGCAGACAGCCGCCGTCAACGCGGCGAGCCAGTAAAAGCGCTTCATACCCACAGACATCCTTATTCTTCGGTCAACGCAGAGCCGGCTCGGTCGAGCAGTGGTTTGAACAAGTAGTTGAGGAGCGAGCGCTCGCCGGTGCGCACGAACATTTCCGCCGGCATGCCCGGCTTGATCACCAGTCCGTTGAGCTTTTCCATCGCCACGTCGCTGACGCTGCTGCGCAGCACGTAATACGGCGCGCCGGTTTTCTCATCGAGCATCTGGTCGGCAGACACCAGGCTGACCTCCCCCGACACCCGTGGCGTGCGGTTCTGGTTGAAGGCGGTGAAGAGAATGTCCACCGGCAAATGGGCGCCGACCTTGTCGATCAGGTGCACCGGCAAGTGCCCCTCCACTTCCAGCCGCGTGCCCTGGGGCACGATTTCCAGCAAAGTGTCACCCTGGCGCACCACGGCGCCTTCGGTGTGTACGCCGAGATTGACGGCGATGCCGTCGGCGGTGGCGAGGATCTCGCTGTGTTGCAGCTCGAACCCGGCGGATTTCAGTTGCTGTTGCAGGGTTTCGCTCTTGAGCTGGGCCTCTGCCAACTGGCTGCGCACTTCTTTCTGGTATTCCTCGTTGTGTTGCTGCAGCTTCAGCCGGGACTCGACGATCCCCTGCTCCACCCGCCCGCTTTCGCCGCTGTTCTGCGCCAGTTCCTGCTGCACTTGTGACAATTGGCGTTGATAGTCCAGCAAGCGGTTGCGCGGGATGTAACCATTATCCGCCAAGGGTTGCAGGTTACCCAGTTGCAGGCGCAGGGAGTCGGCCTGGGCCGTGAGGTCACTGCGGGCCCGGCGCATGCCCGCCAGTTGCGCCGTGGCGCCTTCGATGTTGGCACGCAACGCGGACTGTTCCCGGGCAAACGCTTCGCGGCGACTGCTGAACAGTTGCCGCTGGCCTTCGAGCACCAATGCCAGGCGCGGGTCCGAGTCTTGGCTCAGTTGCGTCGGGAAACTCACTTGCCCGAGGTTGTCCCGCTCGCTCTGCCAGCGCGCCAGGCTGGCCCAGGCCATCCGATACTGGGCTTGCAACGATTGCACATCGGCGGCGGCCTGGGTCTGGTCGAGACGAAACAGCGCCTGGCCCTGCTTCACCGACTCGCCTTCGCGCACCAGGATCCTGCTGACCACGCCGCTGCTCATCGACTGTACGGCTTTGCGCTTGCCGGACACCACCACGGTGCCCTGCACCGGGATACCCTGGTCCAACGGCGCCAGGCTGGCCCAAGTGAAAAAGCTGCCCGCACCAAGAATCACCAGTGCCCAGCCCAGGCGGGTGAAGAACCGCGCGCCATGTTCGGGACGTTCGAGGATTTGAGGTTGTTCGAGGTTCATGTCGCGATCCTTGCTCATGCGCCGCTGGGCTTGTTGGTGGCCTGATACTGGCGACTCATGCTCAGCCCGTTAGGGGTTGCGTGGGGCCGGTCCCGTTGTGGCGTCTCCGATTGGCCGGACAGCGCCCGCAGTACTTCCTGGCTCGGCCCGAAGGCCTGCAGCCGGCCTTCGTTGAGCACCAGCAACTTGTCGGCCTGGGCCAGCGCCGAGGATCGATGGGTCACCAGCACGACGCTGGTGCCTTGCGCCTTCATCTGCGCGATGGCGCTGGCCAATGCCGCCTCACCGACCGTATCGAGGTTGGAGTTGGGCTCGTCGAGTACCACCAGGCTCGGCCGGTCGTACATCGCTCGGGCCAAGGCCACCCTTTGCTTCTGCCCGCCCGACAAACCACCGCCGTCCTCTCCCAGCACCGTGTCGTAGCCCTGGGGCATGCGCAGGATCAGTTCATGGACACCGGCCTGATGCGCAGCGTCGACAACCTTTTGCGGGTCGGCTTCGCGAAAGCGGGCGATATTCTCGGCAATGCTGCCGCTGAACAGCTCGATGTCCTGGGGCAGATAGCCGACGTGCGGGCCAAGCAGGTCACGATTCCAGCGGTGGATATCGGCCCCATCGAGCCGCACCGTGCCGCCCAGGGTTGGCCATACACCCACCAGCACACGGGCCAGGGTGGATTTACCGGAGCCCGACGCCCCCAGCACCCCGAGCACTTCCCCGGCCGCCAGGCTAAAGCTGACTTGTTGCAACGTCGCGTTGCGTTGCCCCGGCGGGCCGGCGCTCACCTGTTCGAAACTCACCTGGCCCTTGGGCGCCGGCAATGCCATGGCATCATCCTGTGCCGGGTAAGCCTGCAACAGCGCCTCGAGGCGGCGATAGGCTAGCTTGGCGCCGCTCCACTGCTTCCATACGGCAATCAACTGGTCGATGGGGCTCAGCACCCGGCCCATCAGAATCGAGCCGGCAATCATCATCCCGGCGGTCATCTCGCCCTTGATCACCAACAGCGCGCCCAAACCCAGTACCAGGGATTGCAGGCACAGGCGCAGGGTCTTGCTCAAGGAACTGATCACCGCGCCGGTATCGCTGGCCTGGTTCTGCAGGCCAAGGAACCGCGAGTGCACGGCAAACCAACGGCTGCGCAGCGCGCCAAGCATGCCCATGGCCTGAATGGTTTCGGCATTGTGCAAATGGCTGGTGGCCAACTGGCTGGACTGTTGCGAGTACACGCTGGCCTGCCCCAAGGGCTTTTTGGTCATGAGTTCATTCAGGCAGGCCAGGCCAATCAACAACAACGTGCCGACGGTGGCAAACACACCGAGCCAGACGTTGAACAGATAGATCACCAGCAGGTAGATGGGGAACCAGGGTGCGTCGAAGAATGCGAACAAGGCAGGCCCCGTGACGAACTGGCGGACATGAGTCAGGTCGCCCAGGGATTGTCCGGCGTTGCCCTCGCCCTGGAGCAGATTGCGCTCGAACGCGGCTTTATACACCTGGAGGTTGAAGCGTCTTTCCAACTGGCTGCCGATGCGGATGACAATGAAGCTGCGCAGCATTTCCAGCAGCCCGATAAATACAAAGAACCCCACCACCATCAACGACAACATTGCCAGGGTGGTTTCGTTCTGAGAGGAAAGCCCTCGGTCATATACCTGCAGCATATAAATCGAAGGTGCCAGCATCAGGACGTTAATCAGCGCAGTAAAACAACCGACGCTGATCAGAATGTTTTTATAATCGCCCAGCGCCTTAAAGAGTGGCACTGCTGCCGCGTTCCTTGCCCTATTCATGCATCGTCCTTGCTATAGGCTTCGCCAGATACCCGGCAGACTCAACTACCCATCTTTAATAATTAAATCGGGCCACGCCTGTTAAACAGGCATGGGGTTTATGATTGTACGAGTTCGTTAACGTGGGGCCTGGGCCTTGTTTCGTTCAAGGATAAGTAACAGGCCTGACTTCAAAGTAACTTGGTAGTGCTGTTCCTGGCGCAGGCCCAGATGAACTCTGGTGTTCTGCTTGCCGATCAGGGAAAGACCGTCGGGCTCGGTAAACCAATGCACCGGCTCATCCCCCAACCAGTGGCCCAGGCAATCGGTTTGCCCGCCCAGGGTCTGGTCTGCCCTGAGCTCGATGAGGCAGGTATTGGACGGTTTGTCCTGCAACGCCTGGGTTTGCGCACTTTCCTGCGGCCCCGACAAAACGGCCAGCCACTGACCGGCCAACTGTGAGGGTTCTGCTAACAACAGGCTGCGCGCCATGGCGGTTTCTCCACAAAACATCATCAACGTAGCGAATAACCAGGCGGTTGCCTGGGGGCTACAGGGTGTAAATTCTTTGCGCATTGCTTTCATCCTGGCCGGGGAGTCCCGCAGGGGCAGTTACCCCCGCGGGAGCAGATCATCAGGCCACGATATCCGAAACCGCTGCCTGGCCAACGGTGCTGACCAGGAAGTCAGCCACGCCGTGGCCGGAGAAGTCCACCGATAGCAGGCTGTTGCCACCCGAGGTCGACAGCACCGCATCGCCTGCCGCACCGGTGAACGCGTTCACGAAGTGCAGGCCGGCGCCCTTGGTGATGCCGGTCAGGTCGATCTTGTCCAGGCCGCTGACGAAGTCGAGGATTTGATCGACAGTACCGGGTCGCGAATCGGTACTGGCGGCGAACACGAAAGTGTCCGAGCCCGAACCGCCCCACAGTTTGTCCGCACCACCGGCGCCCCAGAGGATATCGTTGCCGGCCCCACCCTTGAGTTCGTTGGCCACCGAGTTGCCGATCAGCAGGTCGCTGCCCGAGCCGCCCGTGGCGTTCTCGATGACCGCGCCCTTGGCAATGGAAACGTTACCGACCATACCGCCAACGTCGGAGAACGAGGCGTCATTGAGGTTGATTTTCTGGTTTTGGGTGAAACCGGAAAAATCCAGGGTGTCGCGACCGCCGGCGTCCCACACCGAAAACACCACTTTGTCCGAGGACGAGGATGCACTGAGGAAGTCGCGACCGGTGTTGGAGTTGAAGCCATAGGTCGTGTCGCCAGTGCGGGTGCTGGTGTTGGCGCCGTAGAGTTTCTGGATAGCTGCGATGTCATCCATCAGCGGACCCGACGCATAGGCCTCGACGCCGCCCTTGCTGAAGTTCTGATCGGTATTGCTTTCACTCCAGTAACTCATGACGCTGTAGCCACGGGTGTCCTGGCCATAAGTGGCGTCATCGTAGGTCGGGCTGCCTTCACCGGCGTTGTAGTCGCCGGGGTGTGCCAGGCCCAGGGTGTGGCCGATTTCGTGGGTCAGGGTCTGGCGACCGTAGTTATTCAGGTCCGGGTTCTTGTTCTGGGTGTAACTGCTGTTGATCAGGTACCAGGACGTCCCGTCGTAGCCGGCACCGGTCCCCGGCAGATAAGCAAACGCCGCAGCGCCATCCTGGCCGCCGCTGTAGTTGCCGAAGGTCATGTGGCCGTCGCCACCACTGGCCTTCTCGGTGAAGGTGACGTTGGCCACGTCTGCCCAGGATTGCATGGCGAGGGCTGCCTGGCCCTTCTGCTGGGCACTGAACTGGCTGAAACCGCTGATCCCGTGCTTGTTCATGGTGCTCGAAGAGGCGGAGGTCAGGAAGGTATAGGTCAGCTCGATCTTGCCGCTGCCGTCCCGGTCCTGATACGCCGCGCCGTCGCGTAGCAACTGGGTAGCCGCCTCGTCGACAGAGTACGACGGTTTACCGTTGACGGTCAGATTACCGCCCCGGTCGTATTGATGGCTGAAACTATTGATCTGGTTGAATGCGCTACTGGCAGCCGCTAAGGATTGCGGCGCCAGGAACAATTGCTCGGAAGACTCAATAGCGTTGGTTTTGACTTTCGACATAAACACACTTCCTTGTTTGCAATGGAACAGTTTTTGTCAGACAGACAATCTCTGGCGAGATCGTCCTATCACTCGCCCAATGAGGACGTAAGAAAGCTGACACAATTCGAAATCAAACGTCCAGCCATTTTTTTATTCAATTAGTCGAATTCACCTGCAACTCCCGCAAACAACGGGATTGCGCCTGCGCTAGTGCCGGCGTGCGGGGAAGAACTTTAAGATTGTCGGACAAAAGTCTATTTAAATATTAAATATCGATAAATGCCGAATTACCGACGGCGTCGCAGTTCTATCAACTAAGTGCCAGTGAAGTGCTATTAATTAATACCTACTAAACCGCCGCGATTTTGCGTCCGCATACTTCCCGCAGACAGCCTCTGAACCAACGATGCGCCGGATCGGCATCCATCCGCGGATGCCAAAGCATGGAGATGGTGAATCCGGGCACCGCAAACGGCAGCGCAAAACTGTGCATGCCCTCGCGCAGACTGGCGGTGTAGCGTTCCGGAACGCTGGCGATCAGGTCGCTGGAGCGGGCAAGCCCCAGGGCCGTGGAAAAACCCGGGACAGTGGTCACGATGTCCCGCGCTAGATTCAAGGGCCCCAAGGCCTCGTCGACGGGGCCATGATCCAGGCCGCGCAGGGAAATGCCAATGTGCCCGCCCGCCAGGTACTCGGCGGTGCTCACCGCTCCCTGGCTCAGCGGGTGCCCCGAGCGCACTACACCGATCACGCGGTCGCCAAACAAGGCCTGGGTGCGCAACTCCGGGCTGGTGCCCGTGTCTACCACTGCGGTTTCCAGGTCCACGGTGCCCTCGCGCAGGGCCGTGCTATCCCTGTCTGCCTTGTCCACAAAACGCAAGCGTACAGCGGGTGCCTGTGCGTTGATGTGGGCCATCAGGTCCACCGCGAAATTCTCCACGAACCCTTCGCGGGTGCGCAGCGTAAAGGTCCGGCTCAATCGCCGCAGATCCGGGGCCAGCGCTGGGCGCAGCACCGCTTGGGCATCCTGGACCAATTGGCTGACCTGCTCGCGCAACGCCAGGGCCCGGGGCGTCGGAACCAGGCCGCGCCCAGCCCTTACCAACAGCGGATCGCCAGTGGTTTCGCGCAACCGTGCCAACGCCCGGCTCATGGCCGATGGGCTCAGTCGCAATCGTCGAGCGGCCTTGGCCACACTGCCTTCAGATAGCAGTACATCAAGGGTGACAAGCAGATTGAGGTCGGGAGTAGACATTTGCCGGGCCCTGGCATGGAGAGATGGCGTTGTATGCAGCTATAACATGCAAATGGTGCGTCTTCCGCCATGTTATGCCCAGGCGTAACGTTCTGATAGCTCCGTTTCGCCAGCCGCAGAGAAGAACACATGAACAAGCCAATCAATGCACCACACCGCCTGTCGCCAGCAACCGGGGCACAACGGGTCGTTTCAGCGCGCTGGGCGTTAGCCAGCCTGGCGCTTTCGACGCTACTGGCGTCTCTGGGCGCCAGTGTCGCCACCGTCGGCCTGCCCGCCCTCACCCAAGCCTTCGACGCCTCTTTTCAGCAAGTCCAATGGGTCGTGCTGGCTTACTTGCTGGCGATCACTACGTTGATTGTCAGCGTCGGGCGCCTGGGAGATGTGGTCGGACGTCGAGCGCTGCTGCTGGCCGGGATTCTCCTGTTCACGCTCGCATCGGCCTGGTGTGGCCTGGCGCCGTCCCTGGGGTGGCTGATTGCCGGCCGAGCACTGCAAGGGTTGGGGGCGGCCGTCATGATGACGCTGACCATGGCCCTGGTTGGCGAGACCGTCGACAAGGATAAGACCGGCAGCGCCATGGGGCTGCTGGCCACGTTGTCGGCGGTTGGCACGGCGCTGGGGCCCTCTGTCGGTGGTGCGTTGATCGCCCGGTTCGGCTGGCAGGCCTTGTTCCTGGTCAACCTTCCCCTCGGGCTGCTGACGTTTTGCTTGGCATGGCGTTCATTGCCCGCCCGGCCCGCGGCGAAAGCGGGGAAGATCCGCTTCGATGTGACGGGTACCCTGTTGCTGGCCGCGACACTGGCTGCTTATGCCCTGGCCATGACCTCAGGACGTGGGGACTTCGGTTGGTCGAATATTGTGCTGCTGCTGGCTGCGATCCTTGGGGCCGGGCTGTTCATCCTGGCCCAGGGTCGGGTGGCTTCGCCATTGATTCCCTTGCCCCTGTTTCGCGATCGCCTGCTGGTCTCGGGGCTGGCCACCAGTGCGCTGGTCGCGGCGGTCATGATGGCGACTTTGCTGGTCGGGCCTTTTTACCTGTCCATCGCCCTCGGGCTACCCGCGGCACTGGTCGGGCTGGTGCTGGCCGCCGGGCCGTCCGTTGCCGCGCTCGCTGGAATGCCTGCCGGGCGCCTGGCAGACCGCTTCGGCGTGCGCCCCATGCGCCTCGTCGGTCTGGCGACCATGGTCTTCGGCTGTCTGATGCTGTCGCTGATGTCGCCGATCCTTGGCGTAGGCGGCTATGTCGCCGCTATCGTGGTGACAACCCTCGGCTATGCGTTGTTCCAGACTGCCAACAACGCGGCGGTCATGACGGATGTACCCGCCCAACGGCGTGGTGTGATTGCCGGGATGCTCAACTTGTCACGAAACCTGGGTTTCTTTACCGGTGCCTCGGTGCTCGGCGCGATATTTGCGACGGCTTTGCCGACGAATGGCATCATTTCCGCCACCCCTGAAGCGGTTGCAAACGGCTTGCGAATTACCTTCGCCAGCGCCTTGGCGCTGATGATTTTCGCAGCGGGCATCGCCTTGAAATACCGTGAGCCAGAGCCTTCGATTGACCCCCAGGACACCGCCTGCAAAGGATGATGGCACTTTGAGCAATAGTGTTTAAGTCGTGATGCAGATCAAAAAAAGTGAACCAATCGCAAAACGGACTGAAAAAAGCCACATGCCTTTCATTTTCAGGTGCTACTTTTAGTTCTCACTGGTAGAGCCATGACGGCTCTTCCTTCCTGACATGAGCAAAAGGAAGCGCTCGATTGAAGAAGGCGGGCAACACATGAATAAAGGATCTTTCAGCAAGGTTACGTTCCCCAATGCCTGCCAGTTAATGCGCTGGCACTTCCATCCCATGGGATTTGAAGCCAGCATGGACGCGCCCGGCAGTATGGTCGCCAGGTTGTTTGACCGTGCCAGCGGCGAAACCATGATCGCCATTGCGGGTATCCCCTGCGCGACCGTGATGAACGCTCCGGATGTGGAACGAATAATCGAAGCGGTGGAGGCCGAGCTGGAAGCCTTCGTACCACCGGTGGGCTTACGACGATTTGCCTCCTGACAAAAAGAAGCCCACATCGATGTGGGCTTTTTTGTCGGCGTTGGTTTTAGCCGTTGCGAGTGCGGCGATGGTCAGCGAAGAACGGCTTGCCCGTCCCGATCCGATCCGAGGCCTTGGGCGCATTGGCCGCTTGCCCATCTGGGCCGTCAACGTACCAATAGCAATGTTGCACCGCGCGAGTAATACCCACGTAGGCCAGGCGCAGGATTTCGTCTTTTTGTGCCGTGTCGTACGGCTCGGCATCCCCGTTCTGGCCGAGCCCAGCCATTCGGTAGACCTGATTCTTGTAGGGCGAGCTGGTCAAATGTTGGCAGTCGCCCAGCAAGAACACCGCATCGGCCTGCAAGCCCTTGGCGCTGTGATAGGTCATCTGCCTGAGGCGCCGGGCTTCGTATGGCAAGCTAGAATCTACATTAACTGTTGAGCTTATATGTTGTTGTATCAGTAGCTTATCGCTGCTTTTTCGATACAGCATCAAGATCGAGTCGCCCTTGCGGTAGTGTTCCTCCAGCCGCTGCGCCAAGCCCTCGTCGTCCCGATCCAGCACGTTGACCGGGTTCAGCGAACGGGGTTTGCCACTGGCCTTGGCCTTTTTACCCGGAATCGCTGTTGCCGCACGCACGACGTGCTCGGCAGCGTCAATGATGTGCTGGTGGCTGCGGTAGTTGTCAGTGAGCATCACCCGGGTGCTTGTCGGCGACGGGAATTGCTTGTCGAACCCCATGAAATAGCTTGGGGAACTGCCGCGCCAGCCATAGATCGATTGCCAATCGTCCCCCACACACAATAAGGAGGAGCGCTGGGCGCCACGTCCGACATGCATGGCAGGGCCACGGCTGCGTATCTCGCGAAGACTTGCACGAAGCCAGGAGACGATCTGCGGCGAAACGTCCTGGAATTCATCGATCATCAAGTGTGACAAGGGGCGCAGCAGTGAATCGCTGAGCAATTTGAAGTTTTCCGGCGAGTGCTCGCTAAATAGCGCGAACATCCGGTTGTAAGTCATGACAGGAGGCGACTGATCGAGCAAATGATCTTCGAACGCTCGCCAATAGCGGCTCAAGGCCTCGAAGAAATAGCGATCCGGGTCATCCTGGGCAAAGCACATCCGGCCCACCGCCTGCGGAACATCCAAGCCAAGGTTCTCGATAAAACCGGCGGCGGCGACAAAACAATCCAGCAATGGCGCTGAACCGAGTTCACCCTTGACCTTGTAATCGAACCCGGGACCGGCACTGGCGTCACCAGCCAGGGACGCGAGCAGGCGCTTGGCCGACTCATAACTTTCTAGCCATATCAGTGGCTTACGACAGAAAGCTTGAAACAGTGTGCGCTTTACCGCCCATTCCGCGCGCAGACTCAACTTGGCGCCCGGACGACTTAGCCGGGCGTCTTCCCGCGGGTCGAACCCCAGGACGACCCAGGCATCCAGGGATGGAATGTAGCCGTGGCAATGGAAGGTCGAACCGTTGATCTCAAACCTTTGGCGCTTTGGCTCGATGCCTTTGATCGGCCAGGCCCCGGCACGAAACCACAGGTCTTCGATGGCGTCGCACAACTCCTCATCGCGCTGGGCGGCCAACTCGGTCACGGCTACCCGCTTTTGCACATCCGGGTGATCGCGCTCCAACTCCTTGAGCTGCAATGCATGTCGGGACAACGGCTTGATCAGCTCACGGAAACGCTCATCTCGCTGGTAGAGGCGGTGATAGCAGGCGTTAAGCTGCTGGCGCTGGGCATCGTTGATGCGCAGATCGAAGGGGTTGTCCTGGGCGTCGTCATCGCCCGGTCCGGCACGATGGCTCAGGGTCTCGAAGGCCTGGAGGCGCTCAAAGCCAGGCAGGCTACGCACCATGGGCAAGATGCGCGAGTGGAAGGTGCGCACCAGGTCCCGGGCTTCCTTGAGGCTGATCGTTCGCCCCCACAGGGCAAACATATCAATCAGCTTCTGGATGAAGTCCTTGCGCGACTCTCGGGTAAAGGTCACTACCGTCATCGAGTCCAGTTCGTAACCCAGGTAATGAGCCAGCAGGACGATGCGCAGCACCAGGGTCGTGGATTTACCCGCTCCCGCTCCGGCCACTACCGAGGTCGCCGGCGTATCGCTGAAAATCATCTTCCATTGTGCCGCGCTGGGCTGCGCTTGTGCCGGCAGCAACCGGGCGACGTCTGCCTTGATACGTTTCTTCAGTTCGGCGGACAACGGCAGGCGCCAGTCGTCGAACAGCAGGTCATCGACCTTCGGCGCCGGGTGTTCGGTACTGCGCGAATCACGGATCAACAGGACCTGGCGACCCTCTTCCAGCCCTTCGGTCCTGCCTTCTTGATAACCGTAGTCAAAACCGGCCGTGTGGCCGCTGCGAAAGCCATCGGCCTGGCCGTGTAGCCAGGATGCCCTGTGCTGGGCTCGCAAGCGCGTCAGGCCATGGCCAAAAAATCGGGCGGCCAGGCGCTTGAACAGCGGCATCTGGGCCAACGGCAACAGGTCAGGGGGAAGATCGGGAGTGTGTTGCGACACGCTGGGAGGCTCCGGTGTTCTAAACCATGACGGCTATGGTGTCTGGATTTGCCGTCAGGTTCCACCCAAAAGCTTTAAAGTCATGGATTTAGGCGATGAAGTGAAAGTGCTATAGCACAAGGGCATCATCGGGTGCCTGGCTGACCGCTGTCGCGAGCAAGCTTGCTCGCAACGAAGGTTTTAACCGACACAATCCAATATAAATCAGCAAGTTAAATGCATTTCTTCGAGTTGATACTGCGACAGACCCGTGACAAGGAAGCGAGCTTCCTCGTCACGGGCGAGCATCACTTACCAGTGATCGCTGCATCCACCAGCGTCTGTGCCTCTACCACCAACTGCTTGAGGTGGGCGTCGCCAATGAAGCTTTCGGCGTAGATCTTGTAGATGTCTTCAGTACCCGACGGACGCGCCGCGAACCAGCCGTTTTCGGTCATCACCTTCAACCCGCCAATAGCCTGGTCATTACCTGGCGCGTGACTGAGGATGCTCTGGATCGTCTCCCCGGCCAGTTCGGTGGACGCCACCTGGTCCGGCGACAGCTTGCTCAGCAACGCTTTCTGCTGCGGGCTGGCCTTGGCATCCACGCGCACCGAGAACGGTTCACCCAACTCATCGGTCAGGGCGCGGTAGGCCTGGCTTGGGTCGCGCCCGGTGCGAGCAGTCATTTCAGCTGCCAGCAGCGCCGGGATCAGGCCGTCCTTGTCGGTGCTCCATACGCCACCGTCCTTGCGCAGGAACGAAGCGCCGGCGCTTTCTTCCCCACCAAAGCCCAGGGAACCGTCAAACAAGCCGTCGGCAAACCACTTGAAGCCTACCGGCACTTCGTAGAGGCGGCGGCCCAGACGCTTGGCCACACGATCGATCAGGCCGCTGCTGACCACGGTCTTGCCCACGGCAGCATCGGCGCGCCATTGCGGGCGGTTCTGGAACAGGTAATCGATGGACACCGCCAGGTAGTTGTTCGGCGCCAACAGGCCGCCGGAAGGCGTCACGATGCCATGGCGGTCATGGTCCGGGTCGCAGGCGAAGGCTACGTCGAAGCGCTCCTTCAGGCCAATCAGCCCTTGCATGGCGTGGCTGGAGGATGGGTCCATGCGGATCTGTCCGTCCCAATCGACAGTCATGAAGCGGAAGGTCGAGTCCACCTCGGTGTTGACCACTTCCAGGTCCAACCGGTAATGCTCGGCAATGGCCGGCCAGTAGCGCACCCCGGCACCGCCCAGCGGATCGACGCCCAGGTGCAGCCCAGCAGCGCGAATGGCATCGAAATCGATGACATTGATCAGGTCCGCCACATAGGTGTTGAGGTAATCGTGACGGTGGGTGGTATCGGCCTTCAGCGCTTGCTCATAGCTGATGCGCTTGACGCCAGCCAGTTGGTTGGCCAGCAGTTCATTGGCCTTGGCTTCGATCCACTTGGTGATGTGGGTATCGGCCGGACCGCCGTTGGTGGGGTTGTATTTGTAACCGCCGCTTTGCGGTGGATTGTGGGACGGTGTGATGACGATACCGTCCGCCAGGCCCGTGGTACGGCCTCGGTTGTAGCAAAGAATGGCGTGGGAAACCGCCGGCGTCGGGGTGTACTCGTCGCCCTCGGCGATCATCACGGTCACACCGTTGGCGGCGAACACTTCCAGGGCGCTGGTGCCCGCCGGGGTCGACAGCGCATGGGTGTCGATGCCGATAAACAGCGGCCCGTTGATACCTTGGGCTTCACGGTACAGGCAGATCGCCTGGCTGATTGCCAGCACGTGCCATTCGTTGAACCCCAGATCGAAGGAACTGCCACGATGACCGGAGGTGCCGAACGCTACACGCTGGGTCGCAACCGAGGCATCGGGTCGGCCGGTGTAATAGGCCGTTACCAGTCGCGGGATATCGATCAACAATTGCGCCGGTGCCGGCTTGCCCGCAAATGGACTGACTGTCATGCAAAACCTCTGGGTGGAGTGGCTCAGGAAATGGGATGCAGTTTACTGACAGTTCGACCATGGCGCGATGGGTTCGATCCATCTACTCCATCAGGATGGCTCGAGCCTCAAGGCATCGGCCAGCGCGCAGAGCGCAGCGTCCAGGTCAGCCGAACCATTCAAGGCGTGGCTCAAGCGCATATGCTGCGAATACAACCCATGGATGCTGAACAGTTCCCCCGGCGCGATGACGATTCGCTGAGCCAGCAGGCGCTGGAAGACCCGCCGCAGATCGACCGGACGCGCCGAGCACATCCAGATCGTCGCGCCACCTTCAGGCGTGACCCAGTGCAGGCTGTCTCCCAGCCGCTCGCGGAGCAAGTGTGTCGCCGACACGGCGCTTTCACGCAGCAAGCGCCGCAAAATCAGCAAGTGCTGATCGATCCGACCGTTGCTGAACAAGCGGGCGATGGCTTTCTGGCGGATCGGCGACAGTCGAAAGGCGCGCAACAAGAAATGTCGCTGCAATTGCAGGGTCAACTGACGCGATAACACATAGCCATAAGGCGCCTCTGGCCCAATGGTTTTCTCGAACGTGGAATAGACGATCAACCGGTCAGGATCGAGCAGATCCCGAAAAGGCGTGACACCTGTTTCGAATGCCAGCTCGGTGTAGCTGTCGTTCTCCAATACCCAGGTGCCGTGCAGCCCCAGCAGACGGGCCACCGCACGGCGGTTGTGGTCAAGCGTGAGCGTCCCCCTCGGCATGCTCAAGACCGAAGACAACACCACCAGGCGCACCGTTTCGCTGGCCAGCAGTTGCGCCAACTGATCGGTATCGAACTCCCCACCCGTCCGTAACGGCAGTTCGATAACCCGGATTTCGGCGGCCTGCAGCAAGCGCAGGACGGTCCAGTCACAGGGCGACTCAATCAATACCGTAGCGCCCTTGAGTGCCAGTACCGCAATGAGGATTTCCAGGACACCGCGCAGATCAGCGCCGATATAGACGTCATCGGCACTCCAGCAGCGGGCCGCGGAAGAGGTGTAGCGGGCGGCCAGTGCTGCACGCAGCTCCAACTCGCCCCAAGGTTGCGAAAGTGCCTGGCAGGAGCGCGGATACTGACGCAGCAGTTCGCGCTCAAGCAGCAACAATGGGCTATCGAGTGGCTGCATCGACGCCGGCTCATCCGCGCTGAGCACCAACATGCCCGGTCGCCGCGCATTGACATACAAGGTCTCGAGCAAATCGTCACCACCGTCCAGAGTGGCGGTACAAGGCACCGGCAGCGCGTAATAGCCGGACTTGGCGATCGAATAGACCCGCCCTTCCTTCTCCAGCAACGAATAGGCGTACTGGATGGTGGAAATCGACACGTCCAGGCGCTCGGCCAATTGTCGCAGCGACGGCAGGCGTACCCGCGAATCGGCACCCAATTCGTTGATCAGGGTCGTCAGGTATCGATAAACCGCCTGGTAGGCGAAGTCTGTTTCCCGGCAGCCTTTCACAGGATCAGCCCCAATGAACCGGCAGTAACCGACCTTGCCGGAACACCCGGAACAAAAGCCGGACAGGGGGTGGATGAATCCGTCAAACCTCGCTCCTCAGTGCCTGGCCGAGCGTTCGCACAGCCCATCGGTGCCCTGCCCGACTTCTGCTGTATCAACGGCCTGTGAGTCGGTCGCCGAGGCGACGTCCTGCTCCGGTGGCGCAATTCTGGCCCGGTACAGCTTGCCGAGCAGATCGATGGGCAAGCCGCTGACGTCGATCATCCACTGCGTCACCTGGTCGGCAATGGTCGCGCCCTGCATGGCCTTGTGCAGGTCTGGCAGCGCCACCAGCATGCCGGGGTGGCAGCAACGCAGGAAATGCTCCAGCCCTGCCCCTTGCTCCACGAAGGGGGCGAAGAGCATGCACACCAGTTGCGTTTCGTTGAGGCCCAGGTTTTTTTGCGCTTCGATGGCGGCCCGAGCACGGCGCTCGGGGATGCTCGAAGGCGTGCCAAACAGCTCCCGAGTGTGCAGGCAGGCATGTTCTGGCAGTTGCTTGCGATGCATGATCATGATCGCCCGCTGCACATAATCACCGTAGCCCGTTTCGTAGCTGCGCCCTTGCAGGTAACAGGCCTGCAGGCCATGCAAATGTGCCGACAGGAGTGGACTGACGTACTCGTTTTCGGGCGCCGAGGTGACAAGGCTATCGGTCTGTACCCGCAGGAACTCGTTGAACAGCGGCCAGTTGGTTTCTTCCGAGCGAGCGACTATCAGGTCGTCGATACCGATATGACCCACCCGCCGGCAAGCTTCGAAATGACCTTCGGGCTTCCACGCATCGAGGCGATCCTGGCCATAGAATTGCTGGTAGAGATCGCCGCCCAGGGTATCGAGTTGCGCAAAGAGGCTGTCGAAGCCGCCGCTGTTGTCGGTGGCCAGGCCGATCTTGCGGGTCGCCCGGCGAAGGCCCGACATGAATTGTTTTTGTTGGCGCGGCGTATCGCTGCTGACCAGTGAATCCACCCCCGACTCCCAGCGCGCCATGTGCTGATAGAACTCCGCCATCGTCAGGTAGCCGTCGTCGCCCACCTCCAGGGGGCTGTCGGCCGAGCGCAGATGCCCCAGCATCAGCATGTCGGTGCGGCTGGCTTCATGCCCGGCTGTCGACAGTGGCTGATTGTGCTTGAACGGCATCACTTCGCGGTTATCCGCCATCAGCAGCTCGACCCGGGGATCGTCGTAGACAAATAGTGCGCTGTAGCAGCGGTGGATGTTTTCCAGGGTCGACTGGGAAGTCTCACTCAAGCGCGGCGTGGCGACGCGCAAGTCAAAGGTCACCGGATGCCTGCCCGCGATGCTCAGTTGCGCGGCTCGCAAGGCCGTCAACACGTAGAAACTGTCCCGACTGCCGTTCTGGACCGTCAGCACACGATAATCGCCAATCCGCTCAATGCCTCCGGCGGCGACAATTAAACGCTGGATCAAAAGCTGCAACGCGGTACGTTCTGCACGGGAATAAAAACCCAACAGTCGTTGCAATATCTGCTGATATACGTGAGTCATTGCTTGCTCATGAATTGCACTCATAGCCATTTACCTGGAAATTCGAATATCGGCGTCGCACTCGCACCAACGTGAGCGTGCGACGTGTAGATCAAGTGAAGTGTTCTAGTACTGCAGAGAGTATTAGCAATACGCTCAAGCTTTGCTTGTCGTAATTATTTGATACACACGTTAGGGGCCGGCCCGCTCCATTTCAGAATCGCCCTGGAAGCCGCTAAACCATTGGTCCCTGACAGATTAACGGCATGTCCTAGGAGATTTCCGACAACGTCCCACAGACAATGAGTACGAGAAATAAAGAACAAGCCGAACTTTAGTTTGCTTCCTGCCGCGCCCTGCTTTCCCCAAAGTCGACAGATAGCCTTATACCAAGTAACGCTAGAAATGCCTTGAACAGGCAGTGAAGGCTCGAAACCTTCGAAAAAGTTATACCGCGCCACGATTTCTTCCTTGAGATGGAAATCAGCGTTCAATTATCAGGACTTAAACAATGATTAGAAGATACAGATCAGGGACAAAAACCAGTTCAGATGTCGGCGGGCAAACAGATTGGGTTCTGTTTTGCAGCGACCAGGGACTGCCCACTTCCGCGCTCGTCAGGCAGGCACGGGCGCATCATCGTCAGGCGGGTGGCGTCATGGCAAAGAAAGGAGGCCGGTTCAGGCCGAGGGTAGCGCAAGAGCCGGAAGATGGCTCTTGCGCAAGACAGGATCAAGCGGGATCGACTACCTGGAGGGCAACGCGTTCACGGCAAGGGCATTCGCCCATGTAGCGGTGAGCCTCGACAAACTCGGCGAATGGAAACACTCGAGTCTTGAGGGGCAGCAGCACGCGGTCGGCGGTCAGTTGATTGATATCACGCAGCGCCCGCTGCAAAGCCACCTGGTCCTGGACGATGCCCAGTTCCGGCTTGCCGGTGAAGTTGCCAATGCAGTGCACAAAGAACTGAATGTTCTTCTGGAACGCCGCACAGGCCGGAAACGGTGTCTGGTTGCCGCCTTGCAGGCCATACAAGACCAGGCTGCCTCGCGGCGCCAACACATCACCAAGCAGCGACATTTGCGGCCCGCCAAGGCCGTCGAACACCACGTCGACACCACGGTTGTCGGTGAGCTTGTTGATTTGCATCAGCAAGTCCTGCTCTTCGGTGACGATGACTTTCTCAGCGCCCAGCGACAGCAGATACTCACGTTCGTCAGCCGTCTTGGTGGCGGCGATCACCCGCACACCCAGGGCCTTGCCCAGTTGCACGAAGGATGGGCCGGCGCAATGGCTGGCATCGGTCACCAGGGCAAATTGCCCGGGCTTGACCCGTGCCAGGTCCATGTAGGCAAAGTAAGCGATCAGTAGTGGTGTGTAGTGCACCGCGGCTTGGATCGGGCTGAGTACATCGGGATAACGGGTCAGCGCGGTGCGCGGCAGCACGATGACCTCGCCGTACACCGGGTAATCGTTCGGGCTCTCGGCAGGAAAGCTGGCGACCTTGTCGCCCACGGCCAGATCATCGACACCGTCGCCGACCGCCGTGACCACGCCGGCCATTTCATGGCCCAGGCCCGAAGGCAGGCGAGCCTGGGACGACGCCAGGTTCTGGCGCCACAGGGTGTCGTACCAACTGATGCCGATCGCTTCGACACGGACCTGCACTTCTCCTGGGGCAGGAAGAGCCGCCGCATGCTCTTCGCATTTGAGCACCTCGGCACCGCCAAACTTGTGAAAACGGATCGTGCGGGACATCGCAAACCTCGTCAAAGTAACCTCTAATGCCATGAACTCTATCCGGGCTTTGTACCCAAGACCATCAGTGGCTATTAATAGTCGACATGCCTGTCATTGATTCCGCAGCAAGAAATCGGATCCGTTCTGTAGGAAAAAGCAATTAGCCGGTGCAGAGTACCAGCCTTTCCCCGTAAGATTCATGCCGGCCATTGTTCCCATATGGCCGCTCACGTCAAGCTTGCCGAATCTGCCAGGACCCCAGATGAATCGTAATGACCTGCGGCGTGTCGATCTGAACCTGTTGATCGTGTTCGAAACATTGATGCATGAACGCAGTGTGACTCGCGCGGCCGAGAAATTGTTCCTAGGCCAACCGGCCATCAGCGCCGCGCTGTCGCGCCTGCGCAGCCTGTTCGATGACCCGTTGTTCGTGCGCACCGGCCGCAGCATGGAGCCTTCGGCCCGGGCGGTCGAGATCTTCGCCCTGCTCTCCCCGGCCCTGGACTCGATTTCCACGGCGGTCAGCCGTGCGGCGGAATTCGACCCAGCCACCAGCACCTCGGTGTTCCGCATCGGCCTGTCGGACGATGCCGAGTTCGCCTTGCTGCCGATGCTGCTCAAGCGCCTGCGGGCCGAAGCCCCGGGCATTGTCCTGGTGGTGCGCCGGGTCAACTACATCCTGATGCCGGGCTTGCTGGCGTCCGGTGAAATCTCCATCGGTGTCAGCTACACCGAGGATCTGCCAGCCAACGCCAAGCGCAAAGTCTTGCGGCGCAGCATGCCCAAAGTGCTGCGGGCCGACAC
Source organism: Pseudomonas sp. Tri1 (assembly GCF_017968885.1). NCBI lineage: Bacteria > Pseudomonadati > Pseudomonadota > Gammaproteobacteria > Pseudomonadales > Pseudomonadaceae > Pseudomonas > Pseudomonas sp. Tri1. The sequence continues at coordinate 3,329,553 of NZ_CP072913.1, read as the reverse complement.
GGCCCCAGGACGGCTGACCCTGGACGAATTCTGCGCCCGCCCCCACGCCCTGGTGTCCTTCGCTGGTGACTTGAGCGGTTTTATCGACGAAGAACTGGAGAAGCTCGACCGCAAGCGCCATGTGGTCTTGGCCGTACCGCAGTTCAATGGCCTGAGCACGCTGCTGGCGGGCACTGACATCATCGCCATCGTGCCCGACTACACCGCCGACGCCCTGACCGCCGCCGGTGGCGTACGCGCCGAAGACCCACCGCTCCCGGTGCGCAGCTTCGAGCTGCACATGGCTTGGCGCGGGTCCCAGGATAACGATCCGGGCGAGCGCTGGTTGCGTTCGCGGATTCAGATGTTTTTTGGGGATCCTGAGAGTCTCTGAATCAAACCGGAGCAGCGCAACGCGTCATGTGGAAGGCTGCGTGTCACTACCCGCCCGCTCCCAGAAATCTTCGGCAGACTGACTGAGGATTGCTTTTGGGCGGGTCAGATGAATTTCCAGAGGTATATCCCAGCTTTCGTCGAGCGCTCTGACTAAGCGCCCATCTAGGATTTCTTGCTCGGTAAGGCTCTTAGGCAACCACGCCACTCCTTTGCTTTCCAGAGCCATGGACATGAGTACCGCTGCAAGGTGGCTGCTGAAGAGTGGCTTGAGGTGAAGGTAGTCTTCCTTGCCACGCAGTCTGTGGGCGACGATTCGCCCCAGTCCAGACTCATGGGTGTAGGCGAGGTATGGCAACGCTGCAGGCGAGGTGCCGAAGTTAGTGGAAGCACTCGCAAGCGGTACGAGGACGTCCTCCCCCACCTTCTTGCTGATGAATTGATCAGGCGCCAGTAAAGGCGGAACGTCGGGATGCCGGTGGCAGAGCAGAAACTGAACCTGACCATGTATCAGCATCTGCTCACAGACCGCCATGCTGTCAGAGTGTAGCTTCACGGCCTCAATGGGAGCACCGTTTTCTGAGCTTCGAAGCCACTTGGGAAAAAATGTAAACGACAGGGAATGAGTTGCCGCGAATTGCAGCGATTTGGCGGCTATTCCTGCTACCTCTTGAGCCTCACTACGCATCCTGTACAAGTGCCGGGCAGCTTCCTGAGCACTGGGCAAAATTTGCCTTCCTGCCTCGGTAAGGATTGCTCCTTGTGGTGTGCGCACAAATAACTCGACGCCCATCCAATTCTCCAGAGAACGTACTCTTCGACTGAAGGCTGGCTGAGTAACATGGCGTGCCTCAGCGGCACGGACAAAACTGCCGTACTCCGCAAGCGCTGAAAGATCTTCGAGCCAAACGAGTTCCAAGGGGCCATGCCTCCTGTGCATAGGGTGCGGCATTAATAGCATTGGGCGGGTGACATCGCAAAGCATAACGTGGGGCCACAAACAACAAGAGGAACCCGTCATGCGTATCGTAGACATCCGTGAAAAAACTGTTTCTATTGCCTCCCCAATTGCCAACGCCTATATCGACTTTTCCAAAATGACCTGCTCAGTCGTCGCTGTCATCACGGATGTGATTCGCGATGGCAAACCTGTCATCGGCTACGGTTTCAACTCCAATGGTCGCTATGGCCAAGGCGCCCTGATGCGTGATCGTTTCCTGGCGCGTATCACCGAAGCGGATCCAGACACGCTCGTCGACCATGAAAACAACAACCTGGATCCGTTCGCCATCTGGAAAGCCCTGATGACCAACGAAAAGCCAGGCGGCCACGGCGAGCGCTCGGTCGCGGTTGGCACCATCGACATGGCTGTATGGGATGCCGTCGCCAAGATTGAAGGCAAACCTCTCTATCGCCTGCTGGCTGATCGTTACCGTAACGGCGTGGCCGATGACAAGGTCTGGGTCTATGCAGCAGGTGGCTACTACTACCCTGGCAAAGACCAGACCAAGCTCAAAGCAGAAATGCAGAGCTATCTGGATCGTGGCTACGACGTCGTCAAGATGAAGATTGGTGCAGTACCGCTGGACGAAGATATCCGTCGCATCGAAGCGGTACTCGAAGTGGTGGGGGACGGTCGTCGACTGGCGGTCGATGCCAACGGTCGTTTCGATCTTCAGACCGGTATTGCTTACGCGGAAGCCATCAAGAAGTACAACCTCTTCTGGTATGAGGAGATCGGCGACCCGCTCGATTACGCACTCCAGGCTGAGCTTGCCAATCACTATGAACTGCCCATGGCGACCGGTGAAAACCTGTTCTCCCACCAAGACGCCCGTAACCTACTGCGTCACGGCGGCATGCGCCCGGATCGCGACTTCCTGCAGTTCGACTGTGCGCTGTCCTACGGGCTCGTGGAGTACATGCGCACCCTGAAAGTGATGGAAGAAATGGGTTGGTCGTCCCGTCGCGTAGTTCCACACGGCGGTCACCAGATGTCCCTGAACATCGCAGCCGGTCTGCACCTGGGCGGCAATGAATCTTACCCCGACGTGTTCCAGCCTTTCGGCGGCTTCGCTGACGGAATCAAGGTGGAAAATGGTTATGTCGGTCTGCCAGATATTCCAGGTGTTGGCTTCGAAGCCAAGTCCGCCTTGTACGCAGTAATGCGTGAGTTGGGCGAAGGCTGATCAACCTCGATCTGCGGCCCCTTTGAAAGAGGCCGCAGACTCAGGCGTCACCCACTGACGCCAAGCCACATGCCCATCACAAAAATAAAATGAGGTGCTTCCGTGGAAATCTCCAAATCCCGCTGGTATAGCCAGCTGTATGTGCAAGTGCTGATCGGCATCGTGATCGGTGCAGCTATCGGTTACTTCGTACCCGATATCGGAGCCAAGCTCCAACCCTTTGCCGATGGTTTCATCAAACTGATCAAAATGCTGTTGGCACCCATTATTTTCGGTACGGTCGTTGTAGGTATCGCGAAGATGGGCAGTATCAAAGAAGTCGGGCGGATTGGCGTAAAAGCGCTGATCTACTTTGAGATTCTATCTACCATCGCCCTGGTTGTCGGCCTTATCGTGGTCAACATCGTCAAGCCTGGCGTCGGTATGAACATTAACGTCAGCGCGCTTGATGGAAGTGCTATCAGCAAGTACAGCCAGGCTGCCAGTGAACAGGGCGGCACCATTGATTTCTTCCTCAATATCATCCCCCACACGTTCCTCGGCGCATTCTCCAATGGCGTCATGCTGCAGGTCATTCTGCTTTCGGTTTTGATGGGTGTTGCCCTGGTTCAGATGGGCGAAACCAGCAAGCCGCTGATCAACACCATTGATCTGTTCCTGCAAGGCCTGTTCAAGATCGTTGCAATGGTCATGCGCTTGGCGCCGATTGGTGCGGGTGCCGGTATGGCGTTCACTATCGGCAAGTACGGGATTGGCACCTTGCTGTCACTCGGTCAGTTGCTGATCGCGCTCTACATCACAACCTTGATTTTCATCGTGGTGGTGCTGGGTACGGTGGCCAGATGGTCGGGCATGCCGCTCATGCAATTCCTTCGTTACTTCAAAGATGAAATTCTCATCACGCTTGGCACCTGTTCAACCGAAGCCGTGCTGCCACGAATGATGGTGAAGCTTGAAAAGCTTGGCTGCAAAAAGTCAGTAGTGGGCATGGTGTTGCCAACGGGGTACACCTTCAATGCGGACGGCACCTGCATCTATCTCACCATGGCCGCCATCTTCATCGCCCAGGCGACCAATACGCCACTGACGTTTGTGGATCAGATGATTCTGCTGGGCGTATTCCTGCTAACGTCCAAAGGCTCGGCTGGCGTGGCAGGTGCGGGGTTTGTGACGTTGGCTGCAACGCTCACAACTATCCACTCCATTCCTCTGGTAGGGCTCGTTTTGCTCTTGGGCATTGACCGGTTCCTGAACGAAGCGCGGGCCGTGACCAACCTGATTGGTAACGGCATCGGCACCATTGCCATTGCCAAGTGGGACAACTCGTTCGATGTCGAGGCCTGTGAGCGTGAAATTGCCGCCATGAAACATGAAAAGGCAGCAAGGAAGGCATTGCTGGCGCAGAAATAATCCGCAAAGCGATCCGGTCATTCCACGTCAGAAACGGTTATGACCGGTAGTGCTTTCCAGGTCTCGTTCAACTCGGAACGAGCCCAACGAATTACTTGAAAGAATTTGATGGAGCCAAAAATGATTGAGCGATCTCATCATTAATTGCGCAAGGCGTTTGGTGATTTACTTCATGGAGCAGTTTGTAAATTTGCTGCTTCCGTATTCGATCCCATCTCGGTTCGTATGGCATCCAACCTTGGTTTTGAGGTTGCAATCCAAGGTAGTTCCGTCGCCTCGCTTCAAGTGCTCGGAGCTCCGGACATTTCTCTGCTCACGCTTGATGAATATGTCGAGCAGGTTTCCGGAGTCGGGCGGGCCAGCCAAATCCCAATCATTGGGGACGCTGATCATGGGTTTGGTAACGCGCTTAATGTAATGCGAACGGCCTCCGAGCTGCAGAAGGCCGGTGTTGCCGCCCTAACGCTGGAAGATACCCACCTACCGGCCAAATACGACGAGCAGTCACACGTACTTATCGAAATGGAAGAAGCCGCAAGCAAGATTTACGCTGCGAGGTTTGCCCGTTCAGATGATGCCCTCAGCATCATCGCGCGTACGAATGTGGCCGTTACCACTTTGGAAGATTCCATTGCACGCACCACGGCCTATCAAAAAGCTGGGGCCGATGCGATTTGCCTTGTCGGAGTACAGGATTTCCAACACTTGGAAGCACTCACCTCACATCTTTCCGTGCCGATCATGCTGATCAATTATGGAAATCCTGCTCTGAGCGATGTTGAGAAACTGAGTGCAGTCAATGTGCGGATCGTGGTCAATGGGCATGCCCCCTATCTGTCCGCAATCAAAGCAACCTACGAGGCGCTGCGCGAACAAAGCGGCACGGAGGGGAGCGAGCTTTCCCTCCCTGAGCTGCTTTCTAAATACACGCTCTCGGACAATTACCGAGAGCGGGCAAAGACCTATTTGAAGTCAGAGCACGATTCGAATTGAGTTTGAAGCAGGTGAAATATAGCGTCATGAAAAAGACAATCCTTGCCTTCAGCCGCGTCTCACCCGGCCTGCTTGAACCCTATAAAGATAAGTACAACGTCATCATCATGAGTCCCGAGCTTGGTGACATGGATGCCCAGTTTGAAGCCGCCATTTCCAGCGTGCACGGACTGATCGGCGGTAATCGTCGTCTGGGTGAAGCTGAGCTGGCTTCGGCTGAAAACCTTGAGATCATTTCGAGCATATCGGTTGGCTACGACAACTATGACCTCAGCTATCTCAATGGCCGCATGAGCATTTTGTACAGCGGCAATAGTCGTAAACCACATCTGGAACAAGAGCTCGGGGCGAGGTTCGTCTCGCAAGAAAAGCTTTTAATCGAGGCTGATTTTGTCTGTCCGGTCGTGCCATTGACGGACGGAACGAGAAACATCATCGGACGCAAAGAGCTAGCGTTGATGGGCGCGGAAAGTATCTTGATCAACGTTTCTCGTGGCCCTGTGGTTGATCAGGACGCACTCATTCAAGCGCTTGAAGAAAAGACGATACGAGCAGCTGGTTTAGATGTTTATGTGAAAGAGCCGCTAGCGAGTTCAAGGCTTTTCAAATTAAAGAACGTGGTCACCGTACCTCATATCGGCTCTGCGACAACCGATACGCGCAATGCAATGGCACAGCGTGCTCTGGAAAATTTGCTTATGGGTCTCGAAGGACGGCGACCGAGAGACCTCGTGAATGTCCACGGGCTAGGACACAGGTGGACGGAGTGACGACAAGGACGCTGGCAGTATGGCCGCCGTACTGGATGGAGCGCGGCTTATAGGTTGGGGCACCTACTCAAGCTCAATCCGACTCTAAACAAAACCGGCTTTTGGTCGATGCGCTCCGTTTCCTGTTGTCGCCGACGCGTGTCCTGATTTTTGGATGCTAGACGTTATTCTTTTTCAGGCTTTCGGGGCTGCCTGCGCATAGACCATCCATCACCAAGTTCATCAGTCTGTCGAGACGCGAGCGCCATTCGCTCTGGGGATCCATTTGCCATATTCCAGCGATGGCTAGAAAAAAGTCGTCGTTAGTAATCCCGCTACGAATCGTTCCGGCCTTTTCATTTGCCCTCAAAAGCGACTCTGCAGCTGCCTGGACTGGAGCGTATCCCGACTTCCCTGGGAACTCGTAAATAGACGCAGCTTGTTGTATCGCAGTAGCGAGTCCTGCCTTTGTCATTGCATATTCAGCGAGGCAGTCCATCCATTCTCGGAGGGCCTCCTTAGGTGGTTTTGTCGCGAGGAGCTGTTCCGCCAACGATGCCACCTGCTGCATCTCGAATTGATAAACCTCGAATACCAGCTTCTCTCTGGTGGCGAAGTGGCGATAGAACGTGCCCTGTCCCACCCCAGCCTTCTTCGCAATCGTGCTCAACGGAACCGCAGGATCGCTAGTCAGCTCCACCACCGCGACCTCCAGTATCCGTTCACGGTTTTTCTTGGCGTCAGAACGCATCACCAACTCGTCAGTCATGAGCAAAGTTTTCCTTCATTGCGTTGCCAAACGGACAATTGTCCGGTACTTTTCTGCAAGTGGACACTTGTCCGCTCAAGCATCGTTTCTGGAGTTTACTATGAACAGCACTGGCAACACGATTCTGGTTACTGGCGGCACCTCAGGCATTGGCCTCGGTCTGGCGCTTAGGCTTCACAAGGCGGGCAACAAAGTCATCATCGCGGGACGTCGCAAGGCTCTGCTCGACAAGATCGCGTCGGAGCATCCAGGTATTGAATCAGTATTGCTGGACGTCTCCGATCCACAATCCATCCAGCGCAGCAGCGAAGCGCTTGCGGTCAGCCACCCAAATCTGAACGTCCTCATAAACAATGCTGGCATCATGCATTGGGAGGATCTGACTGACCCGGAATACCTGAGCACCGCCGAAGATATCGTGACAACGAACTTACTTGGCACGATTCGCATGGTATATGCATTCACCCCCCAGCTGATCAAGCAGCCGAGTGCAACGATTGTGAATGTCAGTTCGGCGTTGGCATTCGTCCCGCTACCTGCGACACCGACATACAGCGCAACCAAAGCGGCAGTTCATTCGTTCACTCAAAGTCTTCGAGTGCAGCTAGAGGACTCGCCGGTCGAGGTTATCGAGCTTGCGCCGCCGGGTGTACGTACCACTTTGCTTGGACAGGAAAACGACGAACACGCCATGCCCTTGGACGAGTTTCTGGATGAAACCTTCGAACTGCTCGAGATCTCTCCGACCCCACGCGAACTTGTCGTCGAGCGCGCCAAGCCATTACGGTTTGCTGAAGCGAGCGGTTCACATCATGAGATATTGAAAATGCTTGCGGGATACAAACAGCCGGCAGAATGATGTCAACCGTGTGAGTAGCATCTGATGCCATCGCTGTAACCAGATGGCATCTGCTTGCCTGGACGCTCAGTCGCCTCTCGCTCAGCGTGCTTGAAGTTTTAACCAGATAAGTACGAAGTCGCCATGATGGATCTCGAGGTCGGTGCCACGGAAAATCAGTTTGAAGCTCTCATTCACAGCGCTCAAGGATTGATAGGCACCGCTTGTTGAGAAGACAAGCAATAGCTTGATTATTGTTCGTAGGTGAGGATGTTATTGAAATGAAAATCGGAATTATCGGCGCAGGCAACATTGGGGCGACTCTTGCCCGCAAGCTCGCTGCGTGCGGCCATGAAGTCAAACTGGCAAACTCGAAGAGTCCTCATACCCTTCAAAACCTTGCCAACGAAATCGGTGTAAGCGCGGTGACTAAAGAAGATGCTGTGTCCAACGTGGATGCCGTTATCCTCTCGATCCCCTTTGCAAAATACCCGGATCTCCGGCAAACGTTGAGTAATGTTCCCGAGAAGGTCGTCGTCATTGACACCTCCAATTACTATCCGGGGCGAGACGGGGCAATTAAAGAAGTAGATGACGGTAAGCCAGAAAGCGTTTGGGTAAGCGAGCAAATTGGACGCCCGGTCGTTAAGGCATGGAATGCCGTCCTCGCAGCGACTCTTGCCGAGCACGGCCAACCAGCCGACTCGTCCTCACGCATAGCCCTACCTGTAGCTGGTGGTGACATCAATGCTGAGGCAATCGTGCAGGATCTTGTAGAGGATACCGGCTTTACCGCGCTTGCCGCTGGAAGCCTTGAAGACTCATGGCGCCAGCAACCAGGCACACCTGCCTATTGCACCGAACTGAAGTTGCCAGAGTTGAAGTCGGCCTTGTGCGCGGCAGACAAGTTGAGGGCGCCTCAAAACCGGGATGCCCTGATGGCCAAGTTCATGATTCCCGGTGGCAATTTCACACACGAGGAAATTGTTGCCATGAATCGGGAACTAACAGCCTGACTATCGGGAGCCCCCTAACCTCCATCCACTAGCAGTCTGGAAGTACACTGAAGGCCACCCAGTTCCATCTTGGTTTTCTGTCAAAAATCGCCATTCGCGATCGCTCGCATATTGGCGGAGATTGGGGGCGACAATGGGGGCATAACGCACTTTTTTTGCCCTTAAACTACCGTTCTAGAGCCAAGTAAAAATGTTTTTTGGCGATCCGGAAAGCCTTTAACGGATCTCCACTGTATTAAAAGTCCTTCCCAAAGTGACTCACGGGCGGTGTTGAACTGTTTCAGTTGGCTTGCCATGCAGTGCATGCGATGGCATTAGCGGCAAAGGCAACCGCTGCCCCCCTCACAACTGATCACCTTCAAATACCTTTCGCTTCAGAAGCGATAAAGCCCCCCATTTCACTCTCGCCGCAGGAGAGTGTGGGGAGCAATGCCAAATGCCTTGCGAAAAGCGTGGCTGAAATGAGAGAAGTCGGAGAAGCCGAAATCCAGCGCCGCCTGAGAAATACTGCGAACTTGACCGCGCTCAATCGCGTCGCGGCTCGCGAGCAATCGCGCCTTCCAGATTTCCGCGACCGGCGATTTCTGATAACGGGCGAAAGCGCGCGTCACAGTGCGCGTGGAGACATGGTGAGCTTGAGCAATGCGCTCAAGCGACAGGTCCGCCTCGGTCAAATACTGGTGGATGTAATTCATGATCCGGCCATACAGGTCCAACTCGTCATGAGTCTGCTTTAAATCCTGGAGTTCCAGACTGACCACCAGAAGGTCGAGCAACGTGCTGGAGTAACGACTGGATATTCCCGTGTTATGGAAGCCTGAAGGCATACCTGCGGCTTGGCGTAACATCTCGCGTAACGGAATCACCCCTGGACGACGATCATCCAGAACCACAGCGGTGCAATCTGCTATGCCGGGCAACCGCTGGCTGAGCAGTTGTCGCGGAATGCGGACCAGGTGATTGTCCGTACCACCGAAGCTGAATCTAAACGGCTGGGATGCGTCATAAAGAAACAGATCGTCCGCCGTCAGCTTCGTCCGTCGGTCAGCCTGCTCCAGTTCGCCATAACCGCTCCTGGTAAAGCCCAACCACAAATCGTCATTAGGATCACTGCGTAGGTGCTGGGCGGACCGCTCCCAATAGTGCAAGGGTGCGGACAACGTGCAGATGTCCAATACGCCCATGCTATGCACCTCCAGCGCCCCGTCAAAATCGCTCTGCGCCAACAGTTTGCTGTCTGCATCCAGGCAGTGGTGACAAACCACCTCCTTCCAGTAATCGAACCGCAGGGGTGCCGTAACGGCAAGAGTTGAATACTGACATGTCTGGCTCATTGCATTCACCTCGCGGCGGCGGTTCAACAAAAAAGCTTGGTAACGTTTTTTGCGAGCCAAGCAATTAGCAGGCCATCCCCATAGCCTCATTCCCGCTGTCAGACACCTTGGAAGATAGCCGCCTGCGAACTCGGCTGGCGTTAAATGGGTAGATCCTTCCAACACTCCCCATGCCACTTCTCGGGGCGCCTCGCCCCCTTGTTTCACAAGCCCCGCACCATTGCTGCGCGCTGATATGCCAGCCTTTTTTACCTGTCCTTTTTAACCAAACGGTTGTCCATTCGAGCCAAGCACGTTTCATCTCCCCTGGATAATTTTCACTCCACGCCGTGTCCCTACAAGCACGAATGATGAGGTGTCTCATGCATCCACGAGAACAACAGCGACTGTCCGATTCATCCTGGTTTCTACAGAGATGGGACATGGCACCCGAAGAGTTTGCCACTTACCTACTACAGCTCGGGACCTTGGTGCTGCAACGCCGATGGAGTGGTACCCACCGCAAAACACCAACATCCACTGGGATGTAGAACAGAAAACCGTCCGTTTGAGACGGAAATAAAGGAGCCCCCATGGAATCTGCAATCGATAAACATCTCAAATGTCCCCGGACTTTGTCCCGTCGTGTTCACGACGATTACAAGCCGCCCTTCCCGATGTTTGTTGGGCGAGCTGACGAAAACGTGAAGCAAGTTGTGATGGCCTACCTCGGAGTGCAATTTCGCGACGAACAACGCGCCGCCGCCCTGCAGGCCATGCGCTACATTGACGCCAGCTTTGCCCTCGCCGATGGACCCGGCAATCACGACCTGACCTACCACCTCGACAATCAGGGTTATGGAAACTTCATCGCCGTGGGCTACTGGCGTGATCCCGCCGCCTATCACCGATGGTTACTTTCAGCGCCTGTAGCCGATTGGTGGGCTGACGAGGCACGCCTGAACGAGGGGCTGGGGTATTTCCGCGAGGTCATCGCACCGCGCGCCGATCAGTTCGAGACGCTGTATGCATTCAAGGAAGATTTGCCAGGTGTCGGTGCGGTCATGGACGGCATTAGTGGCGAGGTCGAAGAGCACGGCTACTGGGGCTCGGCACGCGACCGCTTTGCCATCTCACAGACCGATTGGATGCAACCGACCGGCGAACTACAAGTGATTTCCGGGGACCCGGCCAAGGGCGGCAAGGTCGTGATACGCGGTCACGACAACCTGACGCTGATCCGTTCTGGACAAGACTGGGTCGACGCCGGCGAGGAAGAGCGCGCGCTGTACTTCACCGAAATGCTACCCCCTCTACAAGACGGCATGAACTTCCTGCGTGACGAGGGTCAGGCGTTGGGCTGCTACAGCAATCGCTTCGTACGCAATGTCGACCTGGATGGCAATCTGCTCGACATCGCCTATGACATCGGTCACTGGCGATCGCTCGACAAACTGGAACGCTGGGCAGAATCCCATCCCACTCACTTGCGCATTTTCACTACGTTCTTTCGCGTGATCGGGGGACTTTCGAAGCTGCGGCTGTATCACGAGGTCTCGGTAGCGGACGGTAGCCAGCAACTGTTCGAGTACATCAACTGCCATCCGCAGACAGGGATGATGCGCGACGCGCAAGTGTCGCCCACCTGACTCCATCGCTGACTCCACTTTTAGCCCTGCGCGACGCCTGATTGGCGTTAGCGGGGCTCTTTTTGCCCGAAAAAAGGATCTTCGATCATGAAACAGTTCCGCTACCTGTCGCTTGCAGCCCTCCTCCCCAGCCTTTCCTCCCACGCGCTCGAGGTGGATCCTGGCGATTACGAGCCGCTCCCCGTTGGAGCGACCATCGGTGTGGTCTACTACCAGCACGCCACCACGGACAATGCCTACTCCCAGGGGCACAAGACCAGTTCCGATTTCAACCTGACTTCCGATGTCGGCATTCTGCGTCTGCTGCACGTCTACCAGTTGAGCGAGCGGCTGACCATCGAGCCACAATTCCTATTGCCCTTCGGTCATGTCTCAGGCGGTGGTGATGCTTCTGGTTTAGGCGACGCCAGCGGCATCGGCGACCTCATTCTTACAGCGCCGCTCAAGTACCGTCTCAACGACGCCAATGACACCCTCGGTGCGACCGCTTACTTGTACGTGCCTACTGGCGACTATGACAAAGACGACGCGCTCAACCTTGGCGAGAACCGTTGGAAGGTTGATCTCCAGGCCGCTTACGTCAAGCACTTCACGGACAAGTGGGCCATCGACCTCGTAGGTGATGCCATCTGGTACGCAGACAACGACGACTTCGGCGCCAGCTCTGCCCGTCGAGAGCAGGACGTTTCCTACGGCGCTCAGTTGATGGGGCGCTACATGCCCGACGAGACAACTGCACTGGCTATCGGCTTCGGCCACAGTTGGGGCGGGGAAAACCAGATCGATGGTGTCAACCAGGACGACAGGATGGAAACCACCAACGTCCGCTTCACGGCCAGAAAGTTTTTCACCGCCAAGGACCAAATCCAAGTGCAACTGGGACGCGACCTTTCGGTGGAGAACGGCTCCAAAGAGGACTTTCGCATGAACCTGCGCTACGTAAGGGTTTTCTAGACCCGCCCGCCTCTACCAACCGTTGTCCTTATCAACCAAGCGTGTGCCCAACGACGAATTCAACTTGGATCCGTCGCAAGACTTCGCATCCCGTACCAACCGTGCCAACGCGACAGTTGGCTAATGAGATGACCCTCACTCGAAACGGAGAAACCAAGCAATGACCGACCTGCAACCCTCCATGGAAAAACAACCCTCCCTCTATACCCGTCTGGGTGGCTATGACGCTATCTATCAGTTCGCAGGTGCCGTTCTGAGAAAAACAATGGGGCATCCCGCCATCGGACATATCTGGGCCCATATGTCGGAATCGACGTTCCAAAAGGAACACATCAATTTTGTCGATTTCCTTTCCGAGCACTGGGGTGGAAGCGCCAAATACAGGGGCAGAGACATGGTCACCGCGCACCGCGGGATGGGCCTGACCGAGGTGCACTGGCAAGCCGTGCTCGATTGTCTCGAAGCGTGCTACGACGATTACGGTCTGGCACCGGATCTGCGCAAGGAGGTCAATGACTTCCTCATCAAGTTCAAACCGGCGGTGATTGGGAGCCCCTCCTATCGCGACGTCGTACTCGCGCACCCGGAAATGGACCCAGCCAAGGGAATGAAGAGCGTTGGGGTTTTCTGGCCGAAACCCGGGAAGTCATCTAAGAAACAGACCACGCCTGAATCCGAAAACTGACACGCTCGTCAAAAACCTGAGCCACACCAATGGGGGCGCATCCATGGGGTGCCCTCCATGCTGCCGAGGCTCGCTCCGGCAGCCGACGGTTACGGTGGCGTGGCTAAAAAAAACACGGGCACCCGTGTCCCGCTCAACCAAGCGAATGTCCTCCTCAACCAAGCACCGCTCAATTTGCAGAGATAGCTTGATACCAGCCCCGGCCGCGACTTCGCCAATAGAGCACACCGTGCCCGGGCATCCCGAGATGACGTTTGAACAGACACTGCCACCCTACGGGTTGGCACAGGAAACAGGACACCCCATGGCCATCATCCGCCCGACTCTCGAACAAGTGCAGGATCTCGCCAGCCGCCTGCACATACAACTGACACCCGAGCAAGCCAGCGAATACCTGGCACTTATGCAACCCAGTTTTGATGCCTATGATCTCGTCGATGAGTTGCCAGACTTCATCCCTCCAGTGCGCTACGAGCGCAGTTCTGGTTATCGCCCTTCAAGCACGGATAATCCACTAAACGCCTGGTACTACAGAACTGAGGTGACAGGCGCCAGTTCGGGCAAGCTTGCTGGCAAGACGGTCGCGCTCAAAGACAATATCTCTCTGGCCGGTGTCCCCATGATGAACGGTGCCGCACCACTGGAGGGTTTCGTACCGTCGTTCGATGCCACCGTGGTGACGCGTTTGCTCGACGCTGGAGCAACGATTCTCGGCAAAGCCACTTGTGAACATTACTGCCTCTCCGGTGGTAGTCATACCTCAGACCCAGCGCCTGTGCACAACCCTTTTCGCCATGGTTTCACAACCGGCGGTTCGTCTTCCGGCAGCGCGGCGCTTGTGGCGTCGGGCGAGGTCGACCTGGCTATCGGTGGAGACCAAGGCGGCTCCATCCGCATTCCAGCAGCCTGGTGCGGCATTTATGGAATGAAGCCCACCTTCGGTCTGGTGCCCTATACCGGCGTCATGGCGATCGAAGCCACTTTCGACCATGTCGGCCCCATGACGAGCAACGTACGCGATAACGCTCTCATGCTGGAAGTGATGGCCGGAGCGGACGGGCTCGACCCTCGTCAGAGCGCCCCCAAGGTCGATGCTTATTGCGATTATTTGGAACGAGGCGTGATCGGACTCAGGATCGGGGTTCTCCAGGAAGGCTTCCAGCTCGCTAACCAAGATCCACGTATCGCAGAAAAGGTGCGCAGCGCTATCGCCCAGCTCGAGGTTTTGGGCGCGCTGGTCGAGGAGGTATCGGTTCCCGAACACAACCTGGCGGGATCGTTATGGAGCCCTATCGGCTGTGAAGGCCTGACCATGCAAATGATGCACGGTAATGGAGCGGGCTTTAACTGGAAGGGGCTTTACGACGTGGGCCTGCTGGACAAACAGGTCGGTTGGCGCGATCAGGCCAACGCATTGTCCCCGTCACTCAAGCTTTGCATGTTCGTGGGCCAGTTCGGTCTGGAGCGCTACAACGGCCGTTACTACGCCAAGGCCCAGAACATCGCGCGCTTTGCCCGAGACGCCTATGACAAGGCGTTGAACACCTATGACCTGCTAGTCATGCCGACTGTGCCAATCACCGCTCAGCCGCTGCCGGAACCGGGTTCTTCAATCACCGAGAACGTCACTCGTGCGTTGGAGATGCTTGGCAATACGGCCGCTCAAGACATTACGGGGCACCCAGCCATGTCGATCCCTTGTGGCCTGGTGGACGGACTGCCCGTGGGGCTGATGCTTGTCGGAAGACATTATGCGGAAGGCACCCTCTATCAAGCCGCGGCAGCATTCGAGGCCTCTGTCGACTGGCGGACATTGTAAACCTACGCATCGCATTGGCGAACAAACACCGGCAAGCAGCACTGAAAGTGAGTATCAACTTCAGAGGAGCCAATACATGAGCCATACGCACGAACATCATCACCATCACGACCACACCGAGCCACCCGAGGCCATCGCCTTGCGTGTCAAGGCGCTCGAATCCCTGTTAATAGAAAAGGGCTTGGTCGACCCAACCGCCATGGATGCTCTGGTGGACACTTACCAGCACAAGGTCGGCCCGCGCAACGGCGCTCAGGTGGTCTCCAAGGCCTGGTCCGATCCCGATTACAAACATCGGCTGCTGGAAGATGCCACTGCGGCCATTGCCGAACTGGGGTTTTCCGGCGTGCAGGGCGAAGACATGGTGGTGGTGGAGAACACCGCGACCGTGCACAACGTGACGGTCTGCACGCTGTGCTCCTGCTACCCCTGGCCGACCCTGGGCCTGCCCCCAGCCTGGTACAAATCCGCGCCCTATCGGTCACGGATAGTCATCGACCCGCGCAGCGTGCTGGCCGAATTCGGTTTGAGCATTCCCAATGACAAGGAAGTTCGCGTCTGGGACAGCAGTGCTGAGTTGCGCTACCTGGTTCTGCCGGAACGTCCGGCTGGTACTGACGGTTGGAGTGAGGAACGGCTGGTCGAGCTCGTGACGCGTGACGCCATGATCGGCACTGGCCTGCCCAAGACGCCGGGCGACGAAGCCTGACCCCGAGAAGGAGAAAACCATGAACGGTGTACACGACTTAGGCGGTATGCACGGTTTCGGCCCAGTGCTCACCGAAGAAAATGAACCCATCTTCCATCACGACTGGGAGCGCAGGGTCTTCCCGCTGTTTGCCTCGCTCTTCGTCGGCGGACACTTCAATGTCGACGAATTCCGACACGCCATTGAACGCATGGAACCGGCTGAATACTTGCAGTCGAGTTACTACGAACACTGGCTTCACGCCTTCGAGACCCTGCTGCTGGAAAAAGGCGTGATCAGCGCTGCCGAACTGCAAGGCACGGTCAAACCGACCTCACCGGCACAACCCCCTACGGTGCTCACACCGGACATCGTCGAGGCTGTGATCCTTGGAGGCGCCTCATCCAGGGCAAAGGAACATATCTGCGGCCGCTTCCGGGTCGGTGACCGGGTGCGGACGAAGAACCTCAATCCAACCACCCACACCCGACTGCCGCGCTACGCGCGCGGCAAGGTCGGGACAATCGAGATTGCACACGGCGCGTTTGCCACCCCAGACACAATGGCCCACGGTCTGGGCGAACAACCCCAACAGGTCTATGCCGTTCGCTTCAGTGCCACAGAATTGTGGGGAGTGGCGCGACCGGACAGTGTTTGCATTGACCTGTGGGACAACTATCTGGAGGCCGTATGAGCACGAGCATGCCTCTCATCCCCCCAGTAGCCGGTCTGTCTCTCGACGATGAAGGCCCGGTGTTCGACAAACCTTGGCAGGCCCAGGCTTTTTCCCTGCTGCTGCACCTGCACCAAACCGGTCTATTTCCCTGGAAGGACTGGGTGCAGGTATTCAGCGACGAGATCAAGGCGAGCCCGGCGCAACCCGGAGAAAGCGTCAACGACACTTACTACCGGCAATGGATCGCGGCCATGGAAAGAATGGTCACCACACTCGGTTTAGCAGGTATGGAAGACATCACCCAGCGCACCGAGGAATGGCAGCGAGCTTACTTGAATACCCCCCATGGACAACCGGTAACGCTGCTCAACGCGAGTTGCCCACCGGCCCATGGACACGGGCACGAACACCTGCCACGGCACGAGCCGGTAGCGATCAGCCGTGCCACAAGCTGAAGCCGGATTCGTCCTATTTTTACTTTTGAGGTCGCGAAGCGGCCAAGGGGCAATCATCATGCATATCGAACCTAATCTGGTG
This sequence comes from Pseudomonas sp. Tri1, assembly GCF_017968885.1. Taxonomy (NCBI): domain Bacteria; kingdom Pseudomonadati; phylum Pseudomonadota; class Gammaproteobacteria; order Pseudomonadales; family Pseudomonadaceae; genus Pseudomonas; species Pseudomonas sp. Tri1. The sequence goes on along the minus strand of NZ_CP072913.1, from coordinate 3,312,896 downwards.
GAAGCTGGAAAAATCTGGCTGAGCTATGTCACTGCCGCAGGTGTCGGCGCCTATACACTCAAACTCGCTGCGCAAGCCATCGGTGAGCGTGGTGTCTTCTCGCTTCTCGCTCGCACTGTCACTGCCACGGCCCTGGTATTCAGCTTCTTCGAGCTACTACCGCACTATCCAGTCGGTGTTTCCGAGGTGCATCTTATCCTGGGGTCAACGCTGTTTCTGCTGCTTGGCGCCGCACCCGCAGCGGCGGGGCTCGCCCTGGGACTGCTGATCCAGGGTCTGTTCTTCGCTCCATTCGACCTGCCGCAATACGGCATGAACGTCACCACCCTTCTGGTACCGCTGTTCGCAGTCGCTGCCCTGGCGAAACGCATCATCGCGCCAAACACGCCGTATGTGGAGCTGAGCTATAGACAAGCTCTGGGGCTGTCGACGGCCTTCCAGGCGGGCATTGTCGCCTGGGTTGCCTTCTGGGCCTTCTACGGGCAAGGCTTCACAGCAGAAAACGCAATGTCAATTCTGACCTTCGGTAGTGCCTACATGACCGTCGTCACCCTCGAACCGCTGTTGGACCTGGCCGTGCTGGCCGGTGCCAAGGCTACCCATCGATTGCGTGGTAGCACGCTGGTCGAGCGCCGGCTGTACCAGGCCGCCTGAGTCGGCGTACGCCAGTCCAAGTCAGACTGTCCCCGGGCATTCGAAGACCGTAATGCTCGGGGCATCAAGAACAAGAACCGCCCCGAAACCTCGAGAGCAAAACCAGAGGTATTTGATGTTTTTCAGAAATAGCACCCGCAAGGAACTGAAGCTGCTCGGCGACAGGCTGGAACAACCCGACGGCGAGGGGGTATCCATAGCGGCGAAAGACTCGTTATTGCGGCGGGTACTGGATGGCATAGAACGCCTGCTCGCCGATCGCACGGCGCTCCGAGCCAGCGTGGTCGACCTTAATGCTGAACAGCAACGCCTCAAGCTTCAGCTTGGTGAATACGAAACGCAGCTGCAAGATCAAGAACAACTTTGGCAATTGGTGGCATGCGGGTCGGGTGATTTGCTCTGGAAATTGCAGCTCAATGGCAGCCTGCAGCCCTCCCGCGACGCAGTACTGCAATGGTTCGGCGACCTGCCCACCCAAGCGGACCTCCCCGTCTATCTAGGCCCCTGGAACGATTGCCTTCACCCTGATGACCGCCAGGCCAACCTGGATGCCCTGGCTCATCACCTTGCCGATCGCAACGGGCATGCTCCCTACCAGGTGGAGGTGCGCCTCGCGAGCCACTCGGGAGAATACCGCTGGGTGCAAATCTTTGGCGAAACGCTCCGTGACAAACGGGGCACGCCACAGGTCAGCGTCGGTATTTTGCGTGACATCCACAAGCAGCGCCTGCGAGACGAAGAATTCGCGATGCTTTCAGCCCGCTTCGATATTTCCCGCGAATGCATTCAGGACGCACTCTGGGACATCAATATCATCGCAGGCGATCCAGCCAACCCGCACAACGTCATCTGGTTCTCGTCACAGATGCGTCGCCTGCTCGGCTACGAAACCATCGAACAGTTTCCCAATGTATTCGAAAGCTGGTTGTCTCGCCTGCATCCCGAAGACAGCCAGCGTGCCGTGCAGGCTTTTGTCGAACATGTCGCCGATCGCTCCGGCCAAACACCCTTCGATGTAACCTACCGCCTCAGGCACCGCAACGACGAGTATCGTTGGTTCAGAGGCAAAGGTCAGACCCAGCGAAGCACCGACGGCACTCCCTTACGTACAGTGGGGGCGATCACAGACGTGCACTCCTTCCGCGAGGAAAGCCAATTGCGCCAGACTCAGGAACGTCAGCATCAAGCGATGCAGGAAAACCTCGCCCAGCTGACGCAGATAGTCGCCACCATCCAAAGCATCGCCAAACAGACCAATCTCCTGGCACTGAACGCGGCCATAGAGGCGGCCAGAGCCGGTGAGGCCGGAAGGGGCTTCGCTGTAGTCGCCGACGAGGTCCGCAAGCTGGCCACCCGTACCAGCCAGGCGACCCAACAGGCGGCCGACATGATGGAGAAGTACTGAGTTCAAGCTACTCGGTGCGAATGGGGTAAAAATGGGGGTATAACTCGCCTTTCTTGAGCTGAATCCACCGGCCTAGAGCCAGTCAAAATGTTCTTCGGGGATCCGGAAAGCCTGTAACAGAACTCCACCGAGTTTCGAAAAACGTTCAATACGACTGCACCGCAACGCGGTCCTATTTACACAGGTGTTGAGTGGCCTTGACAGCTTCAGTCATTGAAACAGTCATGGCGCACTCAACAACGGATTACGCTCTCGACCTCGCAAAATCCTAGGCTAGAGCTCTGATTTCTTCAGACTAAAACCTGTGTGGCATCACACTCTCCACTCCGCTTTAAGATCAGACCAATTCGGCTAAAGACGCAGGATTGAAGCCCTTCAGCTCCGCGTAATCGCCATTTTCCACCTTCGCTACCCAATCCTTGTCACTCAGCAGAACACGCCCTACGGCGATCAGATCAAACTCTTCGCGCTCCATGCGCTCGACCAGGCGGTCCAAGCTTGCAGGGGCTGAGCCCTGGCCGGCGAAGGCGTTAGTGACATCGTTATCCAGCCCGACCGAGCCGACGCTAATGGTTGTGGCTCCAGTGACTTTCTTCGCCCAGCCCGCGCAGTTCAGCCCGTTCTCACCATCAATTTCGGGAAACTCAGGGTCCCAGAAGCGTCGCTGCGAGCAATGCAGAACATCAACACCCGCTTCAACCAATGGCAGCAACCAGTCTTCCATCAGTGCTGGGGTCTCGGCGAGACGCACCCCGAAGTCCTGCTGCTTCCATTGACTGACGCGCATGATGATAGGGAATTCGGGGCCGACCGCATGACGAACGGCAGACACGATCTCAGCGGCAAAGCGCGAGCGCTCTTTGATCGTCGGCCCGCCATAACGATCGGTACGCTGATTGGTGCCGGCCCAGAAGAACTGATCGATCAAATAACCATGAGCCCCATGGATCTCGACGGTGTCGAAACCCAGTCGTTTGGCATCCGCCGCGGCCTTGGCGAACGCAGCAATTGCGTCTGCAATATCCTCTTCGCTCATTGCCACACCGCGCGGGACATTTGGCGAGTCGAGGCCAGATGGGCTTTCAACCGGCGCATCAGGCTCCCAGCCGCTGACGTCACGCACGGCACCGGTGTGCCAGAGTTGCGGCCCCATGCGGCCACCCGCGTTGTGAACAGAATCAATCACGTTCTTCCATCCAGCCAGCGCTGCTTCACCGTGGAAAAAAGGAATGCCGGAACCGTTACGTGAAGCGGGACGATCAACGACGGTCCCTTCTGACAAGATCAACCCGACCCGCCCCTCGGCCCGCCGCCGGTAGTAGGCAGCACTCCCTTCACCGGGGATGCCCTCTGGCGAAAATTGTCTGGTCATCGGCGACATGACAATCCGGTTTTTCAGTTCAAGCGAGCGGATGGAAAAAGGGCGGAATAAAATGCTGGTATCAGGGTTTGACATTGGATGGACTCCGTTTGCTTTAGGAAGCCATATAAGTATATTTTGTAAACCAGATGTCAATTAGGCACTTAGAGTCGCCTAGGTATACATGAGGAAACTTCGATGCTGGAATTAAAGCCGCAATGTTTTTCGTCGGAGTGCCCAAGCCGGGCGCTGTTCGACCAGATCGCAGATAAGTGGTCAATGATGGTACTGGCGGTGCTGGATGATGGCCCGCACCGCTTTAATGCCATCAAGCGTCGCCTGGAGGGCGTCACTCAGAAGGCACTGACACAGTGCTTGCGGCGGCTGGAACGAAATGGCCTCGTCTCGCGCAAGGTCATTTCGTTCTCGCCCGTGGCAGTGCAGTATGAGATCACCCAACTGGGTCGAACACTGCAGCAGCCATTTCGCGAATTGCATAAATGGACACTCGACAAATTGCCCGAGGTTGAAGCGGCCCGCTTGAAGTTTGACGAGACTGCTGAGGTAAACCTGCAAATGCCACATTAAGTGCCTGTTTGACCCTAGGCTTACCTGCAACCGCCTGATGAAGTTAGTTGCTGTTCAAGCGATCGCAGAAGCCACACTGCCAGGTATTAGGCGAGCGGAATATTCGTCACAATAACGATATAGGGTAATTAATAAAGATCCGATTTTCATCAAATTCGTTGGTGCTGAAGTCCCTGCGAATACTCGAGTTTCGCCATCTAACGCTGAGATTTTTCAGCGCGCCGCTTTGCACGGTGTAGGCCAGTTCGGTTTCACGGCCCCATTCCTTGCCGTCATCGACAGTGGCGGTGTGCACATTGTCGCCGCTGATATAGCGGTTCATCAGGGTCAAGCCCGGCACGCCGACGGCGGCGAAGTTGAAGTCATGGCGCACTTGCCAGGATTTTTCCTTGGCGTTGTCGTAGCTGGAGTTGTAGCTGTCGTTGGCCAGGGTGCCGCCGCTGGTGCCGTTGACGCGCATCCAGGCATCGTCGCCGCTGACTTTCTGCAGGCCGACGTAGAAGGTGTTGCCACCGTATTTGGCCGAGAGCAGGGCGAACGCGGTCTTGTTGTCCAGGTCGCCGGCCAGGGCGCTGCCGTCTTCCTTGCCGATGAAGTAGCCGAGGTTGGCGCCCAGGGTCCAGTCGCCGATGGGCTGGCTGTGGGTCAGGTTGAAGTATTGTTGCTGGTAGATGTCGGACAGTTCCGAATACCAGACGCCGACCTGGGTGCGCTTTTCGTTGAAGGCGTATTCGCCGCCGCCGAAGTTGAAACGGTCGGAGGTGAACGCGCCGCGGCCGTTCATCGACATGTCTTCCATGCTCGCGTCGTTGCGCGGGCTGTTGGCGCGGAACTGACCACCGTACAGGGTCAGGCCGCTGATCTCGGTGGAGGTGACCTGGCCGCCACGGAAGGTTTGTGGCAGGGAACGACCGTCGTCGGAGCGCAGGATCGGCAGCACCGGCATCCACTCACCGACCTTCAGCTCGGTTTTCGACACCTTGGCCTTGAGGGCCACGCCCAGGCGACCGAAATCGTCGGCCGGGCGACCGTCATCGTGCACTGGCAGCAATTGTGTACCCGCCGTGCCGCGACCACCGTCGAGCTTGAGCGAGTATGTGCCCAGCACATCCACGCCGAAACCGACCGTGCCCTGGGTGAAACCGGACTTGGCGTCGAGGATGAAGCTCTGGGTCCATTCCTCGGCTTTGCCTTGGGCGGCGTTCGGGTTGGTGAAGTTACGATTGATGTAAGCGTTGCGCAAATTGAGGGTGGCCTTGGCGCCATCAACAAAGCCGCTATTCTGATCGGCTTGAACAGCCGCTGACGAACCCGCGCAGACCGCAAGAGTCAGACTGATCAGAGATTGATGTGCAGGCACGCTGCGGGAAATAACAGGGTAGCGCATGATATTTTCTCACAATGAATTATTATTGTTTTGTGGCAGCTTTTAGTTCGTAATTAAATCTACGCACAGGCAGTTTGAAGAGCTAACTACCGAGCGACTGCAGGATCACTTATATGTCTTGCAACAGCCCTCTATTGAGAAACTTACAATTGCTTAATATCGTCTTATGCAAAACCCGAGCGTGCGCAGGCGCGAGCCTGACTCAATGCCGGTAATGGCACGCTCGTGGGGAATAGCGTAAGAACAACGACTGAAAGTTAAAACGTACTCGAACGCTCGGCGATCAACCCGCACTCCCCGGCGTTTTGCAACGTGTGTATTCCAATTGATAAAGCGTGGTTTCCGGTCCCATCGATTGCCCTTCCAACAGCCGTTGCAGCTCCGCCACAAAAGACTCGCCGGCGACACGAACGTAGTCGGGCGCACAACCTTCGATCATGACGATCCAGGCTGGTATTTGGGTCCCTTCGGCGCGGGCCTTTTTCTCTGCGGTTTCAACCTTGCTCACGGCCTCATCAGCCACACACAAATGCACGCCCGTAATACCCTGTTTATCCGCGAGGGGAGGAAGCACGCGTTGACGCAATGCGTCTGACACCGATTTATGCCGCCCTTCGACGACATCGAAACGGACCGTTAACAAATACGCGCCCTGCCCCACACCGCTGGTGTAAGTGACCTCGCAAATGGATCGCGCGACGTTGCGATAGGACTGCACCGACTGTTGGGTCCATGCCGTCGGACTGTTGAGACGCGACAAATAATCCTGCCCGCCCAACACCTGCACAGTGTCGGCCTCATAGAGGTTGAAATAGGTCGGCCCTGCATCCAGAGCGAGGTATCGGCGCCCCCGCAAAAAGCCCGGAATTCCGGCTCGCTCAGGCATATGCTCACGGTTATGCCACTCATAGAACTCATCCCGCGCTTCGGGCAAAAGATCATGCCAGATCGCGACTACACCTGTTCCTGCAAAGCTCATAGCGTTTTCCTCTAGCGATAGTCAGTCAACATTGGGATGGCGACCGGCGCCCCATGCAGCGCCCATTTCAGCCACGTAAGGAACCACGGTCTGAAATTGCTCACCCAGCCCTTGGCCACCGACACGCATGGTGTCACCCGCCTTGAGAAATACCGGTGGTTTCTGCCCGAGCCCTACACCGGGTGGCGTACCGGTAATGATGACGTCACCCGGCATTAGCGGCATGAAGCGACTGAGGTACGCGACAATATGGGCAACGCTGAAAATCATCGTACGGGTATTGCCGGTCTGGAGACGTTTGCCGTTCACGTCGAGCCAGAGGTCAAGTGCCTGCGGATCAGCAATTTCGTCGCGAGTGACCAGCCAAGGTCCCAGTGGTGCAAACGAAAAACCGCTTTTCCCCTTGGTCCACTGACCTTCGTACTCAAGCTGATAAGCCCGCTCGGAAACATCATTGGCCAGGCAATAACCGGCAATGTGATTCAATGCCTGCGACTCATCGATCTGCCAGGCAGGCGTACCGATGACGATGGCCAATTCGACTTCCCAATCAAGCTTCTGGGCACCCGTTGGTAAAATCACCGGGTCATTGGGGCCGCTGATGGACGCGGTGTGTTTGTTGAAGACCACCGGCTGGCTCGGGATAGGTGTATCCGTTTCGGCCGCGTGATCGGAGTAGTTCAGGCCGATGCAAATCAGGTTCGGTACGTTGCCTACGCATGGACCAAGACGTGTGCCAGGCGCCACCACTGGCAGCTTTTCAACGTCAACAGCCCGCAGTTTTTCAAGCACTGTGGGGCTCAGGGCCGATGCATCGATGTCATCGACAATGCCCGAGAGGTCTCGAACGACTCCTTGCGAATCCAAGATTCCGGGCTGTTCCTGCCCCGGTAAACCAAAACGAACTAAGCGCATTTGTTACTCCTCCAGCGTTGAGAAATGGACAGACAATGAGCCGGCTTCGCCGAACTCAACATGCAGTGGCTGATTGACGGGCACATCGAGAACACCTGCATAGGACCCGGTGATAATCACCTGCCCAGCTTGCAGCCCTATCCCTTGTGTAGACAGAAAATTGGCCAGCCATACGATCGGCAACAACGGATCTCCGTCCGGATGGCGGCCCTTGATATTCACAAGCTCTGCCGTTGCATCGCTCAGGGTGATATCCAGTTCAGAGGGCATGCTGGCAGGATTCGACAGCGTGATTGGCGCCCCGAGTACCAGGCCGTGATTGAATAGACCGTCCGCGAGCAGGTGCTCGAACGGCAGTGTGTGTGGATCGGTGTAACGGCAGTCGATCACTTCCAATGCCACGTGCACGGCGCAGATCGCTGCAGCGATCTGCTCAGCGGTATAAGGCTCCGCACGTGCCGGCAAATCATGGGCCAGGACGCAGGCCAATTCAGGCTCGATGCGCGCCTTATCGGCGTCAGCGGCCATTCGGTAACGTTCGCCTTTTACGATGCTGTCGCTGTAGATCGGGGCCACGATCCACTTGCCAGCCGGGGGTAATGCACACTTCCACCCCCCCACGGTTTTTCCAGCCAACGGCCCCACATGCTGCTGAATGGCAAAACCTTGTGCGAGGCTGCTTGGCAGGTTCGGGCCTGGCAAGGCTGCCAGCCGAACCCCCTCCAGCCGTGCACGGACCAGAGCGGCAGCGGCGACTTCCAACCCTGACCCCGCCTCGGTCCATGCAGGTGCGAGCTGGCTCATACGGTCTCCGTATGCACGCTGTTCTGGCGCGGCCAAACCGTCCCCAACTTGTTGGCGGCATCTTCCAGCAGGGCATGCAATTGGTCATAACGTTCAGGCTGCATGCGCAAGACCGGGCCGGCGATACTCATCGTCCCGACCACAGTGCCAGACGGAACCAGCTTGACCGGTACGGCAATCGCCCAGACACCCGCCTCGGCTTCCTCAATGACCAAGCCATACCCGCGCTTGCGGGTCAGCGCCAGCTCGGCCAACAGGCCTTCGATGCTGTTGATCGCTTTCGGCCCCTGCCCCATCCCGGCGTCAGCTTTTCCCAGTCCGCTACGCAGCGCATGCTCAATGGCCAGTTCATCCGGCATTGAGGCCAGCCAGGCTTTGCCATTGGCGGTGGCGTAGAGATTGATCGGCTTATCCATGGCCGGCGAATACATAAGCCCTGGCGCGGCGCCTTGGGCCGAAGACAGCCAGGACAAGGTGCCCTCGTTGACCACCGTCAGGCGCACCAACTCTTGGCACTGAACAGCCACTTGCTCAAGGATCGGCTGGACCAACTCAGGTAAGCCAATCCCATGTAAATAGCGCTGCCCCAGCAGTGCCAGCTTGAGAGTCAATCGGTATTGCGAGGTGGCTTCATCCTGTTCTGCCCACCCTTGCTCGACTAACTGAGCAAGCACTCGATGAGCAGGTCCCTTTTCCAAGCTCAGCTCGGCTGCGATATCGGACATCCGCATCCAGCGAGCTTCACGCGCCAGCAGCTCAATAGCTTCCAGGCAACGGTCAACAGCACCTTTGACGACTCTCATATTTTTCTCGACTTATCTTTGACAATGAGGTGAATGTGAGCAACATTGTTCGTACTGGAACGACGTTCCAATAGTATGCAGGCGTCACCCGATAAGTCAAACCTGCTTGTACCTGGTTGGCCTTATCGAGACAGGGCTAGCCATGCAACCGGGTCTCCAGAAAGTGGGAGACGCCTGTCGGATATAAAAAACGGACCCTTCGGATTCGGCTCTTTATCAATAGACGTGCACCCGTGTTTGTTCAATCGTTGCGGGAGAACACCCAATGCAGCTCACCCACCGGCCTTACCTACAGCAGCCCGCGGGCAGCAAGATTGTGCATCATCGCTCGCAAGCCGAAAGTCCAGGGCGCAGCCTCATGGCTGTAGGTGACTGTGTTGCGCAACGTGCCCAGCAACGGGCTCCCAATGCTGACCTCATCACCCTGCTTATGCGTGAAGCCACTTCCCGGTGCCTCACGATCCTGGGTAGGCGCAAACAGTGTTCCGAGAAAAAGCATGAAGCCATCAGGGTACTGGTGATCGCCGCCGACCGTCTGGGCCACGAGATCCAACGGATCACGGCTGATCAACGCCATGGAACTGCTGCCTTCGAGGATGAAGCCGTCGTCGCCCTGAACCTGCAAATCCACGACGCAGTTGCGCACGTCGTCGAGGGTAAACGTTTCATCGAACAGACGAATAAATGGGCCGATCGCACAGGACGCATTGTTGTCCTTGGCCTTGCTCAGCAGCAGTGCGCTGCGGCCTTCGAAATCACGCAAATTGACGTCATTGCCCAAGGTGACGCCATGCACTTGGCCTCGGCTGTTCGCCGCCAGCACAATTTCCGGCTCTGGGTTGTTCCATTCAGACTTGTGATGGATGCCGATTTCGCTGCCACTGCCCACGGCGGCCAGAACCGGTGCCTTCGTGAAAATCTCCGCGTCCGGGCCGATACCGACCTCCAGGTATTGCGACCACATGCCTTGCTTGATCAGCACAGCCTTAAGGCGCATCGCTGCTGGCGAGCCCGGCTTGATTGCCCGCAAGTTATCGCCGATGGCTTCTTGCACCAAGCGGCGAACACTTTCCGCTTTTGCAGCATCGCCTCGGGCCTGCTCCTCGATTACCCGCTCAATCATGCTGGAAGCGAACGTCACCCCGGCTGCCTTGATGACTTGCAAATCTGCTGGGGGCAACAGCGATGCCTTGCCGGGATCAACATGGTTGCCAGTGTTTCCAAGCAATTCCTCGACAGTCCCGACGTACCTGCCAGACGCCTGACGAACCGCCAACAACGGCGAGGTGTGTTCCAACAGTTCGCTCATTGTCGAAAAGACTTCAGAAAGATCAAACACACCGTCATCGCGCAGCACCACTGGCGAGGGGCCTGCAACCGCACCCGGGATCCAGGCACGGCCGATCAGTGTTCCGGCCAAGCCATCCACTGGCAGGGTGTTTTCGCGCGTCAGTTTCAAGTTCGCCATAGAGCTTCCAGATCAGTCGGCCATCAGAGCCGTAAAACTAATGGACCGCTCCCGTAAATCCCAATGAAAGAAACTCACTAATCAATGCTGTTTCGTTATCGACAGACAAGGCCTTATCCGATGGAAAACGATCAAATTAATTTTGCCAGTGTCTCCCGCTGGCTGAAGATCAAACATTTGGTACTGGTCAATAGCCTGGCCAAGACCCGCAATATGCACACCACCGCAGAACACATGAATGTTACGCAACCGGCCATCAGTAAATTGCTTCGCGACCTGGAAGTTCTCCTGGGTTTCCCACTGTTTGAACGTCAAACCCGCAGCCTGGTGCTTACTGAACTAGGAGAGTTCGTAGCCCGTTATGCACGTATTACCTTGGAAGACACGGAGTCGTTCGTCGACCAGGTCAACAAACTGCGAAAAGGCGGGCATGGTCATTTAAAAGTCGGCACCATTTTCGCCGCGACATCAGTGGTACTGCCTGAAGCGATTGCCAGCATCAAACGGGAGCGCCCCCTGCTTTCTATCGAGGTGATCGAACAAACCAGCAACCACTTGCTGGAAATGCTCGAACAAAAAAAACTCGATTTGATCATCGCACGCTTCACGGATGAGGCTTATCAGCCTTTCGAATTTACCTCGCTGGGACCTGAACCCTTTTGTCTCGTCGCGAACAGCACACATCCTCTGTGCCAACTTGAAGAGGTCCCCATCGAAGCACTCAGCGAATGGCCATGGGTCATGTATCCCTTTAATACGCCGATCCGACAACGCATGGAGCGCGCTTTCGCGATGTTCAGGATTGCCCCGCCAACCAACACGGTGGAGACAATATCGATGCAAACCTTCCTGCAGTTGCTGCAGTCTGGGCCAATGCTCGCCATGCTCCCCGAGTCCATGGTCCAGTCGCAACTGCAAAATGGGCAGCTTCAAATTCTCAATACGCCCTTCAAAGTCGAATCTCAGGACTACGGGGTTATCACTCGCAAGGATGAGCCCCTGTCAGAGCCAACGCGGATGTTTGTTGCGACCTTATTAGAGTTCGCCAGACTGCGGCAAACGGCTTCAGAGAAGAGGCACTGCAGCGATCCAAGCAAAGGTCGATGAGGCAAAGTTATCGAGCAATCGAAAGCTCTCATTAGGCAGCCATTTCTATGAATCCTATAGTGCCGGCACAAAAGTGCGGCGCCATGAGTGACCGCGCACCACCCAGCAGCCCGTGAGGATGCGATGGAACTGATCATGAAAACCGGCGCAGCAGCTGTGCTGCGTTTGAACCCGCTGGACGATGTGCTGATCGCACGCCGACCGCTACTCGCTGGCGAAATCCTAGAGCAGGAAGGCATGACTGTCCGGCAAGCGATTGTGGCGGGCCATAAAGTGGCCTCCCGGCGTATCGAGGCAGGTCAACCGGTAAGGCGCTATGGGCAAATCATTGGTTTTGCGGTTGTCGATATAGAAGCAGGCGAGCATGTCCATGTGCACAACCTGGCCATGGGGGAATTCACTCGCGACTATGCTTTCAGCGTCGATGCCAAGCCCAACGTCAAGCCAAGTGAAGCCCCGTCGTTCATGGGTATCGTGCGCCCGGACGGACGCGTCGCGACGCGCAACTACATCGGCATTCTTACATCAGTGAATTGCTCTGCCACAGTCGCGCGGGCCATCGCAGACCATTTTCGTCGGGACATCAATCCCGCCGCACTGCAAGCGTATCCAAACGTCGACGGTGTTGTTGCTCTGACGCATTCCGCCGGCTGCGCCGTTGACCCTGCGGGCGACGGTTTGAGCATGTTGCGCCGGACATTGGCCGGATACGCGACCCACACCAACTTTGCCGCCGTGCTGGTGATCGGGTTGGGCTGCGAGACGAACCAAATCGACTCGTTACTCACGACGCAGGGACTGACCCGTAGTAATACCCTGCGCACATTCAACATCCAGGACAGTGGCGGTACATCCAAGGCCATCGCCAGTGGCATCGACCACGTGAAGCAATTGCTTGGCGAGGCCAATCAGATTCAACGTGAATCGGTTAGCGCTCGCCATCTGACCGTTGGGCTGCAGTGTGGTGGCTCGGATGGCTACTCCGGTATTACTGCCAACCCAGCGCTGGGCAATGCAGTCGATCGCCTGGTCGCCTGCGGCGGTACCGCGATTCTTTCCGAAACCCCTGAAATATACGGTGCCGAACACTTGCTGACACGGCGGGCTGTGAGCCGTGAAGTCGGCGAAAAACTGATCGCTCGAATTCATTGGTGGGAACGCTACTGCGAGCGTATGGGGGCCGAGTTGAACAATAACCCCTCTGCCGGCAACAAGGCCGGTGGCTTGACCACCATTCTGGAAAAGTCCCTGGGGGCTGTGGCAAAGGCCGGTTCGAGCAACCTGATGGATGTCTACGAATATGCCCAGGCCGTCACGGCCAACGGGCTGGTTTTCATGGACACCCCTGGCTATGACCCGGTCTCCGCAACCGGCCAGGTCGCTGGCGGTGCCAACCTGATTGCGTTTACCACCGGTCGCGGGTCGGCCTATGGCTGTGCCCCTGCCCCATCAATCAAGCTGGCGACTAATAGCGCCTTATGGGCTCGTCAACGAGAAGACATGGACATCAACTGCGGCGAAATAGCCGAAGACACGCTGACCATCGAAGCGTGCGGTGCAGCGATCTTTGAAACCATGCTGCGCATTGCCTCGGGCGAACGCAGCATGAGCGAACAACACGGATACGGACAAAATGAGTTCGTGCCTTGGCAGATCGGCGCCGTCACCTGATTTTCAGTCCTGGAAGCGCCTTGCCCAGCTATCTCTGCACATTCAACCTGGAGACAACCATGTCCTTCATTACCGGCCAGAATTTTATCGGCGGTCGGCGCAGTGCCGCCGGCAGTATTATCGTCAAGAGTGTCGATGCCAGCACGGGGGAAACCTTACCCTATGCCTTCCACCAGGCGACTGCGCAAGAAATCGAGGACGCGGCTCATGCCGCCTACAATGCTTTTTCCAGCTACCGCAGCCTGAGCGCAGGCAGACGGGCTGAGTTTCTCGATGCCATTGCCCAAGAGCTGGATGCTTTGGACGATGGGTTTATTGCCCTGGTTTGCCGTGAAACAGCATTGCCTGCAGCTCGTATCCAAGGCGAACGCGCACGCACCAGTGGCCAAATGCGCCTCTTTGCAAACGTACTGCGGCGTGGTGACTTCTATGGCGCTCGCATCGACCAAGCGTTACCACTTCGCAAGCCGTTGCCACGGCCTGACCTTCGCCAGTACCGCACCGCAATCGGTCCGGTTGCTGTATTTGGTGCCAGTAATTTCCCGTTGGCTTTCTCCACGGCTGGCGGCGATACCGCCTCCGCGCTCGCGGCTGGCTGTCCGGTGATATTCAAAGCCCACAGCGGCCACATGGCGACTGCGGAACAGGTCGCCAACGCAATTATCCGGGCGGCTGAGCGCAGCGGCATGCCCGCCGGTGTCTTCAACATGATCTATGGCAGTGGCGTAGGCGAAGCCTTGGTAAAACACCCGCTCATCAAGGGCGTTGGTTTTACCGGCTCGCTCAAGGGTGGTCGAGCATTATGCGACATGGCCGCTGCTCGCCCCGAGCCCATTCCAGTCTTCGCTGAGATGTCGAGCATCAACCCGGTGGTGATCCTGCCTCAAGCGCTCTCGCGTCGGGCCGATAGTATCGCTCACGATCTTGCCGCCTCGGTGGTTCAAGGTTGTGGGCAGTTTTGCACCAATCCCGGGCTGGTGATTGGCATTCGCTCGGATGCATTCAGTGCCTTTCAGGATAGAGTGGCGGCATTGATAAGCGACCAACCGGCACAGACAATGCTCAACGCAGGCACCCTGCGTAGCTACGCTTCTGGGTTGCAGAACCTGCACGCGCACCCAGGCATCGCGCATCTGGCTGGCAGCAACCAACAGGGGCACCAGGCCCAGCCACAATTATTCAAAGCCGACGTAGAGTTGCTGCTAAAAGGCGACAAGGTCCTTCAAGAAGAAATCTTCGGCCCCACGTCAATCTTCATCGAGGTCACTGACCAGGCGCAGCTCAACGCGGCCATCAATGCCCTTCACGGACAATTGACCGCAACCTTGATTGGTGAGCCTGAAGACCTTACGCAATTCGTAGAGTTGACTGCTTCGTTGGAGATGAAGGTTGGCCGCATCCTTATCAATGGCTACCCAACCGGTGTCGAGGTCTGCGATTCAATGGTGCACGGCGGTCCTTATCCAGCGACTTCCGATAGTCGTGGCACCTCGGTCGGGACCTTGGCCATCGACCGCTTCCTCAGACCCGTCTGCTTCCAGAACTACCCCGATGCATTGCTTCCCGATGCTCTAAAGAACGCGAATCCGTTGAACATTTCGAGGCTCGTCGACGGTTCTCTCTCGAGAGATAGTTTGTAGGTTGGCAAACGTGCAGGCGGTATGTAGACGGATTGATTGAGGCGCGCGGGCTAGCGCGCCTCAAGGCCACCCTGCTTCTCTTACACCCTATTCGCTCAATTGCACGAGCGGGCTTTAGCGTGCTCGCTTGGCTTGGCGAGGATGTCCTCAACACTTCACAAATGACCTGCGTCCCCTTGATCGACCAAGGAACGACTCCCCTTGACAGGGCAGTAATTTCGGTAACAGAATTACTGATGGAACGCAGTTACAATAACAACAATTGAGAAACCGGAGACACGTCATGAATCAGAGCATACCGATCGACGCTCATTCCAAAGGCCAGTCAAAGAAAGCCGCAGCCAGCGGTTGGATCGGCTCGGCACTGGAGTATTACGACTTCTTTATCTATGCGACTGCGGCGGCCTTGCTGTTTCCACAGCTCTTCTTTCCATCCGACAACCCTGCGGTCGGCATCATTGCCTCTCTGGCCAGCTTTGGTGTGGGCTACATTGCCCGCCCCATAGGTGCTGTTGTCCTGGGGCATTTGGGTGACCGCCACGGCCGTAAAACGGTTCTGGTCTACTGCATGTTCCTGATGGGCTTCTCGACGATGTGCATCGGACTTCTGCCAACCTACCAGCAGATCGGGATCTGGGCACCGCTGCTGCTGGTGACGATGCGCCTGATTCAGGGGTTCGCGGTGGCTGGGGAGATCTCCTGCGCCAGTTCCATGATTCTCGAACACGCTCCGTCCGGCCGCCGTGGTTACTTCGCGAGCTTTACCTTGCAAGGGGTTCAGGCCGGGCAGTTGCTCGCGGCAGCCGTTTTCTTGCCTCTTGCTCACTTTATGCCTGCGGATCAGTTCGCGTCCTGGGGCTGGCGGATTCCGTTCCTGCTCAGCGTGGTCGTAGTCATCATGGGCTATATCATTCGCCGCCAAGTCGATGAGACACCCGCATTTGCCGAGCAAAAAAAGCAAGGCGAAGAAGCTACTGTTCTGCCAGTCGTCGAAGTCATCCGGCAGAGCTGGGGGGATCTCTTGCGCGTGATCTGCATGGCACTTGCCGCGGTGATCGCCATCGTCGCCTCGGTATTCGGCGCGACCTATGCGGTTCAACCGGCCTATGGAATCGGTTTCCCTGCAGGCGTCTATTTGTGGATTCCTCTGCTGGGTAACATGTGCGCGGTGATCCTGATTCCCTTCGTTGGCAACCTCTCAGACAAGATCGGCCGCAGGCCACCGGTCATTATCGGCGTTCTCTGCGCAGGACTGCTCTCGTACGCCTACCTGTACGCCATCAGCGTCCACAACCTGTGGCTGTCGCTGATTCTCTCTGTACTCATGTGGGGCGTCGCCTACCAGGGCTTCAACGGCGTATTCCCAAGTCTCTTTCCCGAATTGTTCCGTACACGTGTGCGTGTGACCGGCATGGCCATCGGACAGAATATCGGCACTGCGATGACTGCGTTTCTCCCGGCAATCTTCGTCACTGTTGCGCCCCCCGGCTCCGAGAATATCCCCCTAAAAATCGGTTCTCTTACATTAGGTATCTGTGTTATCGCTGCGATCGCGGCCTTCACTACCCGTGAAACATACCGGATTCGCCTTGAAGATCTCGGCAAGCGCAACGCAGTGCCTATTGCCAAGGAAGAATACGAGCGTATGCGGGCCGACGCGATGCAGGGCACAGCTCAGACAGATGCACCGAAGGATCTGGCTAGCCAACTGCACTCATAACGACTTTCGACGATCACACTGGTGCGACCATTAGGTTTTCGCGACCCACACAGGCCCGACGGGCAGAGCAGCATCCTGCGGTCGGCACTTTGCCAATGCATAGCCATCGACGCTGTGCATGACCCAAGAAGCCGCCAGGACGCCTCTTCCCGTCAACATCGAATATCAGGCAACCATGGCCTTACATATCACAGGAACAACTCGGCTTTATGGATTGGTCGGCCATCCGCTGGCGGCTGCCAAGTCTCCGCAATTATTCAACCGACTCTTTATAGAACAGCAGGCAGACGCGGTTTGTATTCCATTGGAGGTCAAGGCCGATGATCTGTCCGCGTTCGTGAAGGGTGCCAGAGCGCTGAACAATCTCGCCGGCATCCTGGTCACCATGCCTCATAAGCAAAGGATGCTGACGGTTGTCGACGAACTTCATCCGACTGCTCGTCAAGTCGGTGCAATCAACGTCATTCGTTGCGAGACAGACGGACGCTGGGTCGGTGCCGTATTCGATGGCCTCGGCTGTGTGCTTGGCATGCAATGGGAAGGCTATTATCCAGCGAACAAAAGCGTTCTTTTGGTCGGTGCTGGAGGCGCAGGCAGAGCGATCGCATTTGCCGTCGCGTCGGCGGGCGCCCGATCCCTCACTATCTCCGATGTCGACGAACAGCGAGCCGAGGAGCTGGCGAAAGCCGTTGCTGCCGAAACAGGTTGCATGACGCAGTCCGGCCCACCGGACCCACATGGCCACGAAATCGTCATCAATGCCTCGCCGCTTGGCATGAGCAAGAATGATCCTATGCCTGTGGACCCCGACCGGCTCCAGCCCGGCACCCTCGTCGTCGATATCATCAACTCGCCGGACTCGACACCGCTTTGCGATGCTGCGCGTAAACGAGGTTGTCGCACCCAGGACGGGGGCCCCATGCACAAAGGTCAGGCGCTGCTTGCACTGCGCTTCCTTGGGTTCGATTACCACCCCGATAACGTAACAGCACCGCGCCAGGAGTGAGCACATATGAAAGTTGCGTTACTGGAAGTCAGCCATTGGCATGTCCCGCTGTACCTGAATGCCCTTGAGACCCATGGGGTCCAAGTGGTGGCCGTGTCGGATTCAGAGCACGTGAAGGGCGCAGCCATTGCCGAGCGATTCAAATGTCCTTTGTATAGCTCTTCCTATGAGTTGCTTGAGCGCGAGGAGGTCGATTTTGCTTTCGTGTTCGGCAGGCATTCGCAAATGCCGTCGCTGGCGGAGGCCGTAATCGCACGAAACATCCCCTTTGCCTTGGAAAAGCCCTGCGGCATCAACATGGCGCAGGTCACACGGCTGCGCGAGCTGGCCGAGCAAGCCAATCTCTACTGTGCTGTGCCGCTGATCTTCCGCATGAGTGAACTGCTTAGCGCGCTGCAAGACGCTGAGGGACACTTGGCCACGGACTTCAACTACATGTCTTTCCGTTTCATCGTAGGTCCGCCCGCTCGCTATGAAACGGCAGGCTCGGGCTGGGCCATCGATCCCGTTTTTTCTGGAGGCGGATCGACGATCAACGTGGCGACGCATTTCATCGATCTCTTCAGGTTATTGACCGGTAAGGAAGTCTCGCGAGTCTCAGCGGTCATGAATTCGCTCACGCATCGGGGTGCCGTCGAAGACTATTCGTTGTTGACCCTGCAAACTGAAGATGGCGTGATCGGGGTTGTGGAAACGGGATACAGTTTTCCGAGTACCGCCGACGAGCAGCGCGAGTTCTCTTTCACCCTTTCATCTGATCACATGTATGCCAAATCAGGTCCCGACCGCATCGAAATAAGGGATCGACATAACCTGGCGGCCGGCACTCGAAGCCGCCGACTACAACTGGACACAGACGTCTATTACCCACTGTTCGTCAAGCAGGTGCTTGCTGAATGTCGTAACGGCGCCAAGCCCATTGCCTCATTACGCGACGCCGAGGCCATCATGCAGGTCATGGACGCCGCCTACGCTTCGGCTCGGCAAGGAGGTGCGCTTTTGACGCTTGCGCCGACGCCTGAACGATTCGAGCCACCGAGCTGAATCCGACACCTAGACAGCTAACAATTGCGACTTGCGCCGGTCTCTGTCTGGATTGAGGTGATTGGGTCGCTTAATTAGTCGAGCCGTCCACCATTCTCCCGTGCGTGCTTGATGTCTCGCGACGGTGGGGCTCCGAAACGCCGGGCGTATTCGCGACTGAATTGAGCGACGCTTTCATAGCCGACCCGCAACGCGGCGGTGTTCACGTCTACCCTCTCGGTCAACATCAGGCTGCGCGCGGCTTGCAGCCGTAGCGATTTTTGATACTGAATGGGGCTGGTACCTGTCAGCTTGCGAAAGCGGTGATGCAGGGTAGAGCTGGCCATGCCCGATCGTTCGGCGAGGTCGGCCACTTGCAACGGTTTATCGTAGTGATATTTCAGCCATTCAATGGCTCTCACGATGCCCTTGTCTCGGTAACCCTCGCGAGTGACGCTGCGCAACAAATGCCCCGCTTCACTGAGCAGCAGCCTACCGTATATCTCCCGCTTGATAAGGCCCGACATCAAGCCTGCTTCAAGCGGCCGTTCGATCAGCGTGGCGAGTCGAACGAACGCATCGAGCATCTCACTCGTCGCCACACCGGATACGAAGCCACGCGCCGCAGTAGCCATTTCCTGCTTTGGCGGTTCCAGGGTCAGGATCACCTCATTGAGCATGGAAAAATCGAGCTTCAACACAACTGATAAATAAGGGGTTTGCTCGTTAGCCGCGGTAACGCGAGCCAGTGTGGGTATATCGACCGAAGTGACGAAAAACGCCCCTTGCTCAAACTCACAGGCTTGCTCGCCGAACGCGATCTCCTTCGCACCCTGCAGAATGATCGCCACGCAAGGTTCATAAATGCAGTACGTGGGCGTACCTAGCTCGGCTACTCGATAAAAGCTCTAGCCTGGAATCGACGTTGTGCAAGCCTCGTTCAACCCAATCTGCAGGGTGACTTTTTCGATAAGCCGTCTGAGTGCCCGAAGGCGTTCGTTGGGCTGAGCGGGTTCGTGCATGCCCAGGGAACGCACATGGCTGAAACGGAACTGCGAGGAGGAACCGCTCGTCATCACATGTGCCCCTATATACGGAATGCTCGAGTTTGCTGAGAGTGCGTGACCAGCACAAGTGCATCGGCAGGATTGTGCAAAAGATATGGCGTATTAGGGTCACTCGGCTAACCCTCGTTGCTCTAACTTTTAGTACCAATTACCGGCTTCGATGAGCCCGAGAACCCTCAGTCGCGAAAGGAATGCTGGATGGACAGACGAGATTTTCTTACCTATTCGGCGGCTGGCGCTGTTGCAGCCGCTTTGCTGCCAGCATCGACTGTCGCAAGTTCGCTGGCTACAGCTCCAGCGCCCTCTTCGCTGACAGAACGCGGAAGCGTGATGCCTACGCAGGGGCGGCTCGTGCGCACAGACCTACCCCTCAATTTGCCCTCGCTTGCCATGAGATACATGACGCCTCAACGCTTTGGTATGGGCGGGACGCAGATTGGCAATATCTTTGCGCCAATCAGCGACGAGCAGGCGGCTTTGGTTCTGCAGGCTGCTTGGGGGGCGGGTGTAAGGCTTTACGACACATCGCCGTTCTACGGGTTTGGCTTGAGTGAATATCGTCTAGGCCGCTTCCTGCACGACAAAAATCCAGACGATTATGTGGTCTCTACCAAGGTCGGCCGCGTATTGACGGCCGCTGGTGGCCGGCGTGCGGACCATGCCATCTGGAAGTCGCCAGCGCCCTTCAACTATCGATATGACTACACCGCTGCAGGCACGCGCCGCTCCGTGGAAGACAGCCTGCAGCGTCTGGGGTTACCCCGTATCGATATCGTCTTTATCCATGACCTCTCGCCAGATAACACCGAGCTGGAGGGCGGATGGGAAGCGGCGTATCAAATTGCGCGCACAGGGGCGATGGTTGAGCTTGAAAAGATGCGTGATGAAGGGCTCATCAAGGCATGGGGTTTGGGAGTCAATACACCGAACGCCGTGGTTCAGGCCCTGACCAGTAATGACCCGACGCCCGACATCGTGTTGCTTGCCTGCCAGTATTCCCTCCTCGACCACAGCGATGCGTTGCGCAACACCTTTCCGGCATTGAGAAGCAAGGGCACCAGTGTCGTGGTTGGAACACCCCTGAATGATGGATTTCTGGGAGGGCGCAGCCGATATAACTTCAGCCTGGATCTACCTGCCGGAGCGGTAGAAAAGCGCGCGCGGATCATGGCGGTTGCCGGCCGACATGGCATCGACATTCATACTGCCGCCCTGCAGTTCGCCGCGGCACATCCGCAAGTGTCCGCGATCATTCCGGGGGCGCGTTCGCCGGGGCAGATAGTTTCCAATGTACAAGCGATGAAGGTCGGTATTCCGTCAGCCTTTTGGGAGGAGCTCAAGAGCCAGAGCTTGATCGATGCGCAAGCACCGGTTCCTTCCTGAGTAGGGTCCACGCCCGTGCTACCAGCTGAATAAGAACACTAGCCTGAGGTCGTAACAAATGAAGATACGAACGTCTTTCATGATTTTCGGCGGCCTACTTGCGCTCTCCAGTAGCGATCACTTACTCGCGGACACACTTGCGCTGAGCGTTCCCTTGCCTGATCCATTCCCACAGCTAAACGTTCTGACACTCCTTGTAGGTATACACCTGCTCGGTATGTGCTTCGGTCTCGGCGGGGCAACGATGCTGGACCTCTGGATTTTCCGTTGGATGCGCAGGGGTAGCCTCCCCGTTGAGATCGGACGCACCTTTCACTTCATCAGCGACGCGGTGACTGCTGGATTATGCCTCCTATGGCTTTCAGGCCTTGGTTTCCTGGCCCTTTACGCGATGGAGTCGCCGGAAAAGTTGGAAAATCCTAAACTCTGGGCCAAGGTGATTGTGGTGATCGTCCTGACCATCAACGGAATAATCATCCACGCGCTTGTGTTGCCAGCAGCCCTACGCGACTTGAGTCGTCCGCTGCTCTTTGGAGTCTCCCGCAGGAGAGCTGCCTTATTTCTCGCATCAGGTGCAGTTTCGGGTGTGTCTTGGTACACCGCTTTTGCCTTCGGCCTTTTTCGTGAGTTAAACAATACTGTCACGTTCCCCCTGTTGGTCATCATGTGGCTCACGCTGATAGTAACCGCCTCTCTCGCAGCCATTCTGTTCTGGTTAAACTCTATAGCAGGCGCAAGAAAACTTCCTTCGCTCAGCCCTCCCACTTAAGCGGAGCCTGGACCTGACGATTGTGTACGGGACAACCACATGGGTTACAAAAAAAGTGCATTCCCATAGGTGACACTTTGATTGAAACATAGCCGTCCTTTGCCTCCCTGGCGTTGACCTGACCTTGAGGGTGTATGGCAGGAGGCCGGGGTTTTCTAGCCGACCGGCTCAATTCGCTCAGGAAGTTGCAAGCCGACAGGCAGCGGGGACGTCCTATTGGCGGGCCAGTTCTTCAAAGTACGCCCGCAATGTGCGCGGCTCACGACCGAGGATCGTCCGCAGGGGCAGTGCGCTGCCGAGCAGTCCCGCATGATCATAGTGCGCGAACATGCTGATCATGTCGCCCGGCGAGTCAGTGAGCATTGCGCGATCGATCGTACCAACCCCGATATTTCGCCCAAGGACCTCACTCAGTATCGCTGCCACTTCGGAGCGAGACTGGATGCCTGGCGCGCACAGTTCGAAGGTACCGTACGCCAGTCGATCCTCAGTCAACGCAATGGCCGCCACTTCGGCAACGTCGCGATAGTCCACGCGGCTGAAGCGAGTTTGGGGGGCCCAAGGTTCAGCAAGAATTCCCCCTTCCAGAATTTTCCCCCAAGACTGAGCGTAGTTCTGGAACAGCATGGTCGGGTGCAAGATCGTGTACCTCATCCTCGAACTCACCAGCGCCCGTTCCACTGGCGCCTTGGCGGCATGGTTGGGCAGGTCGAGGATGGGGTGAATCACCGACGAGAACACGAACGTCTCCACTCCAGCGCGCTGCGCGGCTTGGACCATGTTCAGGCCCATTTGTACCTCGTCCGGTGCGAACACGGGACCATGAAATTTCGAATCCGGCGTTGGGGTCAGTTAAACGGATATTCCGCTGCGAACGAAATATCCTTTTCTGACAATGTTTAAAGCTTGTGGCTACCCAGGGCCATGAACCGCTCCGGCGACACCTGGCGCAGCCGCGCCGCCAGGAACACGCCCGCCAGCAGCGCTGCGGGAATGATCGCGCAGAGTCCGTATGACAGGGCCTTGCTCGCGCCCGTCAGCACATCGAAATGCACCACTGCGATGACCAGGACCGCCAATAGCGCAAGGCAAGAGAAACCGGGGAAAATCCGCCCACGCCAGATCCCCAGCTTGAGCTCGGGGTGGCGCTGGGCAAAGACCCATACCGCCGCGGAAGTGAGCGCCATCAGCAAGATCACGCAAAGCGTCGCCAGGTTGGACAGCCAGGCGAACAATTGCAGGATCGGATCGGCGTCCATCGCCGCGAAAATCAGCACGACCACGGCGGAGATCAAGCTCTGCAACGCCGAGCCCATGTGCGGGCTCTGGTGCACACGATGGGTGGTTCCCAACCGGCTCGGCAGCAAACCGTCACGGCCGATGGCATAGAAGTAACGGGCCGCGGCATTGTGGAACGCCAACAGCCCGGCGTAGATGCTGACCATGAACAGCACGCGGATGACCTGGGTCAGGTGTGGTCCGACAAAGTGATCGGACATGCCATAGATAAACGTCGTCGGGTCCTGCAAGGCCTGGAGCGTGGCGACGATTTTGTCCGCCCCTACACCGATCACCATCGACCAGACCGACAGCGCGTAAAAACCACCTATCAACAGTACCGAGCAGTAAGTGGCTATCGGGATCGTGCGTTGCGGGTTCTTGGCCTCTTCGCCGTAGATAGTGGTGGCCTCGAAGCCGATGAACGCAGCGAAACAGAACAGTAGGCCGATTGACGGGGTGCCGCTAAACACGTGGCGGCGATCAAACGCGTCGAGATTGATGCCACTGTCGCCGCCCGTCCGGAGAATGGCGAAATCCAGGAGCAGGATCGCCAGGTATTCGGCGATCACGATGACCGACAACACCCGGGCGGACAGGTCGATCTTGCGATAGCCAAGGATCGCAATGCTGACCATCGCCATCAGCGAATACGTCCACCAGGGCAATACCAGGCCGAACACGCTCTCCATCGTGCCGCTGACTACGCCACCGAACATGCCATACAGCCCGACTTGCAGGATGTTGTAGGCAAACATCGCCAACACCCCCGCCGCCCCACCGGCCAAACCACCCAGGCCGCGAGACGTGAATGCATAGAAACCACCGGCGTTGGTGACATGTCGGGACATGGTGGTGTAGCCCACCGAGAACGCCAGCAACACCAGCAGGGCCAGGATCAGCAAGGCCGTGCCGGCGCCGTTGCCCAGCATGATGCCTATGGGGAAACCGCCAGCGATGACACTCAAGGGACTCGCCGCCGAAACCACGAAGAAGATGATGAAGCCGACACCCAGGGCCCCACGCTTGAGCCCCGTAGAGCTGTTGACCGGGAGAGATACACTCATGTTTTCTTGACCTTGTTGTATGAGGCAGTCGCTGTAGGAACGATGCAGTCAACCGCTCACTGCCACCGAATAGCGTTGTTGTTCTTGTTGCACGCTGGATTCGATCCTATGCCTCTCCCTGAACGCTCCACTATCCCAAATCGGTAACCAGAGTCCGCTCCTCGAAAAAAACCGCAGGGCTGTCATCCGGCCCCCGCTATCACCTCATTGCAAGGCGATTCGCGCCGTCAGTTCCGACGCCGCGCCGGTCACCAGGTTGCACAGGTAGCCTGGTTGAAACGCACGGAACCGCTCACTGCGCCCAACCAGGGTCATGCTGCCAAGGACGCGCTGCTTTTCGTCGAAGATCGGCGCCGCGACGCCACTGCGTCCCGGGTGCAGCTCGCTTTCGCTGATACAGTAGCCCTGCTTGCGGATGGCGAGCAGGCTCTTGCTGAACGGCTTCCACGCCAAGCCCTGCTGCAGCGGTTCGGTCAGGTTCGCGTGAACGTCATAGATGCGGCGGATCTGGCGTGGCAGCAGATACGCCAATACGACCCGTGAAGTCGCGCTGTGGAGCAGATCGATCGGTCGTCCCCTGTCGCCACCGACCGGGCCGGCATCGGAGCCCCGCTGGATCAGCACGTTGACCACTGAATCGCCATGCCATTCGCTGACCAGCGCATCCAGGCCGGTATCGTCGACCAATTTATCGACCAGGTCCCGGCTGCACGCCAGCAAGGGATCGTACTTCGTCATCTGATGCTCCAGCGTGACAATTCGCGGGCCGAGTGCGTAGCCGCGCGGCAATCGCTTCAAGAAGCCCGCATCGCCGAGCTCGCGCAGATAGCGATAGGCGGTTGCGGGCGTGAAGCCGAGCTCCTGGCAAATGATCTCCACGTCAATAACCGGCTGTTCAGGGCGAAACAAGTCGAAAACCATGAGCAGGCGGCGAAGGCTATTCATCTTTTCTACATCCTTGTGCAGTCGACACCATGCTCGGTAGATGCTCAGGCGCGCGCACAATCGGCGATGGCCGCGCGGGTGGTATGGGAAGGCAATTCTGCGAACAGTTCCTGATACTCCGCCGCAAAATGACTGAGGTGATAGAAGCCCCATTGGGCCGCGACATCACCGATCGAGAGGTTCGCGGCCCGGGTGGACATCAAGGTTCGGCGTACACCGTTGAGCCGCACGGAGCGCAAGTAATTGATGGGGGTCGTCTCGGCAACCGAGCGGAAGCTGTTCTGCACGGTACGTCGACTCACCTGGAGTCGCTGGCACAACTCGTCCACGCTGGGCACGTTGTTCAATTCCGCGGTCGCCAGGCGATGGCATTTCTCGACAATGAAGCTGCGTGTGGAGCTTGGAATGCGCTGCTGCTTGTCGCAGGCCGGGTCGGTCATCAGTTGCAGCAACTCGCCGAGCATGGCCTGTTCCAGCTCCCGATCTTGCGTATTGTCGAGATCTTCGTTCGAGAGCGCCTGGGAGAATACCGCCAGCATTCGACGTCGAGCGTCAGCATAGCGTTGCGGGGAGACCCTGATCACCGGCTGACGCAGCAACTGGCTGATTTCCTTGGCCGATGCCGTTTGTGCCAGCGCCTGCTCGAACAGTTCACGTTCGAAGGTAATGGCCAGCAGCTCCATGCCCATCGGCATGTGGAACATGAACTCCTCGCCACCGTGAAGAAAGAACAGGCTGCTGTCGTCCACATCCCGCCCCTGCATCCGAATCGAACCCGGGACGGTGATGGGCACGGCAAAGCACATCTTGCCCTGGGGCGCCACGCCATGCTGCACCACGCGTTGGTTGATCTGCTCGCGGAATATGTGGCAACGCGCCGTCGTCAACTGTATGAGCGAACTCTCGATCGAGCCAGCGGTTAACTGGCTGTAGTCCTGATTCCACTCCTGGACGGTAGCGGCGTGGACATGGATATCACGAAAGTGGCTGATGTTCTGTTTTTTCATGATGACGAAAGCCTCGGCCAATATTCTTCTTTTTAGGTTGCCTTCTTTGGCGATATTCTCATATTAAGAGAATTATGCAAATTTCTTTATACAAGGGGCCGCTCTTCGAAACAAGCGTTCGAGGCGTGCCTCCCAATGTGCCGATTCGGGCTACCGGCCAGACAGAAGCGACGGGGATGATCGAGACACTGAAACCGACATCCTGAGAGACCGTCATGAGTGAAACCAAGCTTGAATCCCTCCACTTCGCGGATGCACCGCGGATCATTTCCACCATTCCCGGCCCCAAGACCACAGAGGCCCTGGCGCTGTCAGCACGTACCGAGTCGATGGCCCGCGGCGGCGGACGCATGCCCGTGGCCATGGACCGGGCGTTCGGCGCAACCTTCAAGGACGCCGATGGCAACACCTATATCGATTTGTCCGCAGGCGTAGGCGTCAGCAGCGTCGGTCGCTGCCACCCGAAAGTGGTGCAGGCCATCCGCGAACAGTCCGAAGTGCTGATGCACGCCCTGGAAGTCAACAGCACCCGGCGCACTGAGCTGGCCGCCAAACTCTCCGAGATCGCGCCCGACGGCTTGCGCGGCGATTGCATTACGTTCTTCACGCAAAGCGGTAGCGATGCGCTGGAGGCCGCGATCAAGTTCGCCAAGCGCGTCACCGGACGGCACCAGATCATCGCCTTCCACGGCGGCTACCACGGCGTGTGGAACGCCTCCGGTGCGCTGACGACCGGCACGGCCTACCGCAAGGGCTACGGCGCCCAGATGGGTGGCGTCATTCACGCCCCCTACCCTTACGCCTACCGTTTCCCCTTCGACACCACGCACAAAAGCGCCGAACAGATCGCCGGCGACTACGTGGATTACCTGCTGAATACCCCTTACACCGCCGCCGATGACGTGGCCGCCGTGATCGTGGAGCCGGTACAAGGCGAAGGCGGCTACGTGCCTCCCTCGCCAGAGTTCCTGCAGCTGTTGCGCAAGGCCTGCGACCTCAGCGGCGCGTTGTTGATCGTCGATGAAGTGCAGTCCGGCGCGGGGCGTACCGGCAAAATGTGGGCGGTCGAGCACTCGGGCGTGAAGCCCGACATGCTTACCTTCGGCAAAGGCATTGGCAGCGACCTGCCGATGGCGGGCCTGATCATGCGTTCGGACCTGGCGGCCGCGATTCCTGACGGATCGATGCCCAATACCTTCGCCGCCAACTCGTTGTCTGCGGCAGTGGCGCTGACCAACATCAGCATCCTGCAGGACCCGGAGCTCGATCTGCTCAATCGCGCTCACACGCTGGGCCTGGAAGCACAGGAACGTATCCGTGGCTTCAAGAGCCCCTTCGTCGGCGAGGTTCGCGGTCGCGGCCTGATGATCGGTATCGAGCTGGTTGAAGACCCGGTCACCAAAGCACCGCTGGAGGGCGCCAAGATCGGTCAACTCATGGGTTACCTGCTGAACCACGGCGTGCTGATGATTCCCTGCGGTCGCTACAGCAACGTGATGCGCGTCATGCCCTCGCTGACGATCACACGTTCGCTGTTTTTCAAGGCGCTGGACATCTTTGGCGACGCCCTGGCCTCCCTCGAAGCATGAGGCGTGCAACCCCCGATCACTCACATTACGCAGGGCCCCTAACATGACTCAGCACCTGAATCACTTCATCCAAGGAGCGTCCTTCGAAGCCTCCGACGGTGGGCGCATGACCCTCATCAACCCCGTGACAGAGCAGGTGTACGGTAGCTCCGCACGCGGCACGAGCGCGGATGTGGACCGCGCCGTGGAGGCAGCGCGCAGCCAACTCGAAGGTGGCCCCTGGAGCCAGCTCGACGGCGCCCAGCGCGGTCGACTGCTGTCGAAGCTGGCTGACCTGGTGGAACGCGACACCGAGTTGCTGGCCGATCTGGACGCCAACGCCATCGGTCGCTCCCCGGTCGAGCCGCGCCGGATGGACCTGCCCAACGCAATCGCCAACCTGCGCGCCGCCGCCGGCTGGGCCAACCAGCTGGAGGGGCGCACCATTCCCACCGGTGGCTATTTCGGCAGCAAGACCCTCTCGTACACGGTGCGCGAGCCGGTGGGCGTGGTCGGTGCCATCGTGCCCTGGAATTCGCCGCTGATGATCACGGTCTGGAAGCTCGCCGCTTTGCTGGCGGCAGGCTGCACCGTGGTCATCAAGCCTTCGGAAGAAACCCCGCAGTCGGCCCTGCACCTGGCTGCGCTGGCCCAGGAAGCGGGTTTCCCTGATGGTGTGATCAACGTGGTTACCGGCTACGGTGCACAGGTGGGTCGCGCCTTGTGCGAACACCCGCACGTGGCCAAGATCAGTTTCACCGGCAGCCCCGAGGCCGGACGCGAGATCCAGCGCACCGCCGGCGTGCTGTTCAAGCGTGTGGCACTGGAGCTGGGCGGCAAGAGCCCACAGATTGTCTTTGACGACGCGTCCTTCGACGACGCGTTGCGCGGCTGCGCGCTCGGCTTGTTCGTCAACCAGGGCCAGGTCTGTGCCGCCGGCTCGCGTATCCTGGTGCAGCGCAGCATCGCCGATCGCTTCGCCGCAGCGCTTGCCGATGCCGCCCGAGCGGTCAAGGTGGGCGATCCTCGACAGCCCGACGTGCAGATGGGGCCAGTGGCCAAGAAAGCACAGTTCGAGCGCGTGAACCGTTACATCCAGCTGGGCATCGAACAAGGCGCCTCCCTGCTGGCCGGCGGCGTATCGAACCCCGAGCAGGGCTGGTTTGTGCAGCCGACCATCTTCGCCAACGCCCGCAATGACATGGCGATCGCCCGAGACGAGATCTTCGGTCCCGTTGGCACGGTGATCACGTTCGACAGCGAAGATGAGGCGATCGCAATGGCCAACGATTCCACCTACGGCCTGGCGGCCACGGTCTGGACCAGCGACCTGGTGCGAGCGCACCGCGTTGCCGCGGCGGTAAAGGCCGGTGCCGTGGGCATCAACTGCTGGAGCCCGCTGGACGCCAACCTGCCCTGGGGCGGCGTCAAGTCCAGCGGCATTGGCCGTGAAGGCGGGTTCAGCGGCGCGTTGGCCTATACCGAAGAAAAGGTCATCACCGTGTTGCTGCCTAACTGAGAACAAAAAAAGCGCACTGACCGGACCACCCTCCAAGCCCCTGTGTCGTAGAGGGTGGCCGTTCAAATGTGCATTCCGATGCCTTGATGATCGATGGAGAGACTGCGATGAATCCGGTAAATCAAACAACAATTGATCGGTATCCTACGTCCCTGCGTATGTTGCACTGGGTGCGCGCCGTGCTCATCGCCGGCCTCCTCTGGGCTGGCTGGCATATGACCGGGATGAATGATGAAGTGGCAAGCAAATACGAGCTCTATTACCCCTGGCACAAATCATTTGGGGTGTTGATGCTGTTGGTGGTCCTGGTCCAGATCACCCTGCGCTGGCGCACCCCCAAGCTTCCACAGCCCCTGGAAACACTGGCCGGACATGAGCGGTTTTTGTCACAGCTTGTGCAGCGTGCCATGTACGTACTTATCGTCATCGTGCCGTTGATGGGTTACTCGATGTCGAGCACCTACACGATGAGCGACGGGGTATTCTTTTTTGGGGTGAACCTGCCGGAGCTACTACCGAAAAATGACGACTGGTTCGTCGTCTTCCAGTGGCTGCACAAAGTGCTCGCCTATACCCTGCTCGGCCTGATCGTGCTGCATGTCGCCGGCGCTCTGAAGCATCGCTTCTTCGACCCGGACCCTCGCAACGACGTCCTGCGCCGCATGCTGTGACCGTCCCGTCTTAATCACCTCTCCCGCCGGAAAGCGCCACCGCCGGTGGCGCCTGCGCATCAAACTCCCTGCAACAGATGCCGCCAGCGGCGACTCAGATCAGAACGTCACCCACACGATGAACTGCAAGTAAGTGTTGGTTGATGCGCTCCCACTCTGCAAACCACCGTCCTCGAGCCACTTCTTTGGCTTGTAGAAACCCACCAGCGGCGACAGCGTGACGTTGTCCGTCACCATCCAGTCCAGGTACAGGTCGACTTCACGAGCACTGAAGTCTTGAGCATCCCGGTCGGCGAGTTGGTGGTAGTGGAAGTACATCGCGTTGAGTGTCAGCTTGTCGGTCGGCTGCACCGAGAACAGCACATCGTTGATTTGCATGTTCGAGGTCACTGAACCGGCGTAGTTCGCGGCGACTTCACCCTGGTAACGCTTGCGGAAACCGCCCTGGAACAGGAAGTCCCAGCCTTCGGAATAGCGCGAATAGCGATAACTCACCGCCGGTTGCCATTTGACGTCGGCAAAGGTGTAGCCCGCGTCGAAGAACATTGCCCGCTGCGACCCCGAACGTTTTTCCTGGCGCGCCACCTCGAACGCGAAATCGGCATTGTCGATGCCGGCATTGCCCTGGCCGCGAATGCTGTAGATATCCATGCCCTTGCGCTCACTCCGGTCGGCGAAAGCATAGCGCTCATTGATATCCAGCCCGTGCACATAGGTCGAACCGATCGAGCCGATGGCCGTCGTGTAGTCGATGGTGGCGGCCGCCACTTCGGTCTCCGACTGTCCGGGATTGTCCGACTTCAACCACATCAGGCTGCCATGAAGCCCCTGCGTACCGCCCAGCTTCAGCACGGCCGTATTGCCGAAGGCCAACCGCGGCCCGAGGTAAAAGGCGCCGCCGCGATTGAACCGACCGTCCGCCACACCAGGGATGGGGCTGAAGGCCTTGCCGGGCGCGAACCCGTCGTCGGTGATCAGGAAACCGTCCACCGTCACGAGCTGCCGGCCAAAGGAGAAATCAACGCCGTCCGTACCCAGGGCGGGAATCAGATCGCCTGACTTCCAGCCCAGATAGGCATCTTCTACCGCCGTTCTTCTTTCATTCCCGGCGGTGATCGCTCCTGCGTCCCCATCGCCCCATGAGCCTGTGCTGATCAGGCTGAACCCGCCGTAGATCGAGCCGGGACCGATCTTGTCCGTCGTGCCGTTTACACCGTACTTGGCGAAGCCCTCCTGCCATCGCATCCTGCCGGGTTCCTCCTGCGGGTTGGCGAGGTAATTCTTTTCACTGCCGAACCAACCAAACCCCGCCCAGAGGTCGGCATTCAGGACGGTAGCACCGTCGTCTTCGTTGTAGAGCTCGTAGGCCTGTGCCTGCGGCCCCAATGTACAGAGTGCAACCAGCGAAATTAATGGAGCGTAGTGAGGGGTGCGCATGACGTCTCTCCTGTTTTTATATTTATGAGGCGAGTCATGAGTGTTCCGACTCGGGCTGCCCATGCGGTAGCCCAAATCAGCATGTGCACAGGGCGGCGCCCCTATTCCCCTGGTCCCATCGCTGCCCACTGAAAAACCTGTCCTGGGATTTGAATGGTTGCCGTTTTGGGCTACGGCCTGCGCAGGTGTCCCCCCTATGCTGGGGCCATAAGAACGCATAAGAACGAGGCATCCGTCATGACCCCATCCCCGCTGTTTCGTCAGGGGCTTTGCCTGCTGACCATCGTCGCTTGCAGTGCCCTACCGTCCCTGGCCACCGCTCACCACTCATTCGCGCTTTTCGACCAGACCAAGATGGTCACGGTCCAGGGTGTGGTCGAGCGTTTTGCCTGGACCAATCCGCACATCACGATTTACCTCGATACGCCCGGCCCGCCCCCCAGCGCTTCAAGATCGAGACAGGCAGTGTCAATGCGCTGCAGCGCGCAGGCTGGAACGCTGATTCGATCAAGGCTGGCGAAAGCGCCGAGGTGTCCTTCAGGCCGCTGAAAAACGGTGACCCGGGAGGACTGCTCGTGGAGATCAAGATCGGTGACGTCGTGCTCTCGGGCGGCGGTTAGGCGAAGTCCCTCCTCCGCTTCATGACCACCGAACTCAATCGAACCAAACAGGCCAGCAGCGTGGAGACGTTTCAATGAAACCGACACGAACCTTGAGCGCAGCAACGATCTTCCTCGGCGTCGTCCTCGTGACCGTCGCCGGGATGTGCAACGCGGCAGCGTCGAAGACCCAGCACGACAAGCGCCCGGACATCAGCGGCACCTGGGAAAGAACCCCGGACGACTGGTTCGGTGAAAACCCGGACGAGCCGGTGCACCCGGGCGGACCGATGGACCTGAAGGAACCCTATGCCAGCCAATACGCGGAGCTGAAGAAAAAACAGGCCGCCGCGAACGAAGCCGGGACGCCACTGGCCACGACGAGTTCCAAGTGCCTGCCCGAGGGCATGCCCACGTTGATGGCGGCGCTCTTCCCGATCCAGATCATTCACGACGACAAGCAAGTGGTCGTCCTTGGCGAATACCTCCAGCAGGTACGCCGGATTCTCTTGAACCAGGCAATGCCACCAAAAGAGAAGCTCGACCCCAAGTACCAAGGCCATTCGCGAGGCCACTGGGAAGGCGACACGCTCGTCGTGGAGACACAACGTGTGCGCACGGACGTGACGTTCTATGACGTTCCCCATGGTGCGGACATGAAGATCACCGAACGCATCAGGCTGCGGGGACCGGACCATTTGGAGGACCAAGTTTTGATTGAAGATCCACAGGTGCTCAACACCCCGTATCGCTTCACGTTCGACTACAAGCGCTCCGACTACGCCATTCAAGAGTATGTCTGCGAGAACAACCAGATCGTGATCGACAGCGAGGGCAAGGCGTCCCTCAGCCGTGAGTGAAGCCTTATCAATGACCCCTTGGAGGTGACCGGATGGAACGACCGATGACCATCAGTATCCTGCGGCCAACGCTGCAAGGCGTCCTGCTGTCGCTGATGCTGACCTCGAACACCTTCGCCGAGGTGCCCCGCATGCCCACGATCATTGCCGTGCCGCCCTCCAGCGTGCCACCGCTGTCGTCGGCGAAACGACCGGGCACCGAACACAGCGACCTCGACATGTACGACTACGTCGAAGAGGAGTTTTACCTGCAAGGCGTCGCCCCGGCCATCACCGCTGCGGGCAAAACCCTCTTCGAGGCGCCCTATACCACGCGCATTCTGGTGCGCAAGCCGGCAGACCCCGCGCACTTCAACGGCACGGTGGTTATCGAGCCGTTCAGCTGGTTTGGCGAGCGTGCCGCGGGATGGATCCTGACCCGTGATTACTTGCTACGGCGTGGCTACGCGTACGTCGGCTACACGCTGAACATGAACAAGCCGGCCGTCGACCCCAAGTTCATCTCGGACACCCCGGCCGCCGAGGCCGAGCAGGTCGCCCAATACGGACGGATCGTGAACTTCGAGTTCATGCGCCGCTTCGACTACGCACGCTATGCGCCGTTGGGCACCTATTACGATCCGGAGCGTTTCACGCGCGGTGCAGGTCCCGATCCGTTCGTTCCACAGTCCCAGGGCATCGCGGCGCAACTGGCGTTGCTGCTCAAGACCAATACGGCGCAAGGCCCGTTGGCAGGCCTCGACGTGAAACGAGTCTACGTCAATAGCTGGGCCGTGACCGCGCAAGTCTGGATGGACTACCTCGACCAGGGTCGCCACCAGCAATGGCGCATGCCTGACGCAAGGCCACTGATCGATGCCTACATGACAGGCCGCATGGCCTATGGCGAGGTCGGTGGCGACGTCATCCGGCTACCACGACAGATGCCCGACGGCGTGCCATTCGTGACCGTCTACAGCCAGTCCGAACTGATGCACGACGTGATCGAAGGCATCGACCTGCCGCCGGATACCGACAGCCCGCAGCTTCGCTACTACGAAGTGACCGGCATACCGCATCTGCGGCTGGCCGACCTCGGTACGGAGCATACCGAACTGTTAGCTGCCGACGTCGGCAAGGGCGACGACCCACGGTGCCGGACGCTGTACGACGAACCAGCGGAGCTGGTCGTCTCGGCGCTGCTCGATGGCATGGACCAATGGGTGCGCGAGGGCAAAGCCATGCCGAAGGCGCCGCGAGTCCTGCGCGAAGGCAAGGCTGCCGCGCGCGACCCCGCCACCGGCAACCTGCAAGGGGGCGTACGCCCGCCGTGGATCCAGGTGCCCAGCGCGACCTACCTCACGGACCAGGAGACCGGTTGCGGCCTGATCTACGACACCAAGGTGCCCTATTCCAAGGAAGCGCTTGGCCAGCGTTACGGCGGTTTCAGCCACTACGAACAAGCATTCGAAGAGGCCAAAAAGCTCTCGATCAAGCAGGGCTATCTCCTCCCGGAGGATGCAAAGGGCCTGCGTCCGATCGCAAAACCTCAAGACTTCTAACCCCACGCGGAAGCAAAGCAAATGTCACCAGAACTCATCATCGCCTGGATCTACGCGACACCGTTGAGCACCGTCATCAGGGACCTGTCCTGGGTCGTGCCCACCATCCAGAGCGTTCACATCATTGCCATCGCGGTGATCTTCGGCGCCGCCGTGATCTCTGACCTGCGGCTGGCCGGTGTGTTCGCCACGGACGAACCCTTGCGCGGCGTCATTCGCCGTTATTACCCGTGGATGCGCGCCGCACTCATCGTCCTGCTCCTCACCGGGTTGGTGATGATCATCGGCGAGCCAGACCGCGTACTGGTCAACACGACGTTCTGGCTGAAGATGTTCCTGGTCGTTGCCGTGTTCACCATGGCCTGGTCGATTCGACGTCCATTGCTGCGCCCCGCTGCTCAGGCACAAGGCGCTGACGAGAAGCCTCCCATCAAGGCGCTGGCCTGGCTGTCGATCGCCCTGTGGTGCGGCGTGATCTTCTGTGGTCGCTGGATTGCTTACTGATCCCAGCGTTTTCAACGAACGTTTTCTCAGGTATTCGCCATGGACATTCAATCGATACTGCAAGCCCTCGAGGCCACCCCGATCGCAGCATATATCAGAGAGTCGGGCTCCATTTTTCCAAACCTGGAGTCGGTGCATGTGATCGGCATCGCCCTCGTGTTCGGAACCATCGCCGTCGTCGACTTGCGCCTGCTCGGCATCGCCTCCCACCGTCGAAGCGCGCTACGGTTGATCCAGGAACTGCTGCCATTCACCTGGGTTGCCTTCACAGCCTGCGTGATCACCGGCCTGCTCATGTTCGCCTCCAACGCCACCACCTATGCGCAGAACAGCGTCTTCTGGTGGAAGATGGGGCTGTTGCTGCTGGCCGGCGTCAACATGGGGATATTCCACCTGGGCGCCTATCGCCGGATCGACGAGTGGGACACCACCCTGCCGCCTCCCAGCCAGGCACGTATCGCCGGATTCAGCTCGCTGGCGCTGTGGATGGGCGTGATATGCCTTGGCCGCTGGATCGGGTTTGTCTGATGGCCAACCTGTCGCGAACCAGCCCCGGCGATGACGTAAACGGCGCGGTCCATGTCGTGCGCCCGGCTTCCAGCCGCTGGGAGTCGCTGGCCCTGCTGTTTGCAGCCCTGGCAATTATCGCCAGCGTGACAGGTTATGTGCTGCTGCGCCCACAGCACGCCGGCCCACCAACCCCCTTGAGCTGGCAGGTGCGTTCCTTCGATGGCCTCGGTGCAGTCGATCAGGCCATCCACAGCGCCCTGCTGCCCGCCGGTGAAGAAATCATCTGGAACAATAACGACACCGGCGGTTGGATCACCCTGGAGCAAGCCCAGAAGATCTTGCTGCCGCCGTTCTACCGAGACGCCTTCTGGAAGACCAATGGCGAGGTGAACTGGCAGTTGATTTTGCCTGGCACCCACCTGCCTCACGCCGGTTCCGTCGATGATCACGACGACGCCGGCACCCCGACGCCCCCCAGCGACGTCTCGAAAGCCACCCTGGGCCAGGGCGCCACGGTCTACTACGGCTCCGCCGGTCGCGCGCCCGGCCAGAGCGCCTACCTGCTCGTCATTGGGCACGCCCATGCCGGTGTCATGTGGGCCAACCAGGCGACGATCTGGATCCACCGCGACCCGTACGCACCTTACCCAGGCATCGTCAAGCCCGAATCGTTGGTCGGCCAAGGTTGGCGCCAGGTCATTCCTTACGACGGTGCCAGCGAAGTCGAACGTGTAAAAGGAAACCAGCCATGACCGTTTCTACCAGACACCGCGCACTGTGGCGCAGCTGCCTTGCGCTGCTGGTGCTGATACCGACCCTTGTATTCGCCGGCCCGACGGCCCCTTTGGCCAAGAAGCTCAGGATCGGCGTCACCCTGCACCCCTATTACAGCTTCGTGGCGAACATCGTCGGTGATCGGGCCGAGGTCGTTGCGCTCATTCCGGCGCAAGCGAACCCTCATAACTATCAACCGCAGCCCGACGACATCACCCGCGCGATGACCCTCGATGCCCTGGTCGTCAACGGCATCGGCCACGATGAATGGGCCTTCCAGATCATCAAGGCCGCCGGTCGCGGGGCGACGCTGCCGATCATCCAGGCCAATGCCTCGGTGGCCCTCATTCCCATCGGCGGCGACCAGGACGGTGCCAAGGTGGTCAATCCGCATACCTTCGTTTCCACCACGGCAGCGATACAGCAGGTCTTCGAGATCACTCGCAGGCTGGGGGAGCTTGACCCGCCCAACGCTACGGCGTATCGACAGAACGCCCTGGCTTATGCCGCGCGCATCCGCGCGCTACGGGCCGGTTTCATGACCCGCTTCGCCGCGCTGGACCTGTCTTCCTTCCGCTGCGCGACCACGCATGCCGGCTACGACTACATGATGCAGGAGTTCGGCCTGTTCGTGAGCGCCGTGATCGAGCCCCGTCACGGCGTCGCCCCGACCGCGCGGCAGCTGGCCAACACCATCGACGCAATCAAGAAGGCCAATGTGAAGGTGTTGTTCGCCGAGAAAAACTTCTCCCTCGATCTCGCCAAGCCTATCGAGGCCGCCACTGGCGTGAAGGTCTTCTCGCTGTCTCACATCACCGGCGATACCTACAGCGCGGACGAATTCGAGGTGGCGATGCGCGAAAACCTCGAGACCCTGGCCGAAGCCGTTGAGTTCATGCAGCGATGAAGGAGAAACAAGCAATGCGCGGTCCCGCCATAGTGTTCGACAACGTCTCCCTGCGACTGGGAGGCACGCAAGTGCTTGAAGACGTCAGTTTTAGGGT
Organism: Pseudomonas sp. Tri1; assembly: GCF_017968885.1. Lineage (NCBI taxonomy): Bacteria > Pseudomonadati > Pseudomonadota > Gammaproteobacteria > Pseudomonadales > Pseudomonadaceae > Pseudomonas > Pseudomonas sp. Tri1. Next base: position 3,275,863 of record NZ_CP072913.1, on the reverse strand, counting down.
GGAAGCCGGGGCGCTGCACTGCCTGATCGGCCCGAACGGTGGCGGCAAGACCTCACTGGTGCGCGCCCTGCTGGGCCAGATGCCGCATTCGGGAACGGTCCGCTTCGAGGGCCAGGTCACGACACCCATGGGCTATGTCCCGCAATTGCCGGACTTCGACCGCAACGTGCCGATGACGGTCAACGATCTCATGGCCCTTCTCGGTCAACGCCGGCCGGCCTTCCTGGGTGCCAACCGATCCGCCAAGTCGGCTAATGCCGAGGCCCTGTCTCGTACCGGCATGGCTGGAATGGGCACCAAACCCTTTGGCAGCCTGTCCGGTGGCCAGCGCCAGCGAGTATTGCTGGCCCAGGCGATCAGTCCGGCGCCCTGGTTGCTGATCCTCGACGAACCGACTGCCGGCATCGACGAGTCGGGGGTACGGCTGGTGGAGGCACTGGTGGCCGAGTTGCACGGCCGTGGCGTCACCATCCTGTGGATCAACCATGACCTGGAACAAGTCAGGCGCATCGCCCAATCGGTGACGGTTATCAACCGCAGGGTGCTGTTTCATGGCGCTCCCGACCAAGTCGCATACTCGCTGGAGGGGGCCCAATGAACGCCCTGTACGACTTCATTCGCAACCACCTGCAGGCGCTCGCCGCCAGTGGCATCCTGCCGCAACCGTTCGAGTACGAGTTCGTGATCAATGCCCTGCTCTGCGCAGTGCTCATCGGACCGTTGCTGGGCGTGTTGGGCACGATGGTAATGATCAAGCGCATGGCGTTTTTCAGTCAGTCTGTCGGCAACGCGGCAATGACCGGCGTCGCCATTGGCGTGCTGATCGGCGAATCCTACACCTCCCCCTACTTCTCGATGTTCGGCTTCTGCCTGCTGTTCGCGCTGACGCTCAAGTACACGCAGCATCGCACCACGTTGGCCAATGACACGCTGATCGGTGTGTTCCTGTCCATCTCGCTGGCGGTCGGTGCCTCGCTGTTGCTGTTCGTGTCGGCAAAGATCAACACCCACGTGATGGAAAGCGTGCTGTTCGGCTCCATCCTGGCGGTGGACCACACCGATATGAACGTGCTGCTTGGCGTAACGGCGCTGTGTGCCTTGCTCGGACTGCCGTTGTACAACGGCATGTTGTTGGCCAGCCTCAATCCGAGCCTGGCCCATGCTCGCGGTGTGCGAGTGCGAAGCGTCGAGTACCTGTTTGTGGTGTTGGTCACCCTGGTGACGGTCGCTTGCCTGAAAATCATCGGCGCCGTACTCGTCGAAGCCCTTCTGCTCATACCGGCGGCGGCGGCACGCAACATCAGCCGTTCGCTCCCGGGGTTGGTCGCGCGCGCCATCCTGATTGCGACCTTTTCCTGCGTGGTTGGCATCCTGGTGCCGATGCAATTCCACATCCCCGTACCAACGGGCGGGGCAATCGTGATAGTCGCCGCCCTGGTATTTGTCGCCACCACCGTCATGCGCGCCACCACGTCCCGGTTCAGGGGGGCCAGCGTATGAATAGGAAAGGGTTCTACAGATCCTGGCTGACGATGCTGGCCCTGTTGCTGGGCCTGCCGTTTTCGGCCTTTGCCGATAACGCAAGGCAGCAGGTGCTTGTCGCCCTGCCTGCCGTGTATGCGCTCACCTCGGCACTCAGCGACGGCACGAACCTTGAGGTCGTCCGTCTTCCAGCGCAAGCTGCGGTGCCCATGGAAAGCCAGGCCAACGCGCTGTCACGCCTGGATGCCAAGGTGTTCCAGCAAGCCGAAGCCGTGGTCACCCTCAGCAGTCTCTGGCGCGCCGACCCGCTGTATGCGGCGGCGCGCCACCACAATCTGCGGATCATCGAGATCGATGCCTCGCACTCATGGGACACGGCCAAACCCAGCGTGGCGGTGACCCGCATACCGTCGAGCGACGTTCCCTGGGCCGCGGCGAGCGATGTCGATGAGAGCCCGTCGCCGTACGCCTGGCTCAGTCCCGTCAACGCCATGCGCATGTCGGCACTGATCGCCGCCGACTTGTCGCGCCTGGCCCCCGCCGATGCACCGCGAATACAGCGCAACCTTGCCGCACTTGAAGACCGCTTGCGCCGGCTCAAGGCCGACTACGGTGCCCGCCTGAACGCGGTGCCGGATCTGCGCGTGCTGTCGCTGGCCAATGAGTTCATCTACCTGTTCGGCGAATTCAGCGTATTTGTCGACGGCTGGTTCGTGCGACAGGACATCGACTGGAGCGACGCTGACTACGCCGCGCTGACCCACTACCTGCGCGAGCGCGACATTCGCGTGGTGGTCCACAAGTGGGCACCGGACGCCAGGATCGTCAAAGCCATCGAGGACGGGGGCGCGCGGTTGTTGGTACTCGATACGGGCAACCCGGGAGTACTCGCCGACACGGCCAACGGATACGAAGCACTTCTGGGCTCGAACCTGGAAGCCTTGCTGGCGGCCTTCGCCGCAGCTGGCAACGACAACACGAGAGGCGACGGCCAGTCGCCTGCCCAATGATCGATCTTGACGACGAGGCGTTATGAAACCCATAGGTTCAGCACTGCGCATAACGATGGCGGGCGCTCTGGCGTTCTGCCAGGCGAGCTTCGCCCATGGCCCGGTCTTCGATTGCTACATCGAGGGCGATAACCAGGTGAAGTGCGAGGTGGGCTTCACCGATGGCAGCTCGGCCGCCGGCAGAAAAATCCATGTTCAGGACCCAAGCAACAAGGTGTTGCTCGAAGGCGAAGTCGGCAAGGACAACACCTACGCATTCCAGCCCCCCACCGGAAACTACTCCGTGGTGTTCCTCGGTGGCGCCGGCCATGAACTCACGATTCAGTCTTCCGACATTTCAAGGTGAAAGCGACCATGACGTTCAAACGAAAACTGCTTCAAGCCCTTGCCGCTACGACATTCACTGGCTTGGCCGGCGCTGCACACGCCCATTTCCAGATGCTCTACGTGGAAGAAACGGCGCTACAGCGAGCGGAAAACCTCGAGTTCGCGCTGGTGTTCACCCACCCCTTCTCCGGCGGCCCCACCATGGCCATGGGTACACCTCGCGCCTTCAACCACAGCAGCTCCCACGGCGAGGAGAAAATCGACCTGCGCAAATACTTGCGTCCCGTCGAGTGGCAGAGTCGCGACAACCGGACGACGGCCTATCGTGCCTCGATTCCGCGGGAGTTGGTGCGTTCACTGGGTGACCATATCTTCGTACTCGAACCCGAGCCTTACCTGGAAACTGAAGAAGATGTCTACATCCAACAGTTCACCAAGTTGATCGTGAACGTGGGTGGAGTCCCCGGAAACTGGTCAGAGCCACAAGGGTTGCCAGTGGAGATCCAGCCACTGAACAAACCTTATGCCAACTGGACGGGAGGCGTGTTCCGCGCCGTGGTGCTGGCCGATGGCAAGCCTGTTCCGTTCGCCGAAATCGAAATCGAATACGTCAACCATTCCGTTGATCTCGAAAAAAACGCCTTCGGCCAGCAAGACTATGTGACGGCACCTCAAGCGTCATTCAAAGCCCTGAGCACCTACGCGGACGCTCAAGGCATCGTGACCATTGGCCTGCCCCGGTCCGGCTGGTGGGGCATCGCGGCGCTCGACATCGGTACAACGAAGACCCACATGGGCAAGCCCTTGTCGCAAGACGCGGTGCTGTGGGTACAGGCCAGAGACATGAAGTGATCAACGTTCGTGGGTATTTGCAATGGCCCCTCGGACAACGTTCCGAGGGGACCACCGATGCAATCAATCGATAACGCTGACCACAACTTTTCCCTTCGCCCGTCCTTTCTCGACATAGGCCAGGGCCTGCGCCGTCGCCTCCAACGCAAACGATCGATCCACCACGGGTTTAATGACCCCGGACTCGACGAGCGCGGTAATTTCATGCAACTGCCGGCCGCTTGCCCGCATGAAAACGAACGTGTAGTTGATACCGCGTTTTCGCGCTTTGCTGCGAATGCCGTAGCTCAGTAAACGCGTGACCTGCCTTAGTCCCCAGGACAATCCTTGCCCTTCAGCGAACTGCGGAGTCGGCGGGCCGGAGATGGAAATGAGGTGGCCACCGGGTTTGAGGACCTTGAGGGATTTGGCAAGTACGTCGGAACCGAGACTGTTGAGAACCACATCGTAGTCCTGCAGGACGGATTCGAAGTCTTGCTTGCTGTAGTCGATGACAAGATCAGCGCCCAAGGCTTTCACCCAATCGACATTGCTCGTGCTGGTTGTCGTGGCGACGAAGGCGCCCAAGTGCTTGGCGAGCTGAATGGCGACCGCTCCCACACCGCCAGAACCTGCGTGAATCAACACCCTCTGGCCTTTTGTCAGTTTGGCGGTCTCCACCAAAACCTGCCACGCCGTCAAACTGACCAAAGGCAGAGAGGCGGCCTGCGCCATATCGAGGTTGCCGGGTTTGAACGCAAGCGCATCTTCCTTCACGCAAGCCAGCTCGGCGAAGGTCCCGATACGATCCTCGCCGAGGCGCGCGTAAACCTCGTCGCCAGGCTTGAAGCGGCAAACCTTTGGACCAACGCGAACGACCACGCCAGCCAAGTCATTACCCAGGACCAGCGGGAAAGAATACGGCAGGATCAGCTTGAACTCGCCGCTCCTTATCTTGAAATCCAGCGGGTTGATACTGGCGGCATGTACCTGGACCAGTACCTCGTCCTCGCCGACTTCAGGGTCGGGCAACTGGCCAATGTGGCCAGTGTCCTTATAGCGTTCGATGAAAAATGCCTTCATGGGAATCGACTCGTTGAAAGAATCATGCGTTCACATCCACCACGGTGCGCCCGCGAACCTTCCCTTCCAGCACCCGGCCGGCGATTGCCGGAACTTCAGCCAAGCCCACGACTTGAGTGGTATGGGCAAGCTTATCCACATCAAGGTCACGCGCCAGTCGTGACCATGCTTGCACGCGGGCACTCTGGGGAGCATTGACAGAGTCGATACCGGCCAGGGTCACGTTACGCAGGATGAACGGCAGCACCGACCCTGGCAGATCTGCCCCCTGGGCCAGCCCGAAAGCAGCGACAACGCCCCGGTATTGGGTCTGTGCCAATGCATTGACCAGGGTATGGCTACCCACAGAATCGATAACGCCCGCCCAGCGCTCCTTGCCAATCGGGGCGCCTGCCTCGGACAGGGTCCGGCGGTCGATGACCTGTTCCGCGCCGAGCGCGTGCAGGTAGTCGGCTTCCTCTTGACGCCCGGTCGAGGCGATCACGCGATACCCCAGGCCCGACAACAGCGCAATCGCCACCGAGCCGGCACCGCCACTGGCGCCAGTGACCAGGATATCGCCGCGCTCGGGGGACAGGCCGCCATGCTCCAACGCCAGCACGCTGAGCATTGCCGTGTAGCCTGCCGTGCCGATGGCCATGGCTTGTTGAGTTGAAAATGCCTCCGGGACCTTCACCAGCCAGTCGCCACTCACCCGCGCTTTCTGCGCGAAGCCACCGTGGTGAGTCTGGCTCAGCCCCCAACCGTTGACCAGCACCCGGTCGCCGGCTGCGAAACCGGGATGGCTGGAGGTCTCGACGATCCCGGCGAAATCAATGCCCGGGATCAATGGGAACTGGCGAATGACCGGCGAGCGGCCGCTCAGGGCCAAGGCGTCCTTGTAGTTCACGGTCGAGTATTCGATCACAACGGTCACGTCGCCCGGCATCAGGTCCTCGTCCTTGAAGTCAACCAGGTGAGTCGCGATTGCATCGCCGGTTTTGGTAGCGAGCAGAGCCTTGAATGTCATTGTTTTCTCCGGTTCGGATGAGCTGGTTATCCGCTGCACACTTAGTAGATGCATCAGGCAAGCAGTGCCTTTTCAAAATCCAGTTGAGGGGCCTGGGGCCCCTTTCGACTGGTGCCATAAATGTAGCCTGCCGCAACGAGCGTGTTAGCCGTGGCTTGCCCGATGCCCGATGAGGCCCCCGTCAGCAGCGCTACAGATTTATTGACCGTCCTGAAAAAACCCTTCAATGCTCGACGTTGGCTCGGTGGGCGGTCTTGAATCCGGCGATGGGGTATCGCCGGCCCCCATCAAAGGTTGCGATACCGCTCCGCTACCTGAGCCTGCCGCAGACCACCCAGGACACCTTGGCGCGCGGCCTGGAAGGCGTCCCAGCTGGCGGCGTCATGCAAGGGCGGAATGGTCACGCCTTCGCGACGGTCGAAACCGACCAGGGCCGCATCCACCAAGTCGCCCACTTCCATGACCTCGGGCAGCGTATTGATATCGATGCCGGAGCGCTCCCAAATCTCGGTGCGAGTGGCAGCGGGGAGTACTGCCTGTACGTAGACGCCTTTGGAAGAGAGCTCCAGGCTCAGCCCCTGGGAAAGGAACTGCACGAACGCCTTGGTCGCGCCGTAGAGTGTGAATCCGAGCTCGGGCGCCAGGCCAACGACCGAACCGATATTGACGATCGCCCCTTCGCCGGCCTGCACCAGCCTGGGAATGATCGCGTGGGCGAGCCGGGTCAGCGAGGTGATGTTGAGCGCCACCAGTTGCTCAATACTCTCAGGCGTTTGCTCGACGAAGTTTCCCGTGTGGTTTGCACCGGCATTGTTGATCAGAACGCCGATGCGAGCGTCATCGCGCAGGCGTGCCTCGACGGTAGCCAGGTCTACTGGCTGGGTCAGGTCGGCCTGGAGGACGTCGACGGTGATGTCGTGCTCCTGGCGCAAACGCGCCGCGAGTGCTTCCAGACGCACCTTGTCGCGCGCCACCAGGACCAGGTCGTGACCGCGTTGGGCAAATCGTTCGGCGTAGGTGGCACCAATGCCGCTGGACGCACCGGTGATGAGGACGGCTGGGGAATGGCTCATGACTTTGCTCTCTTGCTCGATGGGAATCTGCTGTGTGGGTTTGCGGCAGCGATCGGGCGCGGTTTGAGTTCGAGTGATCGGTGCCTGAATTATAGGATGACGATCATAATCTTAATCGTCAACGGTTTTGATGTTGATCAACATCAATGTATATTGGCCCCTGAAAACCAAGGTAAAAACGAGGCATCGGGTTATGAGAGTTACCAAGGCGCAGGCGCAATTAAACCGGGCACACATCGTCGAAACCGCGTCCAGGCTGTTTCGTGAGCGTGGATACGACGGCGTCGGCGTGGCCGATTTGATGGCGGCGGCCGGGTTTACTCATGGGGGGTTCTACAAGCACTTCCGCTCCAAGGCCGATCTGATGGCTGAAGCTGCTGCGTGCGGGCTTTCCCAGTCCATGACCAACTATGCAGGCCTGGGTGCCGCAGCATTTTTCGATCATTACGTGTCCCGGGAACATCGTGATGACCGCAGCGTTGGCTGTACGATGGCGGCCCTCTGCGGGGACGCCGCGCGCCAATCAGATGAGGTCAAGGCGACGTTCGCCGAGGGCATTGAAAACGCCTTGACGGCCCTCGGGCGCACAGCTGCGCAACAGGATGATGAGCAGCGGCAAGCCGCCAGGGCCAAGATGATCGACAGGCTGGCCCGCGCCGTCGGCGCGGTGGTGTTGTCCCGAGCCTGTCCGGATGAATCCCCCCTGGCAGATGAAATTATCGAGGTCTGCCATCGGCAATTACTCGAATCCCTGGCGCCGTAGGCAACCGTGAGCGCCCCGGATTAAGTGTTCTTTGGAATCCGGGATGCCCAAGACAGGTCCACTCGGGACAAGGTGCATGAGGTCGCCAGATCCGAAGGCCCGGGGGCCTGTCAGATCGCCGCAGCCAGGTGCTGGAGATGTTCAAACCCCGCTGCTTTAGCGAAGAGGGGCAAGTTCCAGATGACACCATTAGCCCCCCAAGCGCCGTCAGCCACGTCGTGCAGCACGATCGACGTCATCAATTGGCGTTTGTCATCGACAGGTAGCGCTTGCATGAACGCGCTGTGCATCAACTCGACGTAGTTGGCCCTTGAAGCCGCGTCCAGCACCCCCACGGGGACATAGACCATGGCCATGCAGGGCAGCATTTGCGAGGTCATATCGACGGTGCCACAGGTCCAGGCCCCTGGCTCAACCTCCTCGACAACCACCCAACACAAGAATCGCTTCTTCGGATCGTCCGCAATCTGCTCTGCAAGGACGGCGGCATCGTTAATGCTGCGTACCAAGGTCGCTCGCGCTTCACCAGGGAAAGAACCCTTCGGTATTTTTAAAATGATGTTAGGCATGAACAGCTCCAGTGGATGAGAGGTACGGCATTAGGCGCTCAGAACCTGTAGGCTTACAGTGTCCTATTCGACTCCTTTCAGGCCTTTTAAGACAATGCACGACTTCACCATCCTGGTCCTTCCTGGAGCCTATGCGACCAGCGTCGCGGCGACCCTGGATATCTTGAACGCCGCGGTCACGCTAGCGCCGCGACTTAAGGTGACTCGTCCGACCTGGCGCATCGTTTCTGCGCACGGCAAATCGGTATCGTTGAGTGGTGGACTGAGTGTTGAAGCGACACCAATGCCCCGCAGGGTGTCCATCGATCAGAGCATCTGGATCGTTCCAGGGTTGGGTGTCGAGAGCGCCCATGACGTAGCAGGACGCCTGGCGAGCGACGATGCGCAACGCGCGATCCGGGCCATCAAGGCGCATGGAGCTCACGGCGGCTCAGTGGCGGCATCGTGCACGGGAGTTTTTCTGCTACAGGCTGCGCAGTTGCTCGTGGACCGTCGGGTGACAACTTCATGGTGGTTGGCCGCTGAGTTGCGCCGACTCGAGCCGCGCTGCATTGTCGACGTGGATCGGATGGTGTGCGCCGATGGTCCGGTCATAACAGCGGGAGCGGCCTTCGCCCAAACCGATTTGATGCTTCATTTGTTGCGCTCGCGCTTTGGAGCCCCGCTGGCAGGCGAAGTGGGTCGAGTGCTCTTGATTGATGGTCGCCAGGCCCAGTCACCGTTCATCGTTCCGATGATGCTTTCCAACGGCAACGAGTTGATTGCCCGCCTGACCCAACGCATCGAATCAGCGTTGCCGAACCTTCCAAGTGTGGCTGCGCTGGCGGATGAGTTTGCCATGTCTACGCGAACGCTCTCACGGCACGTGCAGGCAGCCACGGGCAAGAGCACGCTGGCGCTGGTGCAAAGCGTGCGGCTCAATCGCGCCCGCATGTTGATTGAGACCAGCCGAATGACGATTGAACAGGTCGCCGCGCAGGTGGGTTACGAGGACGCTACCGCCCTGCGTAGGTTGATGCTGAAGGTGTTCGGGGCCAACCCGAGCAAGTTCCGATTGGCGCTGATCGAGGGTTGAGGGGCATCCTCTGCTTGCGAAGAAGATGCCCCCGGCCGTTTAGAACCAGGTTTCCATCTGTATGCCGTATTGCCAAACGCCGCCGGCATTGAAGTCAGACTTGCCGAAGGAATCTGAGGTGCTGTATCTGTCCAGGTCCGAAGACCAGTCCATGACACTGGCAAACACTCGCAGTTCGGGACGTGTGAGCAGGTCCCCGAAATCAGGCTTGAAGGTCGGGGCGACCGTGAACTTCCAGAAATTACCGTCGACCGCATTCCGTTGCAGGTAGCCCTTGGGATCGAGGTCCATGGTTTGCCAGCTCATCTCGTAGGCCATCTCGAAATTGCTGTTGATTTCATTGGCCAAGCGCACGTTCAGTGTCATCCAGCGGTAATCGTCACCCTTGACGTACCGATCCTTGCTCTGTTCGGCCAGCAAGCTGGGGCCGATGCGCCAACCGGGAGCAATGGGGGTTTCGCCGTACAGCGCCAGGCGCAGAGCGCGAGCATCATCGATCAGTTCACCGTCCGAACCGATGTTCTTGACCTCGGCCCCCAGGCCTTGTCCGTAGAGCAATGCCGTTTTGAAGAAGCCTTCCCTGCCGAAGAAGTTCTTCTGGTGATTGGCCACCATGCTGTGCAAGCCGGAGTCGGCAGGCGTCAGACCCGCTTCATTGTTGCGAGTGCCGATGTCGTTTTCCTTGGCGCCGATGGCGTTGAACATCCACTGCCACTGCCCGTTATCGAAAAACTGGTTGGAGGTCAGGATGTAGCTCTCCACATCGGCATTGACGCCGCCCTCACTGAACTCGCCGTAGTTACGCCCGATCAATGAGTAATTCGAGCGCCAACTCTTGTTCATCTGCACGTCGTAGATGCCACCTCCGGTGCCAGCCAGATAGACGACGTCCGAGTCCAACCAGTGGATGTCGAAATTGTCCCGGTCAAAACGCTTGCCTGCCCACAGGGTCGAATTCTCGAACACCGAGTTACCCTTGAACGCCGCGATATGGTCCAGTTCGGTAAACACCTGGCGCACGTTCAGGTCGCTTTCGTCGGCCGTCCAGTCGTTGGAGCTTTCCACGCCATCGGCGATGGATACGGTGAATTTCGAGCGGGTCCCGTTCTGCGCGTACTGCTCTTTCGACAGGTCGATACGCATGTAGGTGTCGTCCTCGTTACCGAGTCGCCCGACGGCCCCGCCGACGGAACCGGCCGGGGTGGTATAAGGGCCGCCACGACCGCCTCCCAGCCCATCATTGACCAGCAATCCGGAGCGAGCGTAGCCCTTGAAGCTGAAGCCGTCCGTGAGGTGTGCCCCACTGCCCTGTTTTTCCAGGTTTTGTTGACGGGCTTCGAGCTTTGCCAGTCGTGTGTCCAGCGTTGGCGCGGCAACGTTAGCAGTGGCCACCACCGGTTGGACGGCGGGAGCGGCGAGTTTGAGCTGTTGCAGTTCCCTGGCCAGGGCCTGGGTTTGCTGTTCGGCGGCAGCGGCGCGTTTTTCCGCGGCGCTGGCGCGGGCCTCGAACGCAGCCATGCGCTCTTCCAGCGTCGCAGCGTGAGAGGTGGCCGCCGAGGTGCCGAGCACGCCTGCGAGAAGCCAGCTTGATGCTTTCTGCATGTGGATTTCCCTGTTTTGTTTTTATTTTTCTGTTCCAGCAACGGTCTTTTTTCTCGGTATTTGAATTGTCAAAAACCGCGAAAAAAAGGATGCCTCATCGCAAATACACTGCTACATTTGGCGATGTTAACGTTAACTTTTCTAAAAACAAAAATAAAGAGGGCTTTATGAAACAGCTCAAATCGCTCCTTCCGGCCACGCTGCTCGCCCTTTGTGCCGGGCTTCCATCCCTTTCTACTGCCGCCAATCTGACGATCTCCTGCGGTGCGGTGGGTGCCGAACTGCAACTGTGCAAGGAGGCTGTCGAGGCGTGGTCGAAACAGACCGGCAACAACGTCGAAGTGGTTTCCACACCTAATTCGGCCACCGAAAGGTTGTCGTTCTACCAACAGATCCTCAGTGCCCAGTCCAGCGACATCGACATCATTCAAATCGATATGGTGTGGCCGGGGATGCTGGCCAAACATCTGATGGACCTTCGCGAAGTGCTCCCCGCCAACGCGACCCAGGGCTATTTCCAAGCCCAGGTGGATAACGCCACGGTGAATGGGCGGCTGGTGACAATGCCTTGGTTCACCGATTCGGGCCTGCTGTATTACCGCAAGGACTTGCTCGATAAGTACCACAAGCAAGTACCCCAGACCTGGGAGGAAATGACTGCCATCGCGCGGGATGTCCAGCAGGCCGAGCGCACCGCCGGGAACGCCAATGCCTGGGGTTACATCTTTCAGGGCCGTGCCTACGAAGGCCTGACGTGTAATGCACTGGAGTGGATCAGCAGCCAACCGCACGGTGGGCTGGTCAATCCACAAGGCGACATCGTGGTGAACAGCGCGGCCTCAAGAGCGGCGTTGACGTTGGCCAAGAGTTGGGTGGGCGACATCTCCCCGCGTGGCGTACTCAACTACACCGAGGAAGAAGGCCGTGGCGTATTCCAGTCGGGCAATGCGCTGTTCATGCGCAACTGGCCGTATGTCTGGGCGCTGGTGCAAAGCCCGGACAGCGCCGTAAAAGACAAGGTCGGCGTCGCCCCCCTGCCCCGCGGTGGCGAGACGGGCACCCACGCGTCTACCCTCGGTGGCTGGGGCTTGGCGGTGTCGCGATACAGCGCCAACCCCAAGCTGGCCGCAGAACTGGTGAGCTACCTGAGCAGCGCCCAACAGCAGAAACATCGAGCCCTGGTCGGCGCCTATAACCCGGTGATCGAGTCGCTTTATCAAGATCCGGAGTTGCTCGCGGCAATGCCTTACTACAGCCAGCTGCACAGCATCCTCAATGATGGGGTCATGCGCCCCGCCTCAATTACCGCCGATCGCTATCCACGGGTTTCCAATGCCTTCTTCGATCAGGTGCATGGCGTGCTGGCCGGCGAGTTGCCGGTCGATCAGGCGCTGGCCGAACTGGAAAGCGAGCTGACGCGCATCAAACGCCGGAACTGGTAAGCCACAAGGAAGGAAATCACCATGTCTGTCTCCACTACCCTGGCCCCCAGTGACGAGCTGCTGCTCGTCCGGGAAACGCCAGTACAACGCCGTCGGGTCCGCGCCGCCTGGCTGTTCCTGACACCGATGTTGCTGTGCCTGGCCCTGGTGGCGGCCTGGCCGCTGCTGCGCACATTCTGGTTCAGCCTGACCGACGCCAGCCTGGCCGATACTGGCGACGCAACCTTCATCGGCCTGAGCAATTATCTGTTCCACAGCAGCACCGGCTGGTCCGGCATCCTGGTCGACCCTCAATGGTGGAATGCGGTGCGCAACACCCTGCATTTCACCGTGGTGTCAGTGGGGCTGGAGATCGTACTGGGGTTGCTGGTGGCGTTGTTGCTAAACGTCAACTTCAGCGGTCGTGCCCTGGTGCGGGCGCTGATTCTGATTCCCTGGGCAATTCCGACCATTGTCTCGGCGAAGATCTGGTCGTGGATGCTCAATGACCAGTTCGGCATCATCAATCATCTGATGCTCAGCCTCGGCCTGATTGATGCCCCCCTGGCCTGGACGGCGGACGCCGACCTGTCGATGTGGGCCGTGATCATCGTCGATGTCTGGAAGACTGTGCCTTTTGTCACGCTGCTGATGTTGGCAGCCTTGCAGATGTTGCCGGGCGACTGCTACGAAGCCGCCAGGGTCGATGGCATTCACCCGCTGAAGGTGTTCTGGCGGGTCACCCTGCCCCTGCTGATGCCCGCGCTGCTGGTGGCGGCGATCTTCCGCATTCTCGACTCATTGCGCGTGTTTGACGTCATCTATGTGCTGACCTCGAACTCGTCGAGCACCATGAGCATGTCGGTCTATGCCCGCCAGCACCTGGTGGAGTTCCAGGACGTCGGTTACGGCAGCGCGGCCTCGACCTTGCTGTTTCTGGTGGTTGCGGTGATCGCCATGGTTTATCTGTACCTAGGACGCCGGCAAATGGAGGTGCGCTCATGAGCCCACGCCTGTTGAAAAAAGCACTGTTGCGCCTCGGCTTCTGGTGCCTGATCGGGATTTTGCTGCTGTATGCGGTGTTCCCTTTCTACTACGCCATTGTGACTTCGCTGAAGCCCTCCAGCGCCTTGTTCCAAGTGAGCTACTGGATCGACAACCCCGACTTCTCCAACTATGCCGCCGTGCTCCACCAGGCCTCGTTCCTGCGGGCGATCGGTAACTCGCTGGTGGTTGCGCTATGTGTGGTCACACTCGCGCTGTTCCTCAGCCTGACCGCGGCTTATGCCTTGGGCCGGGTGAAATTTCGTGGCCGCGGTACGGTCCTGATGATGGTCCTTGGCGTGTCGATGTTTCCCCAGGTCGCGGTGCTGTCGGGGTTGTTCGAAGTGATCCGTGCCCTGGGCCTGTACAACACATCTTGGGCACTGATCCTGAGCTACACGATTTTCACCCTGCCCTTCACCGTCTGGGTGCTGACCACGTTCATGGGCCAACTGCCCCATGAACTGGAAGAGGCGGCGATCATGGACGGCGCTTCGCCCTGGGTCACCCTGACCCGCGTGTTGCTCCCGCTGCTCTGGCCCGCACTGGTCACCACCGGCCTGCTGGCGTTCATTGCCGCGTGGAACGAGTTCCTGTTTGCCCTGACCTTCACCCTCACTGACACACAACGCACGGTGCCGGTGGCCATCGCCCTGATTTCCGGCGGCAGCCCCCATGAACTGCCCTGGGGGCTGTTGATGGCCGCCTCGGTGCTGGTCACCGTCCCATTGGTGATTCTGGTGCTGATCTTCCAGCGCCGAATCGTTTCCGGCCTCACTACCGGCGCGTTAAAGGGTTGATGCCCAACAAAGACAAGGAACAGCATCGTGATCAAGTTGAAGCTAGACAACGTGAACAAGCAATTGGGCGGCGTGCGCATTCTCCGTGATGTCAGCCTGGATATCGCCGCCGGTGAATTCGTGGTGTTCGTCGGCCCCTCGGGCTGTGGAAAATCGACCCTGCTGCGTCTGATCGCCGGGCTGGATTCGATCTGCGCCGGCGACCTGCTGATCGACGGGCGCCGGGTCAATGACCTGGAGCCACGCGAACGTGGCGTCGGCATGGTGTTTCAATCGTATGCGCTCTACCCGCACATGAACGTCTACGACAACATCAGTTTTGGTCTCAAACTGGCCAAGACTGAAAAGACCAGCCTGCGTGAGCGCGTGTTGAAAACCGCGCAAATCCTGCAATTGGACAAACTGCTGCAACGTAAACCCAAGGAGCTGTCGGGCGGACAGCGTCAGCGAGTGGCCATGGGCAGGGCCATGGCGCGGGAGCCGGACATCTTGCTGTTCGATGAGCCGCTGTCGAACCTGGACGCCTCCTTGCGGGTGCAAATGCGTAACGAAATCGCCCGGCTGCATGCTCGACTGGGCACGACCATGATCTACGTCACCCACGACCAGGTCGAAGCGATGACCCTGGCTGACAAAATTGTCGTGCTCAATGGTGGTCGCATCGAGCAGGTCGGCTCGCCACGTGAGCTCTATGAGCGCCCCGCCACCCGCTTTGTCGCCGGCTTCCTGGGTTCGCCCAAAATGAATTTCCTTCCAGCATTCCTGCATACGCCGGGTGAAACCAGCCTGGTTGAAAGCCTCGTATTGGGAAGGACTTCCCTGCCCTTCGACAGCTCGGGCATGACCGCGAACACGCAACTGAGCCTGGGAGTTCGCCCGGAGCATGTTGCGCTCAAAGCGGCGCAAGGCGCCGCTGGCGTTGCCGTGACCGTTGTCGAATACCTGGGCAGCGAAACCTATGTGCACCTCGATACCGGTCAGCAAGAGCCGCTGATCTGTCGCTGTGAGGTCAACGCCGGGTGGCGGGTGGGCGATCGGGTCGAATTGCAGCTGGAGATCGCCAATCTGCATCTGTTCGATGCCGACGGCACGGCCCTGGGTCGCCCGCCACAAGCCATAAAAAACTCGTCGGATGACGCCTCCTTGCGCTCGGTACGAGCAGGCGCCCTATGACTGTGTCTGTAAATGCCATGAGTGCTCCAATGTCCGCGTCCCTTGAACTTGCGCAGCAGGCGCTGAGAGATGGCCTGTCTCGCGTCACCGACGACTATCGCCCCGATTATCATCTGGCCCCACCGGTGGGCTGGATGAACGACCCGAATGGGGTGGTGTACTTCCAGGGCGAGTATCACGTGTTCTATCAACACCACCCCTTCGATGCGAAATGGGGCCCGATGTATTGGGGGCATGCCAAGAGTGCCGACCTGGTCCATTGGCAACACCTGCCCATCGCGCTGGCGCCGGGTGATGACTTTGACCGCGACGGTTGCTTTTCCGGCAGCGCGGTAGTGTGTGGCGACACCCTGGCGTTGATCTACACCGGACACACCTGGCTGGGGGAAGTGGGTGACGAACGCCTGATCCGTCAAGTCCAATGCCTGGCCACCAGCGTCGATGGCATCCGGTTCATCAAGCATGGCGCCGTCATCGAGCGCGCACCGCAAGACGCGATCATGCATTTTCGTGATCCCAAGGTCTGGAAAGAAGATGACTATTGGTACCTGATTGCCGGCGCACGCCTGGGCGATACCCCCCTGCTGCCGTTGTACCGCTCCACGGATCTTCACGCCTGGGAGTTCCTCGACTATGTGTCCAGGGGCAGCGAGGGTGATGGCTACATGTGGGAGTGCCCGGATCTGTTTCGCCTCGATGGTCGCGATGTGCTGCTGTACTCCCCCCAAGGCATGCAACCTGAGGGTTATGACCGGCTCAACAAGTACCAGACCGGTTATCGCGTGGGCCGACTCGATAGCCAGTGGCACTTCAGCGGCGGGCCGTTTATCGAACTGGATAACGGTCATGACTTCTATGCTGCGCAAACGTTGGTGGCCGCCGATGGTCGACGCCTGGTTTGGGCCTGGCTCGACATGTGGGAAAGCCCGATGCCGAGCCAGGCTCATCACTGGTGCGGCATGCTCGGTTTACCCCGTGAGCTGCAGTTGCAGGCCGATCGCCTCAGAGTATTTCCGGCCCGGGAACTGACGGCGTTGCGCAAGGCGCCGCTGCCGGGCACACCGGCGTGGGATGAATCGGGCAGCCAGTGGGTGCCACAGATCAACGGCGACAGACTCGAGATCCATGTGCATCTGGATTTGCTCGACTGCACCGAAGGCCACCTGGGCATTGCCTTGCGGTGCAGTGCCGAGGGCGATGAACAAACCCTGCTTTATTACGATGCGTCATTGCAGCGCCTGGTACTCGACCGCAGTCGTTCGGGGGCGCAGGTCAGCGGTCAGCGCAGCGTGGCGGTCGACCGGGCCCAAGCACACCTGCAACTGCGAGTTTTCCTGGATCGCTCGTCCATCGAGGTGTTTGAGAAAAACGGCCTCTTCAGCCTCAGCAGCCGCCTCTATCCGCGGCCCGACAGCCTGGGGGTGAAATTGCTGGGCAGTGGGGCCGGCGGGCGCGTCTGGATCAGCAGCGCTTGGCCGCTGGCTTCAGGGTGGTTATGAGCATCGTCATTCGAGTCGCGAGAAGCCCGGGCCCTGTGTCATGATTCGGCGTCAACCTGACTGGCCTCACCTCGCATGACTTCAGTGAAAGACGTTGCACAGCTGGCCGGCGTATCCCTGATGACGGTTTCTCGAGCGCTCAACAACCCGGAAAAGCTGAGCCCCGAAACCCTTCTGCGGGTGCGCCGCGCCATTGACGAACTGCAATTCGTACCAAGCCTGTCGGCGCGCAAGATGCGCGGCGACAACTTGCAGTCGCGCACCATCGGGGTGTTCGCACTGGACACCGCGACCACCCCCTTCGCGGTCGAGCTGCTGCTGTCCATCGAACAGACCGCGCAGCAAGCCGGTTGGAACGTATTTATCCTCAACTTGTTGAGCAACCCGCCCACCGACCAGAACATCGACCTGATGCTGTCGCATCGTCCTGACGGGTTGATCTTCAGTGCCATGGGGTTGCGCCAGGTGAGCATTCCCGAGCGTTTGAAAAGCAAGCCGCTGGTACTCGCCAATTGCCTGGCCGATGACAGTCGCCTGGTCAGTTATGTGCCAGATGATGCGTCGGGGCAGTATCGAGCCGTGCATCATGCCTTGAGCCAAGGCTATCGGCGCCCGTTGTGTATCAATCTGCCGAAAAAGAGCCTGGCCTGGGGCCTTCGACAAGAAGGTCTGCAGCGCGCCTGCCAGGCATTCGGGCTGGCGCCTGAGGCACTGTTGCAATACGACCTTTCTGATCACGATGCCTACGGTGAAACCGCCGCCATCCTTGACCGGCACATCATCGAAGGTCGGCCGCAATTCGACATTCTGATCTGCGGCAACGACCGTATTGCCTTTTGTGCCTATCAGCTATTGTTGGGCCGTGGCCTGAAGATTCCCGGGGACGTGGCCGTGCTCGGCTATGACAACATGATCGGCATCGCCGAACTGTTCATCCCGCCACTGACCACGGTCCAGTTGCCGTACTACGAGATAGGGCGCCAGGCGGCCCGGCACTTGATCGAGAGCCTCGAGGTGTCGGGCGCACAGCCAGTGGATTGCCCTCTGGTGGTCAGGGCGTCGCTATAGGCTCAAGCGGCAACGCCCAGCGCGTGCCGCACACAAGGCCGTTTTATCAAGCGACCAAGTCGTTGGCAGTGAAGGTGTTGACACCCACTAACTGAATCTCGAAATCCGCTCCCAGATCGCCGTTGATGTTGCCGGAAAGCACGTTATCGACGAAGCGCAGTTGCCCTACCCCCGTGAAATCGTTCGAATCGATGAAAGTGAACTTTTCAAACAGCGTCGTCGGGGCATTGGCGTCCAGTTTCGACAGGTCAACCTTATCGCCCTGAAGGCTGCTGAAGTCGAAAATAGTGTCGCGGGCACTTCCCAGGCCCAACTCATTCAAGAAGCTGAAAACAAAACGGTCAGCGCCATCGCCACCGGTCAAGGTGTCAGCCCCCATGCCGCCGATCAGCGTGTCATTGCCTGCACCACCGTTGAGTTGATCGTTGCCTGCCCCGCCGCTCAGAACGTTGTTACCGGTGTTGCCGGTCAACACGTTGTCCAGCCCGTTGCCGGAGCCATTGAGGTGGGCAGCACCGGTGAGCGTGAGGTTTTCCAGGTTGGCGCCCAGGCTCCAGTTCACCGAAGAGCGCACGGTATCGATTTCGCTGGCCAGGGTGCTGGTTTCACTGACGATGTCCTTGAGGTTGTCGACGATGTAGGTGTCGTTGCCGGTACCACCGATGAGGGTGTCGATACCGGCACCACCGTCCAGGATATCGGCACCGGCCTGACCATTGAGCACGTTGGCAGCACTGTTACCGATCAGGCTGTTGTCCGAGGCGTTACCGACCAGATTGACGGCGGCAACGCCGAGCAACTGACCATCCTCGACGTTGGCCGACAAGGTATAGCTGACCGAGCTGCGTATCAGGTCGCGGCCCTCGTCCGCGGCTTCGATGACCTTGTCGCCGAGGTTGTCGATGACATAGGTGTCATTGTCGGCACCGCCAATCAAGGTATCGGCACCCGCGCCACCGTCGAGGACATCACTGCCGACCCCGCCCCGAAGGGTGTTCGCGAACGCATTGCCGATCAGGCGGTTATCCAGGTCGTTGCCCATCACTGTGAACAGCCCTGCGCCGCTCAGGCTGGCGTTCTCAACATTGCGCAAATTACTGAGGCTCAGGTCAACGACGTTGCTCAGCGAGGTCGCGGCGTAAGTGATGGTCAGGCTGTCGAGCCCTTGATCGGAGCCCTCTTGCAACAGCGTCAGCTCACCGGCCTGGTCGAGCACATAGGTGTCATTGCCCGCGCCACCGACCAGCGTGTCGATACCGGCACCGCCGTTCAGCACGTTGTCACCGGCGTTGCCGATCAACACGTTGCCCAGCGTGTTGCCAGTGCCATTGATATGGGCACTGCCCGTCAGTGTGAGGTTTTCCAGGTTGGCGCCCAGGGTCCAGCTCAAGGAGGCGCGCACGGTGTCGATTTCGCTGGCCAGGGTGCTGGTTTCGCTGATCAGGTCCTTGAGGTTGTCGACCACGTAAATGTCATTGCCAGTTCCGCCGATCAACGTGTCGATGCCGCTGCCGCCGTCGAGCGTGTTGGCGCCGGCATTGCCTGTGATGCGGTTGTTCAGCGCATTGCCAGTGCCGTTGATATTGCCGCTGCCACTGAGCGTCAGGACCTCGAGATTGCTGCCGAGGGTGTAGCTTATTGACGAGATAACGCTGTCGATTTCCGTGAGCGAGGCGCCTCGCTCAATGACCGTGTCGCCGAGGTTGTCGACGACATAGGTATCATTGCCTGCGCCACCATCGAGTTGGTCGCCGCCTGCCCCACCGTTCAATACGTTGTTACCGGCGTTGCCGATCAACACGTTGTCCAGGGCATTGCCGGTGCCATTGAGATGGGCAATGCCGGTCAGCGTGAGGTTTTCCAGGTTGGCCCCCAGGCTCCAGCTCACCGAGGCGCGCACGGTGTCGATTTCACTGGCCAGGGTGCTGGTTTCGTTGATGACGTCCCTGAGGTTGTCGACGATGTAGGTGTCGTTACCGGTGCCGCCAATCAGCGTGTCGATACCGGCACCGCCGTCCAGGATGTCGGCACCGTCCAAGCCATTGAGCACGTTGGCGGCACTGTTGCCGATCAGACTGTTGTCCGAGGCGTTGCCGACCAGATTGATGGCGGCAACGCCGAGCAACTGACCCTCCTCGACGTTGGCCGACAAGGTATGGCTGACCGAGGTACGTACCTGGTCGCGGCCTTCGTCGGCAAGCTCAATGACGCTGTCGCCGAGGTTGTCGAGCATGTAGATGTCGTTGCCGGCACCACCAATCAGCGTGTCCCGCCCGAGACCGCCGTTGAGCAGGTTGTTGCCGGCATTGCCGGTCAACACGTTATTCAGGGCATTACCGGTGCCATTGAGGTGGGCCGCGCCGGTCAGCGTGAGATTTTCCAGGTTGGCGCCCAGGGTCCAGCTCAAGGAGGCGCGCACGGTGTCGATTTCGCTGGCCAGGGTACTGGTTTCGCTGATGACCTCATTGAGGTTGTCGACCACGTAGGTGTCGTTGCCAGCACCGCCGATCAGCGTGTCGATGCCGCTACCGCCGTCCAGGACGTTGGCGCCGGCGTTACCGGTGATACGGTTGTTCAGCGCATTGCCGGTGCCGTTGATATCGCCGCTGCCGCTGAGCGTCAGGACCTCGAGATTGCTGCCGAGGGTGTAGCTGATTGACGAGATGACACTGTCGATCTCCGTCGACGAGGCGCCTCGCTCGATGACCGTATCGCCGAGGTTGTCGATGACGTAGGTGTCATTGCCTGCCCCGCCGTCGAGGGTATCCGCACCGCCCAAGCCATTGAGGACGTTGGCGGCGCTGTTGCCGACCAGGTTGTTGTCCAAGGCGTTGCCGACAAGATTGAGGGCGGCAATACCGAGCAGTTGGCCATCCTCGACGTTGGCCGACAAGGTATGGCTGACCGAAGTGCGTACCAGGTCGCGGCCTTCGCCGGCGAGTTCGATGACGCTGTCACCGAGGTTGTCGAGCAGATAGGTGTCATTGCCGGTGCCGCCGACCATCCTGTCCTGCCCGATACCGCCGTTCAGTACGTTGTCGCCCGTGTTGCCGGTCAGCACATTGCCCAGCGCATTGCCGGTGCCATTGAGGTTGGCGCTGCCGGTCAGCGTAAGGTTTTCCAGGTTGGCGCCCAGGCTCCAGGTCACCGAGGACCGCACGGTGTCGATTTCGCTGGCCAGGGTGCTGGTTTCGCTGACGACATCCGTTAGATTGTCGACGACGTAGGTATCATTGCCTGCCCCGCCGATCATGGTGTCTTTGCCGGCGCCACCATTTAGAACGTTGCCCAGCGCATTGCCAATCAGGGTGTCGTCATTCGCCGAGCCAATGGCGTTTTCGATTTTGGCGCCGTAAGCAATCGCCAACCCTTCATTGAAGGCCGCCCCGGTCTTGAGGTTGGTGAAGGCCTGGCCGATTTTACTGAACTGGCCTTCATTCAGGTTGATGCGAACGGCACCTGCCTGATTGCTTGCATCAATGGTGTCATTGCCGCCCGCGTCCCAGATCGTCTCGAACACCGATTGACCAGTTGCCCAACTATACGTGGTGTTACCGGTCTGCCACTGGGTGTTGGCGCCATAGAGACTCTGGATGGCGGCGATGTCCAGCAACATCGGCGTGGTCGGCTCATAGGAGTACCCAGTGTTGTAACTCATGATCGTGTAGCGCACGTCATCGAACTGAGCGGAAAGCACCGTGGGATTTGACAGGCCTTGGGAGAACGGATGCTTGAGGCCCAGCGCGTGGCCGATCTCATGCATGAAGACCAGGTAGTCGTAGGAGCCCTTGTCGGGTGTCGGATCGTTCGTGACCGGCCCCAACCAGACATCGCCAGCGGCGGCCGTCCTGCCGGGAAAATAGCCCCAGGCAGCGGTGTCGTCGTCCATCCATTTATAGCCGCCGAACCGCAAGTCACCGACATTGGTAGAGGATTCGGTGACTTGAGTGAATTTAATATTGGCGACCGAACTCCACGCACCAAGCGAACTGATAATGCCGTCTTGTTGCGCTGACGTCACCACGTAGCCGCCCAGGTATTCGCTCTCACCACTGTAATTGGTGGAGAAATAGGAATCCGCCGTCATGAAGCTGTACGTCAAGGACGTACCCGTGATCGCGCTGCCACTCCAATAAGTGCCGTAAAGCAAGCTGTTGACCTGTGCGTTAGTGGTCAGCTTTGCGTACGAAATAGAGGAGTAACCAATTGGACTGGGCATACGGGCTTCCTGAAATCGATCTGCGACCCTTCCTGGGATGCGGCCGCTACAAAGGTTTATTTTGCCTGAGAAATTGCAGCTTTGATATCACTTAGCCACTGCTTTTTTAACCGCTAACCCGATGACAATGGCGCAACCAACCATTCGTTGGCCTGGCGAATTTCCCCATCGCCCAATCTCCCACTCCAGCGTTGCAGCACAAGCAAGCTGGTCACGAACCTGTATTGGGACTGATAGAAATCACGCCGTGCGCGAAACTCTTCCTTGATGCTATCCAAGACATCGACGGCGTTCTTGACGCCGTAAGTAAAGGCTTTCTCCGTGGCGGTCCGTGACTTTTCAGCCGATTCCAACGCACGACGCGTCGCCTTGATTCGGCTGAGTTCGGCCGTCATGCCGAGGTAAGCCGTGCGGGTTTCCTTGATGACCTGACGCCGCAAGGCTTCCAACTCTTGCTCGGCGATTTCCTTGTCGCTTTCCGACGTCGACACTCGGGCGCGGGTTGAGCCACCACTGTAGAGCGGCACCTGCAAATCAAGGGACGCGACGAGGTTGTCCGAGCGAGGCGTCAACGCCCCCTCATAGCCGATATCGCTACGCTGCGCCATCAAGTTCAGACCGACCCGGGGCAGATGGCCGGCCTTGGCTTCGCCAATCGCTGCATCGGCGGCGCGGATACTGTGCTCGCGGGCGTGCAGTGCCGGGTTGCTGTCCAGTGCCGTCTGCACCCAGTAATCCTGCGCCTGCGCGGGCAGGCTGAAGGCCGGATTGTCACCGATGCGCTTGAGCGGTTCCCGGACATCGCGCCCCACCAGTTCGGAAATCGCTTCACGGCTGACCAGGACCTTGTTGCTGGCTTCGATCTCGTCAGCCTTGAGCGCGTCCACTCGCGCCTCAAGGTCAAGCGTGTCGGTCACCATCGCCATCTGGCGCGCATACAGGGCATTGACTCGCTTGAGGTTACGTTCGGTCGCATCCAGCTCGCTGCGCACCAGAGACAATTCATCCTCCGCCGCGAGAACGGCAAAGTAGCGCTCGGACAGGTCAATGCTGGCCTGTACCCGGGTATCATCGGATTCGTATTCGCCCTGGCGGGCCAGCTCTACGTATTTCTGGTAGCTGCGCCAGACCTGCGGGTCGTAGATCACCTGATTGAGCATCAGCGCCATGCGTTTGCCGTTGTACTGGATACGCTCCAGGTTGTCGTCACGCCGGCTGCGATTGACGCTGCCGCTGGCGTTGAGCTGCGGCAGCAATTGCCCAAAGGCCGCCCGTTCGTTGCCCTCGCCGCTACGGATCAGCGCCTGCGCCCGCAGGATACGCGGATCAGCGCCCTGCGCTTCCTGATGCAGTTGCCACAGGTCGATATAAGTGTTGTCAGCCAGGGCGCCAAGCGGCATGACGGCCAGGCACAGCGCGATCAAGGACTTCATGTCAGTCCTCGATCAGCGAACGGGCGAATGCATTGCTGGCAGGTTGCATCAAGTACTGCAACAACGTCCGCGCGCCGGTGTTGATCAGTACTTCGACCGGCATTCCCGGCACCAGCGTGAGATCGCCCAGGGCTTGTCGTCCGTTTTCCGTCAGGGCCACCCGGGCCAGGTAATAGGCTGCACCGGTGTCCTTGTTGATCAGGCGATCGGCCGAGATTTGCAGCAGTTTTCCCTCCATGACCGGCGTGGTGCTGTTCTTGAACGCACTGAAGCGAATGTGTGCCAGCTTGCCCAGCGCGATGCGGTCGATGTCCATCGGCGAAACCTGTGCTTCGACGATCAACTCTTCGTTGGCCGGGACGATGTCCAGCAGCGCAGTGCCTGGACTGACCACGCCGCCGGGGGTGTGCTGGGTCATGCCCATGACCATCCCTGACTCGGGCGCCAGGATATCGGTGCGTTGGTCGCGGTCCTGCAAGCTGGCCAGGCGCTCGCGCAATTCATAAACCTTGCTCCGCGCATCCCCCAGCAGGCCAGCAACCTCGGTGGCAAAGGTCTTTTTCAGTTGCAGTATTTTCAACTGCGCTTCGTCGATATGGACCCGCGCTCGCGCAATCTCGGACTGGCTCTCGGCTATTTCGGCCTGCAGACGCGAGAGACTGCGCTCCTGCTCGCGCAGGCGCTGCTTGTCCACGTAGCCCTCGGCCAACAATGCACGCAAGTCGACAATTTCTTCTTGATAGGACGCCGCCAATGTCTGTTTGCTGGCGATGATGGCCTTGAGGCCGCGAATCTGTTCCTCGATCTGCCCGATGGACTTCTCCTGCAAGCCGATTTCGCCCAGCAACGAGGTCCGCCGGGTCTGGAAAATCCGCGCTTCACTGTCGCGGGCCTCGCGCACGCGCGGGTCGGTGGGATCCAGTGTTGGCTCGGGCGGAGGCTCGGCCAACGAGTCACGTTCAGCAACCAACCGGGCCTGCAGTTCGAGCGCGGCGATCAACTGGCTACGCATGGCTTCCATTTCCGAACGCGCCTGGGTGTTGTCGAGCACCAGCAACACATCGCCGGCTTTCACCCGGTCGCCGTCATGTACACGCAGTTCGCGCACGATGCCGCCTTCAAGATGCTGTACGGTCTTGCGGTAGCTTTTGACCGTGACCACGCCCGGCGCGAGTGCGGCGCTGTCGAGCGGCGCCAGGGTAGCCCAGCCGCCGAACAGGCCAAAGGTCACCAGCAGCATGAGGTAACCGATACGCCGTACCGGCACGTCATCGATGGGCAGCCCGGTTGGCGCGGCGGATGAGTACTGACTGTTTTGCATAAAATTGCTCATCGGCCTCTTACGATTGAATCGCGCTAGCGACATGGACCGCAGGCCCGGTGCCCTGCAGTCGCGCCAGGACCTTGTCGCGCGGGCCGAACAGGCTGAGCTCGCCATGATTGAGCACCAGCAATTTATCCACCTGTGCCAACACTCCGGACCGGTGCGTAATGACAAATACCGTGGCACCGCTTTGCCTGAGCTTTCGCAGGGCCTCTGCAAGCATTTTTTCTCCAGCCTCATCCAGGTTGGAGTTCGGCTCATCGAGCACCACCAGGCGCGGCTCACCGTACAAGGCGCGAGCCAGTGCGATGCGTTGACGCTGGCCGCCGGACAACCCACCACCATTGGCTCCGATCACGGTGTCGTAGCCCTCGGGCAGTTGCAGTACCAGCTCATGGACGCCGGCCATGCGTGCGGCGGCGACCACCGCTGGCGCATCCGCCGGACCGAAGCGCGAGATGTTCTGGCTGATGGTGCCCTCGAACAGCTCAATGTCCTGCGGCAGATAACCGAGGTACGGGCCCAGTTCGTCCCGCCGCCATTGGCTGATGTTCGCGCCGTCCAGGCGTACGGTGCCGGCCTGGCTCGGCCAGATCCCCAGCAATGCCCTGGCCAGGGTCGACTTTCCTGCACCGCTGGGCCCAATGATGCCTACTACCTCCCCGGCGGGTACCTGAAACTCCACGCCGCGAATAATCGGTTTGCCGCCGTGCGGGGATGCCACCGTAAGCCCCTCGACCCGGATCGCCCCTTTCGGCGCTGGCAACGACATGCGCTCAGGCTCGGCGGCAATCTTGACTAACAGTTCGTGCAGCCGGGCATATTGCGAGCGTGCGCCAAGAAAGCCTTTCCACACGCCGATCAGCTGATCGATAGGCGCCAGCGCGCGGCCCAACAAAATGGAGCCGGCAATCATCATTCCCGAGGAAATCTCATGATTGATCGTCAAGTAAGCGCCCAGGCCCAGCACCAGCGACTGAACGATCTGACGGAACGTCCTGGACACCGCCGAAATGGTCGTGGCGCGGTCGCTGGCCAGGCTTTGCAGGGTCAGGACCTTATGGGTTTGCCCGCTCCAGCGCTGACGCAGACTTGCAAGCATGCCCATGGACTCGACCACTTCGGCATTGCGCAAGCTTTTATTGGTGAAAGCAGTGGCCGCCATCTGCCCAAGGTTGGCCGCTTGCAGCGGGCCACGGGTGAGCTTTTCGTTGACGAAGGCCAACGCCGCCAACAGCACCGCGCTCAATACCCCCATCCAGCCGTACCAAGGATGAAAAATGAACATGACGGCCAGGTAGATCGGAATCCAGGGCGTGTCGAAAAACGCAAACAGGCCGTTACCCGTCAGGAACTGGCGCAATGCATTCAAATCGCTCAATGGCTGGGCCGTGGCGCTCATGCCGCAGGTATTGAGGGCCTGCCTGAAACTGGCATCGAACAGACGCTGGCCGAGTAGCGTGTCCAGGCGAGTGCTGATTCGCACCATGATCCGCGAGCGAACCCATTCCAGCCCTCCCATCGTCACCATCAATAGCAACATGATCAGCGTCAGCATCAACAGCGTCGACAGGCTCGCACTACCTACGGCGCGGTCATACACCTGCAGCATGTAGAACGATGGCACCAGCATCAGCAAGTTGACGAAGAAACTGAAAAAACCAACGGAAAGAAAACTGCCTTTGCAGGCGGCAAGGGCACTTTCCAGCTCGGTCCTGGGGTGGGCTGACATGGTTTATTACCTGAGGTCCGCTTATGTACAAACCTGCAAAAAACGTAGTGGATACAGGCGAACGAACGCCCTGGGAGTTTTCAGCGGGACACCTCTGGCGCCCTGCGTAATAGGACCTACGCGCGTTGTATCGGCACCGGTGGGCGGTTCTGAAGGGGGCAACTGCGGTTTACTACCAACGCGTACGCAAGGTCATGCCGACGCTACGTGGATCGCCGGTCAGCACCCCGTAGTCACCCGCGCCCAGCTTGGCGTACACCGCGGTGATGTAGTGCTCGTCGAACAGGTTGCGTGCCCACAACTCGGCTTCCCAGCGCCTGTTGCTGCGGCGCAACCCAAGACGCAGGTTGGTCAGCCCATAGGACGGTTGGTAGCTGCCCGGGCCGCCTTCGAGTGCGCCGTAGTAACCGCTGCGAAATGAGTAGTCGAGGCCGCTGAACAGCTCCAAGCCATGCTCCAGTGGGTGGCGATAGTCGACCCCGGCATTGGCATTCCACTCTGGCGCGTTGAACAGCCGCTGGCCTTTCAAGTCGCAGGACCACTGCGCGCTGGCCGGTGAACAGGGGGCATTGGGAAACTCACGGTAGCGTGCGTCGCTCCAGGCGATGCCCAGCCGCAGGTCGATCCGCTCGCTGGCCCGCAGCAGGGCATCCAGCTCGATGCCTCGCAGGCGCACCTTGCCCACATTGATCAGGTTGTCGCGGATCGGCGGGGCGAACGGGCTGGCTGGCGCACGGTTGGTCAGTGCCTGGTAATCGTCGACATCCGTCTGGTACACGGCCACATCGAGCTGCCCCCGGTCGTTCCAGAAACCCTGCTTGACCCCAACCTCGAGCGAGCTCACCCGCTCTGCATCAAACGTCGACTCGGCGTTGGGGTCGATCACCTCAAGGTTGATCCCGCCAGCCTTGTAGCCACGCGACCAACTGGCATAACCGAGCAGGTCATCGCGAAACTGGTAGCTGATGGTCAACTGCCCGGAGAGGTTGCCCTCTTCGATCGCATCACGCCGGTAATACTCGCCGCCGAGTGCGGTGCTACGCAGCAAGGGCCCCGCCACCTGCGACACCAGGTCCGGCCCGAGCGGCGCCAATCCCGAGACGCTGCGCGAAATCCAGCCCTGCTTGCTCTCGCGGGTGTAACGCAGCCCCGGTGTAACGGCCAGGCGCTCGGTGACATGCCAGGTGAGCTGACCGAACACCGCGCGACTGTCGCTGCGCTGCTCGCCATCAAAGGCCTGTTGCGCGCCCTCCAGCAGCGAGGCAGGAATCATCCCAGGGGTAATACCGAGCGCATCGATTTCCGGTCGATCCCCCAGAAAGTAAGCCGCAGCGTCCTTGCCGAAGCGCACATCCACCTCACGGTTCAACTTCTGCCGCAAATAATAGAGCCCAACCACATAGTCAAGGTGCTCGTTGGGCGAGTCGGCCAGCCGCAACTCCTGGCTGAATTGATGGTGATTGAGCTGCACGGCGGCGTTTTCGGCGATGGACAGCGCCATGCCATCGCCATCCTGATCGGCGTCATAGGTCCAATCCCGGTAGCCACTGATGCTGGTCAGCGTGGCCCCGCTGTCCAACAGCCAGTTCAGCTCCAGTGAAGCACCGGTCTGCAATGTCTTGATGCTGTTCGGTTCATCTTGCTGCACGCGGCGTGCATAGGGGTCGACAGGTAACAGACGATAGCCGACGAAAGCGGCGCGCTTGATGGTCGACTCGCTGTAGTTGCTGGCCGCATAAGCACCGGCCTGTTCGTCTTGCCAGCCGTACTCGCCGATCAGGCGCGCGCTGAACACTTCGCTCGGCGTCCACAGCAACTGGCCGCGCAAACCTTGGCGATTCTGATCGCCGAAGTGGCTGCCGTCGTAGCGGTTATCGATGAGCCCGTCGCGCTCCACGTCGTAGCCGGTCAGGCGCCCGGCCAATACGCCGTCGATCAGCGCACCTGAAACCGTACCGCGATACTGACGCAAACCCTCTTCACCGACTGACACCTCGCCACTGCCCTGCGGTTCGAAGGTCGGCGCGCGGCTGCTGACGTTGATCGCCCCTGCCGTGGTGTTCTTGCCATACAAAGTGCCCTGCGGCCCGCGCAACACCTCGACGCGCTCGATATCGACCAGATCGCCCAGCGACATGCCCTGGCGACCCAGATACACCCCATCGAGAAACACCCCGACGCTGCCGTCGATACCATCGTTATAGGCGCTCGAGCCAAGCCCGCGAATGCCGTAGCTGGCGTAACGTGCGCTGGGCACCGTCACCAGCAGGCTCGGTACGCGCTGCTGCAGATCCTCGACTCGGTAGAGGCCAGCATCGTTCAACTGCTCGCCATTGAGTACGCTCATGCTGATTGGAACTGCCTGCTGGGACTCCTCGCGGCGCCGCGCAGTGACCGTCACCTCGTCGAGCACCAGGGCTGAATCGAGACGGGGCACCGCCTGTTCAGCGACCGGATATTCTGCAGCTCGCACCCCACTCAGATAGAAAAGACACGCAACATAGAGCGGGCAGCCTTTGCGCACTACTCGATCCTCGTCAATGGGGAGAGACGACCCCGCTCATCCGCCAGCGGGACGTACGAAAGCGTTAAGCGTGTCACGGAGTGCCTCCTGCCCATCGTCATCAAGCTGGCAAGCGGCCTTGATCTTATCGGTCACAACCCAGAGTTCTTTACTCAACGCTAGCGCGGCGTCGGTCGGCGCAATCAGCACGCGGCGCTCGTCGTCTTTGTCTCGGGTTCGAGTCACCATGCCCGATGCCTCGAGACGCTTGAGCAACGGCGTGATCGTCCCGGTATCCATAGCGAGCCTGGCGCCCAGGTCGCCTACGGTCCTGGGCGCATCAGCGAACAATTCCAACAGCACGAGGTATTGGGGGAACGTCAGCCCCAGTGGTTCCAATAAGGGTTTGTGCAGGCGAATCATCCGATTGGCCGCGTCGTACAAAGCAAAGGACAACTGCCCTCCCACTTCACGAGGGGCTGTGGATTTATGAGCAGACACGGAGTTCCATAGCTCAACATTATCTAGCACGCTAGTTAAATCCGAGTTTGACTGGCTAGCCTGCGACGCCTCTGCCACCCGCCCAGACGGCTTATCGACGCCAAGTAGCTCATCACGCGTCGCGCGTAAAATTCGATCCGATAACTGCGGTTCATCCACCGCGCGAGCGAGCACCATCGCGCCGACAATCGCCGACAGGAAGGCAATCGCTTGGTCTTCCCTGGAGCGATCACGCCGCCAGGGAAGCCTGGAGGCGAGCAAGTCGATCATCCCGACCACCCGGCTCGTGAAGGACCGGCGCATCCCCGGTTCACGGGAAACATCGATGGCCAGCGCAGGCATCGCGCACCCGGCTTCGGGGTGATCGCGGTGACTCTGGCTGAGGTATCTGTCCAGGAAAGCCTCCTTGGGCACATCGCTGCCGTAGACAGTTTCCCGCAGCTGGAGCGCCAACTGGTCCATTGCGCGTTCGAGGCTGGCACAGACCAGCGCGTCCTTGGAGTCGAAGTGCGCATAGAACGCACCATGGGTCAGGCCTGACGCCTTCATGACCTCGGAAATGCTCGCCCCGGCGATACCCCTGCCACGAAATAGCCGGGACGCCTCCTCCAGGATCTTCTCGCGCCGCTCTGCAGTCTGGTTTGGGGGATACCTCATGAAAAACCTCCAATCTCGAACTTGACGGATTGCATGATGACCATCATGCTCGAATCTGCAATATTACGATCATCATAAACACTGAAAGGAAGATCAAGCCGACTTTGCCTCTACCGGTCCGATCTACCCCAACCGCACCGACAAACCCAAAGGTGTCAATCCATGACGACAACTGTTGCGACTGCCCCGACTCAAACCGTCCAACCGCTGACCGGGAAGGTTGTGGCCCTGCTTGCAGGCCTGGCAGCCATCAGCATGTTGTCCACGAATATCATCCTCCCGGCGTTCCCGGCCATCGGTGAAGACCTCGGGGTGAGTGCAAGGGAGCTCGGCCTGACGTTGTCCAGCTTCTTCATCACCTTCGCACTGGGGCAGTTGGTGGTCGGGCCGTTGGCCGACCGCTACGGTCGCAAGAAACTGGTACTGGGTGGGCTCTGCATTTTTATCGCCGGTACCGTCATCGCAGGCTTGGCCTCCACACTCGCGATACTGATCGCAGGGCGCATCATCCAGGCCCTGGGTGTGTGTGCCGCCTCGGTGTTGTCACGCGCCATCGCGCGGGATCTGTTTGAAGGCGAGACGCTGGCTCGCGCCTTGTCCTTGACCATGATCGCCACCGCCGCTGCGCCAGGTTTTTCGCCACTGGTTGGCAGCCTGCTGTCCGCCACGCTCGGATGGCGCGCCATCTTTGTCCTGGTAGGGCTGGCCGCCGCCGCACTGGCCTTCTTCTATGCCCAGAGCCTGGGAGAAACCCACCCCGTCGACCGCAGGGCTGCGCATTCAGCCAAGAGCGTCGTACTCGCCTACCGGAAATTGGCACTGGATAGGCGCTTCATCCTTCCGGCCGTTTCGGTAAGCCTGTTGATGAGTGGGTTGTTTGCATCGTTCGCCGCAGCCCCGGCCATCCTGATGAAGGGAATTGGCCTGACGTCATTGCAGACCGGCGTGTACTTCGCCTCTACGGTGTTCGTCGTGTTCGCCGCCGGCATGGCGGCTCCGCGCCTGGCGCACCGCCACGGCTCCCGGATCATTACGCTGGCGGGCATTGCCTGCGCCATGGGAGGCGGCAGCCTGCTTCTCGTGGGCCCGGTCGATCCGAGCCTCGGCTGGTACGCCTTGTCGATGGTCACGTTTCTCTGGGGCATGGGGCTCGCCAATCCGCTCGGCACGGCCATCACCATGCAGCCTTTCGGCAAAGAGGCCGGGATGGCCTCCGCGTTGCTGGGTTTTGTCTCCATGGGCGCCGCTGCGCTGACCACCTGGCTGGCCTCGGTGCTGACCTTTGCACCCGTCACAACGCTGGGGGGCATTCAGGCGACGGCCTGCCTGATTGCATGGATCTTGTTTGTTCTGCGAGGCCGTCTCGCGAAGTAAACCGGTAAGGCGCTCATGCATCGCTTTGTTTTTTTTCGTCAATCATTGGAGAACCGACATGCAAATCAAAGGCAGTGTGGCGCTGGTGACCGGGGCTAACCGTGGCCTGGGCAAGGCATTCGTGCAGGCACTTCTCGCGGCGGGCGCCGCAAAGGTGTATGCCGCGGCACGTGACCCGGCCACCATCGAAGCCCAAGCCAATGTGGTGCCGCTGAAACTCGACGTCACTCGCCCTGAAGACATTACGGCCGTTGTCGCAAGCGCACCGGATCTGACATTGCTGATCAACAACGCGGGCATCAGTGGATTCGACAGCAAAGACCAGGACAGCAACAGCCTGGCAACCCTTCGCCACGAGTTTGAAACCAACGCAGTCGCTCCGCTGGCCACCAGCCTGGCTTTCGCGCCAATCCTTGCCGCGAACGGCGGCGGCGCCATCGTCAACATGCATTCGGCCCTGAGCTGGGTAAACCTTCCCGGCACCCTCACCTATTCGGCCAGCAAAGCAGCCGCCTGGTCGCTCACCAATGGGCTGCGCCTGCAATTGGCAGCCCAGGACACGCTGGTAGTGGGCGTGCATGTCGCGTTCGTGGACACAGACATGACACGGGGTATCGAAGGCGTGCCAAAGGCGTCGCCTCAGGATGTGGCCCAGCGCGTACTGGATGGGGTGATCAACGGTCTGCCGGAGGTGTTGGCGGACGAGACCAGCCAGCAACTCAAGCAGAACCTGAGTAACGGCATCTACCTGCGGCCGATCTCCTGAAACCAAACGCTCCCACAGATCTTTGTGGGAGCGCGCTTGCTCGCGATGGCAATGGGTCAGTTTGCATTGATTTTGGATGTGTCGCCGTCATCGCGAGCAAGCTCGCTCCCACATGGGTTCAGGGGCGCTCACAAATCCTGTGTTCACCATAGACCCCAGTGGGAGCGAGCTTGCTCGCGATAGCGGTGGGTCAGCCCGCATCAATGTTGACCGTGCCGGATCAAGCCTCCCAGCGCCGAAACAGCACGCTGGCATTGACTCCGCCAAACCCGAATCCATTCGAAAGCGCGTGGGTGATCGGCATCTTCCGGGCATTGAGGGCAACCAGATCGAGCCCCTCGGCGGCCTCGTCGGGGTGAAGCAGGTTCAGGGTTGGTGGCACCACTTGATCACGAAGCGCCAACACCGTGAAGATCGCCTCGATACCCCCCGCCGCCCCCAGCAGATGCCCAGTGGCGGATTTGGTGGAGGTGATCGCCACCCCGGAATCGGCTCCGAACACCGAGCGAATCGCGGCCAGTTCCCCGCTGTCGCCGACCTGGGTGGAGGTGGCGTGGGCGTTGATATGTTGCACATCGTCAGGGCTGACGGCGGCCTGGCGCAGTGCCTGCTCCATCGCCCGTCGTGCGCCGCTGCCATCTGCCAGACCTGCCGTCAGGTGGTAGGCATCGGCACTGGTGCCATAGCCGACCAGTTCTGCCAGGGGCTTGGCGCCCCGCGCCAGGGCATGTTCCAGCGATTCGATCACCAGCAGACCGGCACCTTCGGACATGACGAAACCATCGCGATCACGGTCAAAGGGCCGCGACGCTTGCTGCGGATGCTCGGCAAACCCGGTGGAGAGTGCGCGGGCGGCCGCAAAACAGCCCAGGGTCACCCGGTCTATCGCCGCTTCGGTCCCGCCGCACAAGGCGATATCCGCCTCGCCACTGCGGATGAGCCTGGCGGCATCGCCGATGGCCTGCACCCCGGCAGCACAAGCCGTCACGGGCGCACCCAGAGGCCCCTTGAAACCGTGCTTGATGGAAACCTGTCCAGCCGCCATGTTGGCGAGAAAGGCCGGCGCGGTGAACGGTGACAAGCGCCGCGGGCCACGCGCATCGGTGGTGCGCACGGCGTCGGCAATCGTGCCAAAGCCGCCCACGCCCGATGAAATGATCGTCGCGGTGCGTTCCTGGTCCCAGGCTTCGGTCGGATGCCAGCCTGCCTGGGCCAAGGCTTCATCGGCGGCCACCAAGGCGAACTCGATGAAGCGGTCCATTTTCTTGCGATCCTTGGGCGAGATAATGCGCTCCGGGTCGTAACCCGCCACGGCATCCACGTCCAGGGACGGCACCCGGCCGCCTACTGCGACCCCTGTCCCCTCAGTGATATCGTCGGGCAGGTGACGAATGCCAGAGCGCCCGGCGAGCAACCTCTGCCAGACCTCTTCTACGCCACAGCCCAACGGCCCGACAATGCCGACGCCGGTGACGACGATTCGCTTTTGACCTTCAGGAGTAATCATAAAAACCTCTTCGTTTCTCAGTCGACGACCACTACAAGCAAGCAGCGCTCGCTCGTTACGCCAGTCTTGCGGTTTCAGTCAGGACGCTATGGCCAGGGCGGATCTTGAACCAGATGGAATACATCGCCGGCAGGAACACCAGCGTCATGATGGTGCCGACGAACGTGCCACCGATCAGTGTGTAGGCCAGCGTTCCCCAGAAAACCGAGTGCGTCAGCGGAATGAACGCCAGGATGGCCGCCAGTGCCGTCAGCAACACTGGGCGGGCCCGTTGTACGGTGGCCTCGATTACCGCATTGAACGGGTCCAGGCCTTCTTGCGCGTTGTGATGGATCTGCCCGATCAGGATCAGCGTGTTGCGCATCAGGATGCCCGAGAGTGCGATCAGGCCGACCAAGGCGTTGATCCCGAATGGCTGCTGGAAGATCAACAGGGTCGGTACCACGCCAATCAACCCCAGCGGTGCAGTGAAGAACACCATGATCATGGCCGAGATCGAGCGCACCTGAACAATGATGATCAGCAGCGTCAGGGCAACCATGATCGGGACCAGCGGCACGATCGCCCTGCCCGCCTTGCCCGATTCCTCGATGGCTCCCGCCTGCTCGATCCGGTAGCCGTCAGGAAGGCTGTCGATCAGCGGCTGCAGTTGTTTGATGATCACGCTGGAGACATCCGGTGGCTGCAAGCCTTCGGCGATGTCGCCGCGCACGGTGATGGTCGGCGTGCGATCGCGCCGCCGCAGGATCGGATCCTCCATGCGCACATCGACCTCGCCGATCTGGGACAGCGGGATACGCTGCCCCGCTGCGCCCACCAACGTAAAGCCTTCTATCCTGGCCGGATCGAGGCGGATATCACCGGCCGCGCGACCGACTACCTGCACCGAGCGAATGTCCTCGCGAACCGCGGTGATCGGTACCCCCGAGAGCAGGAACTGCAGCTGCTGGGCGACCGCATTCGAGGTCAGGCCCACCGCCTGCAAGCGGTCTTGATCCAGAGTGAAGTGCAACGTTGGCGTCAGTGGGCCCCAGTCGGTATTGACGGTGCGCATCAACGGGCTCGCGTGCATGACGTCTCGTACCTGATCGGCAATCTCGCGCAATTTCCACGGATCAGGCCCCATCACCCGATAGGCAACCGGGAATGGCGAATAAGGACCGAACACCAACTGAGTCACCCGCACCCGCGCCTCGGGAGCGAGCCCCTCGGCGACCGCCTCGCGCAGGCGGAACTTGAGCGTTTCACGGGCCTCCTGGCTGCCCGTCAGCACCACAATCTTGGCGAACGATGGATCAGGAAGCTCCGGCGCCATCGCCAGGTAGAAACGTGGCGCGCCTTGGCCGATGTAGGCGGTGACGATTTTTGCCTCATCCTGCTTTTGCAGCCAGGCCTCGACTTTGGCGGTGGTGGCGCTGGTTTGCTCGATTGAGGTGCCATACGGCATTTGCACTTCGATCAGCACCTCTGGGCGGTCCGAGGTGGGGAAAAACTGCTTCTTGACCAGACTCATGCCAAGAATTGCCACGACGAACGTCGCAATCACCGTGCCGGCCACCCACCATTTATGGGCAATGACTCGCGTGAGAACCTGGCGAAAGCGATTGTAATGACGGGTGTTGTAGATGGCCGCGTGACCGCCCTCGACCTGCTTGATCTCCGGCAACAGCTTCACCCCCAGGTAAGGAGTAAAGGCCACCGCGACGACCCAGGAGGCGATCAGGGCGATGCCGACGATCCAGAACATGTTGCTGGTGTATTCGCCGGCGGTCGATTGCGCGAAACCGTTGGGCATGAAGCCGATAGCCGTTACCAACGTACCGGACAACATCGGCGCGGCGGTATGACTCCAGGCATACGCGGAGGCTTTGATCCGGTCGTAGCCCTCCTCCATTTTCACCACCATCATCTCGATGGCGATGATGGCGTCGTCCACCAACAGCCCGAGCGCCAGGATAAGCGACCCAAGGGTGATACGGTCGAAGTTCTTGCCGGTGGCCGCCATCACCACAAACACCACGGCCAAGGTCAACGGCACCGCTGCCGCGACCACCACACCGACCCGCCAGCCCATGCTGAGGAAGCAGACAAGCATCACCACCAGCAATGCGACAAAGAACTTGACCATGAACTCGCCGACGGCCGAGTCGATATTCACCGATTGATCGGTGACCTTGGTCAGCGTCATGCCCAGTGGCATGCCTTCATTGATCTTGGTGGTCTCCGCGTCCAGCGCCTTACCCAGGTCCAGACCGTTCCAGCCCTCGCGCATGATAATCCCCAGCAACAGCGCCTCTTCACCGTTATTACGCACCAGGAAAGTAGCGGGATCTTCATAGCCTCGCTCGACCGTCGCCACGTCCGACAGCTTCAGCGTCCGCCCCTGGATCGCAAGCGGTGTATCGCGAACTTTCGCCAATTTATCGAAGGCGCCGTCTACCCGCAGGACGACCTGCGGCCCACTGGTTTCGATCGAACCGGCGGGCGTGAGCAGGTTCTGGTTGTTCAGCGCGGTAAAGATGTCCTGGGGCGAGACGCCCAAGGTGGCCAGTCGATCATGGGAAAACGATACAAAAATGCGCTCGGCCTGCTCACCGATAATATTGACCTTCTTCACCCCCGCCACGTGCAACAGACGCTGGCGCAGCGACTCAGCATCGCGCACCAGCAGGCGCTGCGGCTCGCCTTTGGCCTTCAGGGCGAACAGCGCGAATGTCACATCGGCAAACTCATCGTTGACCATCGGCCCAATGACGCCCGCCGGCAACTTGAGTGCTTCGTCCTGGAGCTTTTTGCGCGCCTGATAGAACTCCTCCTGCACTTGAGAGGGGGGCGTGCGATCGACCAGCGATACCATGGTGAAGGCCAGACCGGGACGGGTGTAGGTTTCCGTGCGGTCGTACCATTTCAGTTCTTGCAGGCGCTTTTCAAGCGGCTCGGCGACCTGGTCCTGCATCTCCTGCGCCGTCGCGCCCGGCCATGCAGTGATGACGGTCAACTGCTTGACTGTAAACGGCGGGTCCTCCGCACGTCCCAGTTGGAAGAACGCCAGCGTGCCCGCGACGGCGATCAGGAAGATCAGAAACACCGTGATAGAACGCTCGCGAACGGCGAGCGCCGATAAATTGAGGCTCATGGACGGCCTCCGGCAACCTTCACATCACCTTGTTGGATCAACCGCACTTCCTCGCCATCGCGCAGCAGATGCGCGCCCAGCCCGACGATGCGCTCGCCAACCTTGAGAGCACCTGCGACTCGGGCCGCATCGTCGCTCAAGCCCAGGACCTGAACAGGTCGCCAGCTGACTTTCGCCGGCTCGCCGGTGATGACCCACACCCCAGCACCCTTGCCCGGGTCAAAGATGGCTGCAATCGGAACTTGCAGGACTGGCCCTTGCACGGCGCCGTCGGCGATCCGAAGGGTGACGGTCGAGCCCAGGGGCGCATTGGCCAAAGCGCCCTCAAGCACATATCGCGCCTCGAAGGTGCGCGTCACACGGTCAGCGGAATCCGAAAGCAGCCTCAGCTTCGCGGTAACCGCACCCGAGGTGCTGCCATAAAGCGTCGCTTGCGCCGTGGCCCCTACGGCTGGGCGCAGCGTCTCTGGCAACTGCACGATGGCTTCGCGCTGCCCGGCCCGCGCCAGTCGAACC
The DNA here is from genome assembly GCF_017968885.1 of Pseudomonas sp. Tri1. NCBI lineage: Bacteria > Pseudomonadati > Pseudomonadota > Gammaproteobacteria > Pseudomonadales > Pseudomonadaceae > Pseudomonas > Pseudomonas sp. Tri1. The sequence continues at coordinate 3,238,366 of NZ_CP072913.1, read as the reverse complement.
ACGGTTTGACCGGGGCTGACGACTTGCCCGGGCTCGGCGAGCGTCTCCATCACCACACCGTCGGCGTCCGCGAGCAGCACGGCATAGCTCGAGGCATTGCGAGCCACGTCAGCCTGGGCCTGCGCGGCACTCAGTTGCGCCTTCGCGGTATCAGCTGCAGCTTTGATCTGGTCGTAGCCCGAGGCGGAAATGGCACCGGCGGCAACCAGATCGCGATAGCGAGCCTCATCATCCGCAGTCTGTTTGGCTCGGGTTTTGGCGGCAGCGACAGTTTCTTGCTGCGCTCGTGCTTGCAACCCTAAGTCGGTGGGGTCGAGACGCATGAGCGGCTGCCCCCGCTTGACGCTCTGGCCGGTATCGACCAGACGCTCAAGTACCTTGCCCGACACTCGGAAACCCAGGTCACTCTGGACGCGAGCGGCCACGACGCCAGTGAAAGAGCGCGATAGATCGGACGAACCCTGAACTTCAGAAACTCTCACCAGGGGGGCGAGCGTGCGCGGATCTTTAGCGGTGGTGGCGTCACCACACGCCGTCAGGACGAGAGGCAACAAGCAAGCGGCGAAGGTGACAGGTCGGAGCCGGAGCATAGGTTCCCTTTACTTGAGCAAATAGGACAGGAGCCACATTCTCAGTCTCGTGACCAATACTGTCAATGGTCACATATCGTTCGATTCCTAGCCTTTGGGCAACCTCTCCAGTATTCAAGACTGACTTTAGATCAGCCGGCAGGAGCATCAATTGACAGATTGTGACCATAATATAATATGGTCACAAATCATTCACCCTCCCAGGAATCCCAATGCATCTCCGCCCCCTTGCTCTTTTGGTAAGTGTCAGCTTGATGGCAGGCTGCGCGGTCGGTCCGGACTACCAGCGTCCGGACGCTGCGCTTTCGCCGCGTTTCCTGGGGCAGTCTTCTGTCGAACAGAGGTCCGGCGCTACGCGTGCCAGCCTTGTCGCTTGGTGGGAGGGTTTTGGTGATCCGGTGTTGACCGAGTTCGTCGCCAAGGCACTTGAACAGAACCTGGACCTGGCTCAGGCGGCAGCGCGCGTCGCGCAAGCACGGGCAGGCCTGGGGGCGGCCAATGCCGCGTTGCTGCCTTCGGGAAACATCACCGGTCAAGCCGCGCGCGCCCAACAGTCTGTGGAAACGCCACTCGGCCAAGTGCTGAACTCGACGCCGGGCTATGATCGGTATGGAAGCGCCTATGAACTCGACCTCAACGCCGGCTGGGAGATAGACGTTTTTGGCGGCCTGCGACGCGGACGCGAGGCCGCACTGGCCGAATACCAAGCCTCTGAAGCGGGCGCCGCCGCCACACGCCTGGCCGTCGCCGCGCAGACCGCCGATATCTACATCACCCTGCGCGGGCTGCAGGCTCGACTGGACATTACCAACCGACAAGTCAAAACCCAACAAGACCTGCTGGAGAAAGTCCAACTGCTCTATAGCAAGGGCCTCGCCGCCAACTATCAGGTCCACCAGACCCAGGGGGCTCTGTCTCAAGTCCAAGCGACAATACCGGTGCTGCAAACCGGCCTGGATGCCGCCATGAACGCGCTGGATGTCATGCTCGGCACGCCGCCGGGCACCCACCGCCAGCAACTGGCAACGATGGGAAGCATCCCTGCGGCACCACAGATAACTGCCATGGGCACACCGGCCGATCTGCTGCGTCGCAGGCCGGATCTCATCGTCGCTGAGCGCCGCCTCGCGGCCTCCAACGCCCGCATCGGCGAAGCGATCGCCGAGTACTACCCAAAATTCTCCCTCAGCGCATTGCTCGGCAGTGCCACGGCCATATCCGCTGGCAACCTGTTCACTGGCGACGCCAGCCAGGCATCGGGGGCACTGGGCCTGCGCTGGAGACTCTTCGACTTTGGCCGCATCAACGCCCAGATCGATCAAGCCAAGGGGCAGGAAGCCGAAGCCCTCGCCGCTTACCGTCAGTCCGTGCTGCGCGCCACCGAAGACGTCGAGAACGCATTCTCTGCGCTGGTGAATCGAGAGACCCAGGCGACCACCCTCACCCAGGGCGAAACGTCGCTGAGCCAGGCTCGGCAATCGTCGTTCATTGCCTATCAGAAAGGCGCGGCCAGCCTGATCGATGTCCTGAATGCCGACCAGACGCTGCTACAGGTATCCGATGCCCGGGCCCAAGCACGAACGGAGTCGGCCCGCGCGGCGGTCGCGGCATTTCGATCGCTCGGAGGTGGCTGGCAACCGCCTGACGCCCAGCCAGTGGCAGCTAGATGACTGATACCCTTTCTTTCAATGCAACAACCCGAGATCAACGACATGAAACCGAACGATAACTCCTGGGTGCTCATCACAGGCGCTTCAAGCGGATTTGGCGAGGAGTTTGCCCGGCAATACGCAGCACAAGGGAAATCTCTCGTTCTGGTAGCACGCAGGCTGGATAAACTCGAAACGCTATCGGCGCAATTGCGCGAACGTTTCGGCGTTGATGTCATAGTCGAGCAAGTAGACCTTTCTTCGATCCCGGCGGTCATCGAACTGCACCAGCGGCTGCGCGAGCGCAATGTCGTGATCGATGTGCTCATTAACAATGCGGGGCATGGCTTGCAGGGGCCTTTCCTGGATCAGCCCCTGGATCGCTCCCTGGCCATGATTGATCTGGATATCGCCAGTCTGACGGCCCTGACTCACGTCTTCGCGGCAGACATGCGAGCCCGCAAGCGTGGACATATCCTGATGGTCGCCAGCCTGCTGTCTTTTCAAGGCGTGAAGAATTTTGCCGTTTACTCTGCCGCTAAAGCTTACGTGCTGCGCTTCTCTGATGCGTTGCATCGTGAACTCAAAAGCGACGGCGTCATCGTGACAGCGCTTTGTCCGGGGATGTCGGATACTGGGTTTGCGCAAAGCGCCAGGCAAACGATTACGCCAGCCTTGAAAATGGTCATGATGCAGCCCCAACCCGTTGTAGCGGCAGGAATCCGTGCCCTGCAAGCCGGACGCATAAGTGTCGTACCAGGCTTTGGCAACAAGGCTATGACCGTCCTGACCTGGGCCACGCCTCGCCGGTTTCACCAGAGTCTTATGGCGCGCATCATGGGTGCCTGAGCAGGCAATGAAGCGGCCTTGTACACGCTAACCAAAGGCCGGGGCAGCATGCGCTCCGGCCTTTAGAGCAGCACTCACTCAAAAGCGATAGCTGACCGAAGTCCCGAAACCACTTGCACTGTTCTTGTACTTGGAGCTGTAGGCACCCCGGGTGGCCGAGGCATCGTTGACCCGCACACTCTCTTCCCACAGATAGGAATAGGCGACATCCACCGTGACATTGTCCACCGGTGTCCAGCCCGCGCCGAAGCTGATCACCGTCCGGTCGCCGGTAGGGATACGCGGTCCACGATTGGTGTTGTTGGCAGGCGATTGATCGACTGACAGGCCCGAGCGAAGTACCCATTGATTGTTCAACCGATACGCCGTACCGATAGCGTGGGCCCAGGTGTCATGCCAGTTCTGCTCTTCGCTGATGGTACCCAACTGGGCGTTCAACAAAGGCGGCAGCCCCGAGTTTTCGATGGTCAGGTCCTTGAAGCGGCTCCAGCGTGTCCAGGTGCTGCCCAAGTACAGCGTCCAGTCGGTGTTGAGCTGGTGAGTCACTGAAAAATCCACCGATTCCGGAGTATCCACATCCAGCGAGGCGTCATAGCTGCGCCCGCTGACCCCTACCAGGCTGAAAATGCCGTCGCTGACCTTGGTCTTGGCATCCAGGTGATAGCTGACCTTGGAATGGTAGGTCAGCCCCAAGCGGGTTCGGTCTGTCGCCTGCACCAGAATCCCCGCGTTGAAACCCAGGGCCGTGTCGTCGCCGGTGCTCTTGAGCCTTCCATCATTGCGACCAGGGCTGAATGGATTGAGCGCCACCCCAGATATCTCACCACTGATACGATTGATCGTGGGACCGAACCCGATCGACACCGTATCGTTGAAGGCGTAGCTGACAGTCGGCTGGAACGTGAGTGTCTTGACCTCGCTTTTGTTGGCGTAATAACGCCCGGCGAAATCACTGCCGTAATCGGTAATCAAGCCGAACGGCACATAAAAACCAACGCCGAACGCCCAGTGCTCATCAACGGGTTTGACGTAGTAACCCATCGGCACTGTGGTCGTTGGCACCATGTCATCGCCATCCTGACCGCCGAAGGTACTGCGGGTCTGGCTTATTTCGGACTTCGTGAACAGCGTCGCCGCCCCCAGGCTGACCTGTTCTTTCTTCAAGCGAGACATCCCCGCCGGATTACCAAAGACCGTGCTCGCATCTTCAGCAGAGGAAGAGCGCCCGGCAAAGCCTGAACCCATCCCACTGACGCTTTGTTCATTGAGCGCGAAGCCGCTGGCAAACACATGAGAAGTGGCGAGCACAACGGAGAGACCCAGCGGGGTCTTGAGCAATATTTTTTTCATTATTAGAACTCTAAGAAGCAGTAGCTGAAGTAATGGAGCGGTTGGTTGTGTTACGTAAAAATCGCCACGGTCTGACGAGCCCAAAGCACTCGCCGACCGCTTTCATCCCAGATCTCCATATCCTGCAGCGAGTAACCTTCCAAGGCCTGCTGGCTAAAGGAGTTGATCAAGAACCACTCCCCACCGGCAGCGGGCTGCGGCAGGTCAATCGTCCAGGACGCGGAACTGATGGCAGCGGGCTCGGTGAAGCAAGCCATGGCAGCCGGCGGCAAACTGTCAGCCAGGGCAATCAGGGCGACTGCCGGGTCTACACCCCGCGCATCCAGATGGCGTACCCACATCAGTAATTCCGGATTATCAGCGCCGGATACCGGGAGCGAACCGCCCGCGGGACGCATCTCGAAGTTGTAGGCACAGGCCGGTGCGATCTGGCTGTCCAGCTCCAACTTAGCGTACCGGGAGGGTCCTTCTACCAACGGACGCCCCCAAGCATCATGGGTAATACAGCTCGCTCGCGGCTGAGCGAACAGCAGAGTCGTGCGCAACGCCAGGTCATCACCCGACAGGCAATCGACCGATACCGAGGTGACTGATCGGCCTTGGCGCAAGACGCTGACGTCAAATGTCTGGGCCTGCGTGACCGGACCGATGAACGACACCTGAGCGGACTTGAACGGTGGAAAGCCCGTCGGACGCTCAAGCAAAACCGCTTGCAGCGATAACGCCGCGGACAGCCCGCCAAAGATCGTACGGCCCTGCTGCCAGTTGGGCGGCGACACAAACGGCGCATCCGGATCGAATTGCTGTAGCAACTGGGCGAAGCTCGTCATGTCAGCGCTCCTTGGGCCAAGGGCAGATGCGCCATACTTATTCATGTGACCATTTGTGTCAATGGTCACGCACAGGATAAATGAATACCCTATATCAGCCCACCATGGCCGAGCGTTGAAACCATGAGGAATGTATCGCTTGCAAACTGTCAGCCGATGATCACGGCATGAGGCTACGCAAAATGAGATTGGAAGTGAGCGTGGGGGCCTCTTCGATGACGTCGAGGCTGTACTGCAACAGCAAAGGATTGACGAAAGGCCGTAGCGCCAGGTGGATCGCGTCTACTGTCTCGTCCAATGGCGTCTTGCGTTCGAACTCACCGAGTTCCCGTCCTTCTCGCACGATTTGCAACACGAAGCTCTTGATTCGTGCGTTATAGGCTTGCGAGCTGGGCCAGCGCTCCGACGCAGAGAACGCGGCAATGTCATAGAGCTTGCGATCATTGAAGAACAGGTTCACACCGGTAGTCACCAAGGTTTTGACCAGGCGTCGAAAACGCTCCGTCGGCGAGAGGCCTTCTTCGCTGATGGCCAGCTCCACAGCCGCAACGATCTCAGCCAGGCAGCGGCTACAAATAGCCTCGCCGATCGCTTGCTTGGAGTCGAAGAACTTATAGATGTACGCCTTGGAAAACCCGATGGCCTTGGCCAGGTCGGATACCGTGGTCTTGCCGTAGCCGTATTGACTGAAATGCTCGTTGGCCGCCGCGACAATCTGGTCTCGGATGTCGTGGTCGGCTGGGCCACGGGTGCTGGGCGTATGTATCGATGGTTGGTTCATGGGAGCAGCTTACGCACCCTGGACACGGTTGACAACTTGTGACCTTGTTGGGATAGCGTCACAAATCGACCGTAGAAAGGAATGTTTCGGGGGACAACGAGGGATGAAAGAACCGAACTTTCTACAGGCTTCCCTGGATGCGCCGGATGTCGGCTCACGTTTTCGTGCTGGTCAGTCCGGAGCGGACAAAACACTGCTCCATAACCCGTGCGCCCCATTGTTGCCCCTCTTGCTCCTGTTCCAGCTTGAAACCAAAGTCTTCATACAAGTTACGGGCCGCATCAAGCCCCTGAAACGTCCAGAGCCGCGTGGCACAAAAGCCCCATTCGTCACAGAACTTCACGGCTTCAGCCAGCAAGCGTTTACCTGCGCCCTTGCCTCTTGCCGAGTCATCCAGAATGAAGAAGCGCAGCACCGCTTCGCCGCCCTGGGCTTCGCCATCGATAGCAATCGATCCGACTATTCGCTGGTCATCCAACGCGACCCAGACTTCATTGCGGGGGTTATGCAAACGCCCCATCAGGTCAGACATATCCGCAGCAACCAGGCTCTCGAATGGCTGGCCGAAGCTGAAGTATCTCGCATAGTAGTGCGCATGCATTTGCACGATGCGGCCGATGATGCCAGGACGGTAACCACGGGCAATATCCAATTGGGTCACAGGCGCTGGTTGTGTCCCGAGCCGCTGAGTCTGTAGGGCGGCGCCATAGTTGCCAATGCCTTCACTCACCACTTGCCATTGTTCAGGGGGTAAATGGCCCAGGGCCTCGCCTACCTGTTTCGTGGCAAACGAATCAATGGCTCGCAGGGTCTTCTTGCCCTGTGCCGAGAGCCGCAGCTTCTTGAAGCGCGCATCCTCCTCATGGGCAACTTCTTCAATTTCACCGGCCTCGACCAGCTTGCGAACCATCCGGCTTACGCTGGATTTTTCCAGGCCAAGCAGTTCAACCAGCTCAACCGCCGTCAATGCCTGACGATTCCCGAGTTCAACGATCGTATGCACAGATGACGGTGGATACCCCGTCGCAGCCAGCGTGGCGTGCATGAACCCCAACTCTCGGACCATGAGTCGCGAAGCAGAACGGATTTTTTCAATCAGGTCTTGCTGGGGATGAGCCATGAGAGACACCTCAAATGAAACGTTTTTTAGTTGTAGCGCACAACTATTAACCAGTCAATTGAGGCTGCCCTCGGTCAAATCGAGGCGCTTGGAACGCATCGTCCATTAGCCTTGAATCCATCAACACATGAGCCGTACTTCTTTCCAAACGACATCAAATTTCAAGGCTCAAGGTTTTTGTCGATGGGATGATCTATACCTTCAGAAACACGCAATAAAGGCCGAGGCAACAACATTGACGTGTTCCGATAAAAGTACTGTGGCGAGCCTGTTGGTGGTTCGAACACATTGGCCTGTAGGACGGATGTTTCCCGGCGCCGAGCACACGTAGAATGGCGCCCCCTTTTAAATGCCTGAAGTATTGATCATGAGCCCGATCACACGCGTTTTGCATGTACCCACCAAGGCGCTCCGCGGGCTTTGTCTGTTGTTACCGCTGCTGGTTGTCCATAACGCGTGCGGCGAACCCCCGACGATTGAACTGCACATCCTGGATGCTCCCCCGCTGACCTTTGTCAACGACCCCCGAGGCTACGGAGTCGTGGGCGATGTCGCCGTGGCGGCCATGACCAAAGCCGGATATGCCATGAAAATCCATGTGCTGCCTTGGGCCAGGTCGCAGAAACACGTGAGCGAGGAGCATGACCACTTGATCACGCCCCTTTCACGCATACCGGAACGTGAAGACCGCTTCACCTGGATCGCCTCGATCATGCCCATGGAGCGAGCCTTTTTCAGCCTCGAGCGCAAAGTGAACAGTTTCGCGCAAGCAAAAGAAACCTACCGCAAGATTGGGGTCGGCCTGGGCAGTGCGCAGGAACAGATTCTGCGCAGCGAAGGGTTCAGCGATGAGCAGATCTATCCGCTGGCCATTGGCGACAACCCCGCGCAAATGTTATTGATGGGACGCATCGACGCTTGGTTCAACGGCGTCCCAGAGAGTCGGTACATCTGGCCGAAGGTGTCCAAGCGCAAGCTGCTCATGAGCCAGGTCGGTAGCCATGCCGATCTCTACCTGGCCTGCTCCAAGCAATGCTCGCCCAAAATGGTGGAGGACTTGCGCGATGCCGTTGACGCGCTTCGCAAAGATGGTTCAATCAAGCGCATCCATGATGTCTACTTGCCGGAATAGCTTTTCCTGGGATGCCCACTGACCATCAACTATATTGATAGCACCCTAACAAAAGCCCCGTACTAGAGGGCTTGTCGATGGCTTATATCATTCCGAATGATAGTTACCTTTGTTTCATTCGATTCGTTCCTCTGCCCGCGCCCACGCATCATCCGCCCATTCTCAATACATTGGCGGATGCTATCCATGGAACATTCACTTTCAAAACTGCGTTTTCCCCTCGCACTGCTGGCGGTGCTGGTGATGAGCGCCTGCGGCAAGACTCCCGACACGGCAGCCTCGATGCCGCCGGCCAAAGTCAGTGTGGCCAAGGTGTTGGAACAACCGGTCAACGAATGGGATGAATTCACCGGACGCCTCGAAGCTCCGGAAACGGTCGAGATTCGCCCGCGCGTTTCCGGACAGATCGACGAAGTAGCCTTCACCGAAGGCGCGCTGGTCAAAAAAGGCGACCTGCTGTTCCAGATCGACCCACGCCCGTTCCAAGCTGAGGTCCGTCGCCTCGAAGCCCAGCTGGCCCAGGCCCGCGCTACGGCTACCCGTAGCGAGAATGAAGCCCAGCGTGGCGAACGCCTGCGCTTGAGCAATGCCATCTCCGCCGAGCTGGCCGACTCGCGCACCAGTGCAGCCCAGGAAGCCCGAGCCGCCGCGGCGGCCATCCAAGCGCAACTGGACCTGGCCAAGCTGAACCTGAGCTTCACCCGCGTCACCTCGCCCATCAGTGGTCGCGTCAGCCGGGCGGACATCACCGCTGGTAACCTGGTGACCGCCGATGTCACGCCGCTGACCAGCGTAGTCTCCACCGACAAGGTCTACGCCTACTTCGACGCCGACGAACGCGTCTTCCTCAAGTACACCCAACTCGCCCGCCAGGGCCAACGCGGCCAGGCCACGCCGGTGTACATGGGCCTGTCCAACGAAGACGGCAACCCGCACCAGGGCCAGATGAACTTCGTCGACAACCAGGTCAACCCGCAGACCGGCACCATCCGTGGTCGCGCTGTATTCGATAACAAAGACGGCGCCTACACCCCAGGCCTGTATGCCCGACTGAAGTTGGTGGGCAGCGGCACTTATTCCGCCGTGCTGATCAACGACGAAGCCGTGGGCACCGACCTGGGCAAGAAATTCGTGCTGGTGATGGACGCAGACAACAAGCCGGCCTACCGCGCCGTCGAGCTGGGGCCGAAGATCGAAGGCCTGCGCATCGTGCGCAGCGGCCTGAGCAAGGACGACACCATCATCGTCAAGGGGCTGCAACGGGCTCGCCCCGGTTCGCCAGTCACACCTGAAACCGTGCCGATGGCCAGCGAAGAAACCATCGCCGCCCTGGCACAACAACGAAAAGCGCTCGAAGCCAGCAACCTGTCCCAAGTCGCGCCGTCCAAGGCCGCGTCCGGATCGGCAGGCAAGCTGGCCGCTGCCACCCCACGCGGTTAAGGGACTGAATCCAAGATGAAATTTTCCCAGTTCTTCATTTCGCGGCCGATCTTCGCAGCGGTGCTTTCGCTGCTGATCCTGATCGCCGGCGCCATCTCGCTGTTCCAGCTGCCGATCAGCGAGTACCCGGAAGTCGTGCCGCCGACCGTGGTCGTGCGCGCCAACTTCCCGGGCGCCAACCCCAAGGTCATCGGCGAAACCGTGGCCGCGCCCCTGGAACAAGCCATCACCGGCGTGGAGAACATGCTGTACATGTCCTCGCAGTCCACCGCCGACGGCAAGATCACCCTGACCATCACCTTCGCCCTGGGTACCGACCTGGACAACGCCCAGGTGCAGGTGCAAAACCGCGTCACTCGCACCGAGCCCAAGCTGCCGGAAGAAGTGACACGAATCGGTATTACAGTGGACAAGGCTTCGCCCGACCTGACCATGGTCGTGCACTTGACCTCGCCGGACAAACGCTACGACATGCTTTACCTGTCCAACTACGCCCTGCTCAACATCAAGGATGAGCTGGCGCGCCTGGGCGGCGTGGGTGATGTACAGCTGTTCGGTATGGGCGACTACTCTCTGCGGGTCTGGCTCGATCCGAACAAGACCGCTTCGCGCAACCTGACCGCCACCGACGTGGTCACGGCGATCCGCGAGCAGAACCGTCAGGTCGCCGCCGGTGCCCTGGGTGCGCCGCCAGCACCGAATGCCCAGGCGTTCCAGCTCTCGATCAACACCCAGGGTCGCCTGGTCAGTGAAGAAGAGTTCGAGAACATCATCATTCGTTCCGGTGCCAACGGTGAGATCACTCGCCTGAAGGACATCGCCCGGGTGGAGTTGGGCTCCAGCCAATATGCCCTGCGCTCATTGCTGGACAACCAGCCGGCGGTGGCGATCCCGATCTTCCAGCGTCCTGGCTCCAACGCCATCCAGATCTCCAATGACGTTCGCGCCAAGATGGAGGAGTTGAAGAAAGGCTTCCCGGCAGGGATGGACTACAGCATTGTCTATGACCCGACGATCTTCGTGCGCGGCTCCATCGAGGCAGTGGTCCACACCCTGTTCGAAGCACTGATTCTCGTGGTGTTGGTGGTGATCCTGTTCCTGCAGACCTGGCGTGCCTCGATCATTCCGCTGGTGGCCGTGCCGGTGTCGTTGATCGGTACGTTCGCCGTGATGCACCTGTTCGGCTTCTCCCTCAACGCCCTCTCGCTGTTCGGCCTGGTGCTGGCCATCGGTATCGTGGTGGACGACGCCATCGTGGTGGTGGAGAACGTCGAGCGAAACATCGGCCTCGGACTTACCCCCGTAGAGGCGACCAAGCGCGCCATGGGTGAAGTGACCGGTCCGATCATCGCCACGGCACTGGTGCTGTGCGCGGTGTTCATTCCGGCGGCGTTCATCAGTGGCTTGACCGGGCAGTTCTACAAACAGTTCGCCTTGACCATTGCCATCTCGACGGTGATCTCGGCGCTCAACTCCCTGACCCTGTCGCCAGCCCTGGCTGCCGTATTGCTCAAGAGCCATGACGCGCCCAAGGACCGTTTCTCGCGGTTCCTGGACAAGCTCTTCGGTGGCTGGTTGTTCCGTCCGTTCAACCGCTTCTTCGACCGCGCCAGCCACGGTTATGTAGGCACCGTCGGCCGCGTGATCCGCAGCAGCGGCATCGCCCTGGTGCTCTACGCGGGCCTGATGGTGTTGACGTTTTTCGGCTTCTCCAACACCCCGACCGGTTTCGTACCCGGCCAGGACAAGCAATACCTGGTGGCCTTCGCGCAACTGCCGGACGCAGCGAGCCTGGACCGCACCGAAGATGTGATCAAGCGCATGTCCGACCTGGCCCTCAAGCAACCGGGCGTCGAAAGCGCGGTGGCCTTCCCAGGCCTGTCGATCAACGGCTTCACCAACAGCCCGAACGCCGGCATCGTGTTCGTGACCCTCAAGCCCTTTGACGAGCGCAAGGACCCGAGCCAATCGGCCGGCGCTATCGCCGGAGCCTTGAACGGCCAGTACTCGCAGATCCAGGAAGCCTACATGGCGATCTTCCCACCGCCGCCGGTACAGGGCCTGGGCACCATCGGTGGTTTCCGCCTGCAAATCGAAGACCGGGGCAACCTGGGCTACGACGAACTGTACAAAGAAACCATGAACATCATCACCAAGAGCCGCAGCGTGCCGGAACTGGCCGGGTTGTTCACCAGCTACACCGTGAACGTGCCCCAGGTCGATGCCGCCATCGACCGTGAAAAAGCCAAGACCCACGGCGTGGCTGTCAGCGACATCTTCGACACCCTGCAAATCTATCTGGGTTCGCTGTATGCCAACGACTTCAACCGCTTCGGCCGCACCTATCAGGTCAACGTCCAGGCCGAGCAACAGTTCCGCCTCGAATCGGACCAGATCGGCCAGCTCAAGGTGCGCAACAACCGCGGTGAAATGATCCCGCTGGCGACCTTCATCAAGGTCAGCGACACCTCGGGGCCGGACCGCGTGATGCATTACAACGGTTTCATCACCGCTGAAATCAACGGTGCCGCCGCGCCAGGCTACAGCTCCGGCCAGGCTGAAAAAGCCATCGAGAAACTGCTCAAGGACGAACTGCCCAACGGCATGACCTACGAGTGGACCGACCTGACGTACCAGCAGATCCTCTCGGGTAACACCGCGCTGTTCGTGTTCCCGCTCTGCGTGCTGTTGGCGTTCCTGGTACTTGCTGCTCAGTACGAAAGCTGGAGCCTGCCGTTGGCAGTGATCCTGATCGTACCGATGACCCTGTTGTCGGCGATTACCGGGGTGATTCTGTCCGGCGGTGACAACAACATCTTTACCCAGATCGGCTTGATCGTACTGGTGGGGCTTGCCTGTAAGAACGCGATTCTGATCGTCGAATTCGCCAAGGATAAACAGCTCGAGGGCATGAACCCGCTGGCTGCGGTGCTGGAGGCGTGCCGTCTGCGTCTGCGTCCGATCCTGATGACCTCCTTCGCCTTCATCATGGGTGTGGTGCCACTGGTGTTCTCCAGCGGCGCCGGTGCCGAAATGCGCCATGCCATGGGTGTGGCGGTGTTCTCCGGGATGCTCGGGGTGACCTTCTTCGGCCTGCTGCTCACGCCAGTGTTCTATGTACTGATTCGCAACTTCGTCGAGCGCAGCGAGGCCCGCAAGGCGGCCCGGGCTTTGAAACTGGAGGCGCAACAATGAGTTTGAAAGCGTTCATGCCGAGCTTGCTGGTGTTGGCACTGAGTGC